>NZ_JBHSOU010000068.1:0-629 GCF_042656385.1 Pseudomonas sp. GCM10022186
CTGATGCTGGCCAACGAAAAGGCCTGGCGCAGCGAGGCGGAGATCCGCGCCGGGCTGCTGAAACTCTGGGACGCCATGCAGGAATGCGTGAGCAACGGCCTGGGCGAGGAGGGCATCCTGCCCGGCGGGCTGAACGTGCGCCGGCGTGCCGCCAAGCTGCACCGCAGCCTGCAGGAGCTGGGCAAGCCGAACGTGATCGGCTCGACCATGAGCGCCATGGAATGGGTCAACCTCTACGCCCTGGCGGTGAACGAGGAGAACGCCGCCGGCGGGCGCATGGTGACGGCGCCGACCAACGGCGCGGCGGGGATCATCCCGGCGGTGCTGCACTACTACATGCGCTTCAACCCCGAGGCCAGCGACGACGACGTGGTCAATTTCTTCCTCGGCGCGGCGGCGGTGGGCATCCTGTGCAAGAAGAACGCCTCGATCTCCGGCGCCGAGGTGGGCTGCCAGGGTGAGGTGGGTTCGGCCTGCGCGATGGCGGCGGCGGGGCTGGCGGAAGTGCTGGGGGCGACTCCGGCGCAGCTGGAGAACGCGGCGGAGATCGGCCTGGAGCACAACCTGGGGCTGACCTGCGACCCGGTGGGGGGGCTGGTGCAGGTGCCGTGCATCGAGCGCAACGCGAT
>NZ_JBHSOU010000069.1:0-44477 GCF_042656385.1 Pseudomonas sp. GCM10022186
GGCGGCACCGCGGTGATCCCGGGCCTGGCCGAGAAATGGGACATCTCCCCCGACGGCCTCGGCTACACCTTCCACCTGCGCAAGGGCGTGAAGTTCCACAGCACCGACTACTTCAAGCCGACCCGCGAGTTCAACGCCGACGACGTGCTCTTCACCTTCCAGCGCATGCTCGACAAGGACCACCCCTTCCGCAAGGCCTACCCCACCGAATTCCCCTACTTCACCGACATGGGCATGGACGCCAACATCGCCAAGGTGGAGAAACTCGACGACAGCACCGTCAAGTTCACCCTCAACAGCGTCGACGCGGCCTTCATCCAGAACCTGGCCATGAGCTTCGCCTCGATCCAGTCCGCCGAATACGCCGACCAGCTGCTCAAGGCCGGCAAGGCCGCCGACATCAACCAGAAGCCCATCGGCACCGGCCCCTTCGTCTTCAAGCGCTACCAGAAGGACGCGCAGATCCGCTTCGCCGGCAACAAGGACTACTGGGTGCCCGGGGACGTGAAGATCGACAACCTGATCTTCGCCATCAATACCGACGCCTCGGTGCGCATGCAGAAGCTCAAGGCCGGCGAATGCCAGGTCACCCTCTTCCCGCGCCCGGCCGACCTGGACGCGCTGAAGAAGGACCCGAACCTGAACATGCCGTCGCAGCCGGGCTTCAACCTCGGCTACATCGCCTACAACGTCACCCACAAGCCCTTCGACAAGCTCGAGGTGCGCCAGGCGCTGGACATGGCGGTGAACAAGAAGGCCATCATCGACGCCGTCTACCAGGGCGCCGGCCAGTTGGCGGTCAACGGCATGCCGCCGACCCAGTGGTCCTACGACGAGACCATCAAGGACGCCCCCTACAACCCGGAGAAGGCCAAGGAGCTGCTCAAGGCCGCCGGCGTTGCCGAAGGCACCGAGATCACCCTCTGGGCCATGCCGGTGCAACGCCCGTACAACCCCAACGCCAAGCTGATGGCCGAAATGCTCCAGGCCGACTGGGCCAAGGTAGGCATCAAGGCGAAGATCGTCAGCTACGAATGGGGCGAGTACATCAAGCGTTCCAAGGGCGGCGAGCACGACGCCATGCTGATCGGCTGGAGCGGCGACAACGGCGACCCGGACAACTGGCTGGGCACCCTCTACGGCTGCGACGCGGTCAACGGCAACAACTTCTCCAAGTGGTGCGACGCCGGCTACGACAAGCTGATCAAGCAGGCCAAGGCCACCCCGGACCAGGCCAAGCGCACCGAGCTGTACAAGCAGGCCCAGCACCTCCTGAAAGACGCCGTGCCGATCACCCCGATCGCCCACTCCACCGTCTACCAGCCGATGCGCAAGAACGTGCAGGATTACAAGATCAGCCCGTTCGGCCTCAACTCCTTCTACGGCGTGAGCGTCGGCAAGTAAGCTGGCTAACCGGGGCCTTCGGGCCCCGTTTCTTATTGGGTACAAACTCAACCGGAAATCGCCGTTTCAAGGAAGCCCGATGCGTCGAAGCCTGCTGTCCCTCGCTCTCTGCCTTCCTCTCTACGCCACCGCCAGCCAGTCCCTGGTGGTCTGCACCGAAGCCAGCCCCGAAGGCTTCGATATCGTCCAGTACACCGCCGCCACCACCGCCGACGCCTCGGCCGAAACCCTCTTCGACCGCCTGGTGCGCTTCGCCCCCGGCAGCACCCGGCTGCAACCGGGCCTCGCCGAAAGCTGGAGCATCAGCCCGGACGGCCTGGTCTACGAGTTCCAGCTGCGCAAGGGCGTGAAATTCCACACCAGCGACTACTTCAAGCCGACCCGCGACTTCAATGCCGACGACGTGCTCTGGAGCTTCCAGCGCCAGCTGGACAGCAACCACCCCTGGCACAAGCTGTCACCGCGTGGTTTTCCCTATGCCGAATCCATGGCCTTCGCACAGTTGATCGAGCGTATCGAGAAGCTCGACCCGCACCGCGTGCGCTTCACCCTGAAACACCCCGAAGCGCCCTTCCTCGCCGACATGGCCATGGGCTTCACCTCCATCTACTCGGCCGAGTACGCCGACCAGTTGCTCAAGGCCGGCACGCCGGAACGCATCAACCGCGACCCCATAGGCACCGGCCCCTTCGTCTTCGAGCGCTACCGCAAGGACGCGCAGATCCGCTTCCGTGCCAACCCGGATCACTGGGCGGGCAAACCGGCGATCGACCGCCTGCTGTTCGCCATCACCCCGGATCCCAATGTGCGCGTGCAGCAGCTCAAGGCGGGCGCCTGCCAGGTGGCGGTCTACCCTCGCCCCACCGATATCGCCGCGCTGCGCCAGGACCCGGCACTGGAGATACTCGAACTGGATTCCCTGCTGGTCGCCTATATCGGCATCAACACCCGCCACCCGCCGCTGGACGACGTGCGGGTGCGCCAGGCCATCAACCTCGCCTTCGACAAGCGCGCCTACCTGCGTGCCCAATACGGCGAAGGTAACGCCAGCATGGCCGTGGCGCCCTACCCGGCTACCCTGCCGGGTTTCAACGACAAGCTCGATCCCTGGCCCTTCGATCCCGAGAAAGCCCGCCGCCTGCTGGCCGAAGCGGGACACCAGGACGGTTTCAAGCTGAGCATCTGGACCCGCCCCGGCGGCGGCCCGACCAACCCCAACCCCGGCATCGGCGCACAGATGCTCCAGGCCGACCTGGCCGCCATCGGCATCAAGGCAGAGATTCGCGTCTATGAATGGGGCGAGCTGATCAAGCGCGCCAAGCAGGGCGAACACGACCTGGTGTTCATGGGCTGGGCCGGGGACAACGGCGACCCGGACAACTTCCTCACCCCCAACCTGTCCTGCGCCGCGGCGAAATCAGGCGAGAACCAGGCCGGCTGGTGCAACCGGGCCTTCGACGAGCTGATCCGCCAGGCCCGCGCCATTACCGACCCGGCCCGCCGCGCCGAGCTCTACCGCCAGGCCCTGGCGATCTTCCACGAACAGGCGCCCTGGATTCCCCTGGCGCACCCCAAGCAGTTCGCCGCCCTGCGCAAGGGGGTCGAGGGGTTCCAGCTGAGTCCGCTGGGGTCGAACAACTTCGCGCGGGTGAGGCTGAAGCTGTAGGGGCGAATTCATTCGCCAAGCGGGCCGCAGGTCCGCCCCTCAGGCCTCCAACCCGAACGGATCGTCGATGGAATGGCTCGGCCGGGTAAACCAGCGCGGGCCTTCGGCGGTCATGTAGAAATGATCCTCCAGGCGAATGCCGAACTCTCCCGGCACACAGATCATCGGCTCGTTGGAGAAGCACATGCCTTCGGCCAGCGGCGTCTCGTCACCGCGTACCAGGTACGGCCCTTCGTGGATATCCAGGCCGATGCCGTGGCCGGTGCGGTGCGGCAGGCCCGGCAGCTGGTAGTCCGGGCCCAGGCCGGCGGCCTCCAGGCAACGGCGGGCGGCGGCGTCCACCGAGCCGCAGGGTGCGCCAAGACGGGCCGCCTCGAAAGCCGCCTGCTGCGCCGCCTTTTCGATCTTCCAGAAGGCGCGCTGGCGCTCGCTCGGGGTGCCGAACACATAGCTGCGGGTGATATCCGCCTGGTAGCCATGGAGCTGGCAACCGGTGTCGATCAGCACCATGTCGCCGTCCTTCAGCACCTGCGCGTGCTTCACCCCGTGGGGGAAGGCGCTGGCCTCGCCGAACAGCACGATGCAGAAGGTCGATCCCGGCGCGCCTACCCGGCGGTGCGCCTGGTGGATGAATTCGGCCACCTCCGTGGTGCTGATGCCTTCGCGCAGGATGCTGGCGGCGGCCTTGTGCACCTCCAGGGTCATGTCCTTGGCCCGCTGCATCAGCGAAAGCTCGGTGGCGGACTTGTGGAAACGGCAGGAATCGATCACGCAGGCGGCGCTGACGAAGTCGTAACCCGAAGCTAAGCGGCGGATGCCGTCGAACATGAAGAAAGCCAGGGATGGGCACAGGCCCACCACCGCGTCCGGCGCGATACCCATTGCGCCGAGCATCTCCAGCAGCAGGCGATAAGGGCTCTCGTGTTCCTGCCAGGTGTGGATAACCCCTTCCACCTCACGGAAGTCGCGGATGGTGCCTTCCTCGAAGGCCGGGGCGATATAGGCCAGCGGGCCGTCGGCGGGCAGCACGGCGCCGACCATGCGTTCGCTCGGGCTCCACTTCACCCCGGTGAAGTAGCGCAGGTTGCTCCCGGCATTGACGTAAATGGCCGCGATCCCCTGCTCGCGCATCAGGCCCTGGGCCCTGGCGATACGCGCCTGGTATTCGTCGAGGCCGATGGGCTCGACGCCCGCGGTCATGTTGCCCAGGCCGGCGAGGGCCTGTTCCGGGGTCTTGCCACCCACTCCCACTGTCATCTTGTTCTCCTGAGGGATGTTGCAGTGCGCCAAATTTAAGCACTACTTAAATGCTCGTCCAAGCAATTTTTCAGTGCCACTTAAATTTCAACAATGCGACAAGCCTTTTCTACGATGCGTCGCCCGTTATACTGGCGCCCTTCAGAACAAGAGCCACGCCAATGACCGTAGAACAGATCGGCGAACGGCTGCGCCGCTTTCGCCGCGCCGCCAACAAGACCCTGAACCAGGTAGCCGCCGAATCGGGCCTCACGGCCAGCTTCCTGTCCCAGGCCGAACGCAACCTCACCGGCGTGTCGATCTCGTCCCTGGCCAATATCGCCAAGTCCTTGGGGATTCCCCTCAACGCCCTGTTCGACCAACCCACCCAGCCCCAGCCCGATTCCCACCAGGGCCAGCGCGTGCGCTACACCATCGGCGGCCAGCCGCTGGCCTACGAACGCCTGTCCAGCAACTTCCCGGGCAACCTGATCAACGCGGTGAAGATGAGCATGCCGGTGGGCTACCAGTCCGAACTCATTTCCCACGACGGCGCCGAATTCGCCTACGTGCTGTCCGGGCAGATCGTCTACACCATCGAAGGCCGCAACTACCCCCTGGGTCCGGGGGATTCGGTGCATTTCGACGCCGCCAAGCCGCACTTCCTCGCCAATACCGGCGACGAGGTGGCAGAGGTGCTGACGGTCACCACCATGGGCCTGTTCGACGACCACCCCACGACCTGACCGGCCGGTTTCCGCAAGTAAGCACCACTGAATTTAAGTTGACCTTAATTTCAGCATCACTTAAGTTCGGCCTCGGCCGGCAGCGGTGTAAACATCCCCTTCTCCCCTGCCGCCTTCGCCCGCCCGGGAGCGCCGGCATCCGGCCCCCGGACATGCGATCGACGGGCAACCCGCGGCTCACCAGGCCGCGAGGTCAGGTGTAACGGACAGCAAGCGCCGAGCACCTGGTACGCCGCCCTCAGAACAACAACAACGAGGTTCGCATGCGTCAGAAAACCAAGCTCAAGACCATGATCGCCGCCGGCCTGCTGCTCGGCTCCGGCCTCTCCCACGCCGCCAGCAACCTGGTGTTCTGCTCCGAAGGCAGCCCCGCCGGCTTCGACCCGGGCCAATACACCACCGGCACCGACTTCGATGCCACCGCGGAAACCATCTTCAACCGCCTGACCCAGTTCGAACGGGGCGGCACCGCGGTGATCCCGGGCCTGGCCGAGAAATGGGACATCTCCCCCGACGGCCTCGGCTACACCTTCCACCTGCGCAAGGGCGTGAAGTTCCACAGCACCGACTACTTCAAGCCGACCCGCGAGTTCAACGCCGACGACGTGCTCTTCACCTTCCAGCGCATGCTCGACAAGGACCACCCCTTCCGCAAGGCCTACCCCACCGAATTCCCCTACTTCACCGACATGGGCATGGACGCCAACATCGCCAAGGTGGAGAAACTCGACGACAGCACCGTCAAGTTCACCCTCAACAGCGTCGACGCGGCCTTCATCCAGAACCTGGCCATGAGCTTCGCCTCGATCCAGTCCGCCGAGTACGCCGACCAGCTGCTCAAGGCCGGCAAGGCCGCCGACATCAACCAGAAGCCCATCGGCACCGGCCCCTTCGTCTTCAAGCGCTACCAGAAGGACGCGCAGATCCGCTTCGCCGGCAACAAGGACTACTGGGTGCCCGGGGACGTGAAGATCGACAACCTGATCTTCGCCATCAATACCGACGCCTCGGTGCGCATGCAGAAGCTCAAGGCCGGCGAATGCCAGGTCACCCTCTTCCCGCGCCCGGCCGACCTGGACGCGCTGAAGAAGGACCCGAACCTGAACATGCCGTCGCAGCCGGGCTTCAACCTCGGCTACATCGCCTACAACGTCACCCACAAGCCCTTCGACAAGCTCGAGGTGCGCCAGGCGCTGGACATGGCGGTGAACAAGAAGGCCATCATCGACGCCGTCTACCAGGGCGCCGGCCAACTAGCGGTCAACGGCATGCCGCCGACCCAGTGGTCCTACGACGAGACCATCAAGGACGCCCCCTACAACCCGGAGAAGGCCAAGGAGCTGCTCAAGGCCGCCGGCGTTGCCGAAGGCACCGAGATCACGCTCTGGGCCATGCCGGTGCAACGCCCGTACAACCCCAACGCCAAGCTGATGGCCGAAATGCTCCAGGCCGACTGGGCCAAGGTAGGCATCAAGGCGAAGATCGTCAGCTACGAATGGGGCGAGTACATCAAGCGTTCCAAGGGCGGCGAGCACGACGCCATGCTGATCGGCTGGAGCGGCGACAACGGCGACCCGGACAACTGGCTGGGCACCCTCTACGGCTGCGACGCGGTCAACGGCAACAACTTCTCCAAGTGGTGCGACGCCGGCTACGACAAGCTGATCAAGCAGGCCAAGGCCACCCCGGACCAGGCCAAGCGCACCGAGCTGTACAAGCAGGCCCAGCACCTCCTGAAAGACGCCGTGCCGATCACCCCGATCGCCCACTCCACCGTCTACCAGCCGATGCGCAAGAACGTGCAGGATTACAAGATCAGCCCGTTCGGCCTCAACTCCTTCTACGGCGTCTCCAGCCAGCGCTGAGCCAAAGGGGCCGGGCAACCGGCCTCCTTGCATTCCTCATGACGGCACCAGACCGGACGAGGCTTATCCCGACTGCCACAACGAACGCCAGGCGCCGCGCCCGACACACTCGGGCCGGTGCCTCCGCCCACGCGGCCTAAACTGCTGGGAACGGCCAGCTTCACTGGCCGGTATCAAAAGATGAGGAGTGATTCGCCCAAATGCTGAGTTTCATCGCACGCCGACTGGGGCTGCTGATCCCCACCTTCTTCGGCGTCACCCTGCTCACCTTCGCCCTGATCCGCCTGATCCCCGGCGACCCGGTGGAAGTGATGATGGGTGAGCGCAGGGTCGACCCGGAAATGCATGCCCAGGCCATGGAGCGCCTCGGCCTCAATAAACCGCTGCCGGAACAGTACCTGGACTACATCGGCAAGCTGGCCCAGGGCGACCTGGGCGAATCCCTGCGCACCCGCGACGGTGTCTGGAACGAGTTTCTCACCCTCTTCCCCGCCACTCTGGAACTGGCGCTCGCCGCGCTGATCTTCGCCGGCACCCTCGGCGTGCTGGCCGGTGTGATCGCCGCGCTCAAGCGTGGCTCGCTGTTCGACCACGGGGTGATGGGCATCTCCCTGGCCGGCTACTCCATGCCGATCTTCTGGTGGGGCCTGCTGCTGATCATGTTCTTCTCCGTGGGCCTGGGCTGGACCCCGGTATCCGGGCGCATCGACCTGCTCTACGACATCGAGCCGGTCACCGGCTTCATGCTCATCGACACCCTGCTCAGCGAGGAGGAAGGCGCCTTCGTCGACGCCCTGCGCCACCTGATCCTGCCGGCCATAGTGCTGGGCACCATCCCCCTGGCGGTGATCGCCCGCATGACCCGCTCGGCCATGCTCGAAGTGCTGCGCGAGGACTATGTGCGCACCGCCCGCGCCAAGGGCCTGTCGCCGGCCCGCGTGGTCTTCGTCCACGGCCTGCGCAACGCCCTGATCCCGGTGCTCACCGTATTCGGCCTGCAGGTGGGCACCCTGCTCGCAGGCGCGGTGCTGACCGAAACCATCTTCTCCTGGCCGGGCATCGGCAAATGGCTGATCGAAGCCATAGGCGCCCGTGACTACCCGGTGGTGCAGAACGGCATCCTGCTGATCGCCTGCCTGGTGATCCTGGTGAACTTCGTCGTGGACATCCTCTACGGCCTGGTGAATCCACGCATCCGCCACCAACGCTAAGGAGACCTGAACGTGAACGCCATGCAACCCCAGGTCGACCCGAGCATCCTCTATCCCTCTCCCCTCAAGGAGTTCTGGAAGGCCTTCGCCCATAACAAGGGCGCCGTCGGCGGCCTTGCCTTCATGATCCTGATCGTGATCTGCGCCCTGTTCGCCCCCTGGGTCGCCCCCCACGACCCCAGCGAGCAGTTCCGCGACTTCCTGCTGACCCCGCCGGCCTGGCTGGAAGGCGGCCAGGCGCAGTTCCTGCTCGGTACCGACGAACTCGGCCGCGACGTACTCTCGCGCCTGATCCACGGCGCCCGCCTGTCCCTGCTGATCGGCCTGTCTTCGGTGGTGATGTCGCTGATCCCCGGCATCCTTCTCGGCCTGGTGGCGGGTTTCTTCCCGCGCCTCTTGGGCCCGTCGATCATGCGCCTGATGGATATCATGCTGGCCCTGCCCTCGCTGCTGCTGGCGGTGGCCATCGTCGCCATCCTCGGCCCGGGCCTGATCAACACCGTGATCGCCATCGCCATCGTCTCCCTGCCCTCCTACGTGCGCCTGACCCGCGCCTCGGTGATGGGCGAGCTGAACCGCGACTACGTCACCGCCTCGCGCCTGGCCGGCGCCGGCCTGCTGCGCCTGATGTTCGTCACCGTGCTGCCCAACTGCATGGCGCCCTTGATCGTCCAGGCCACCCTGAGCTTCTCCTCGGCCATCCTCGACGCCGCCGCCCTGGGCTTCCTCGGCCTCGGCGTGCAACCGCCCACTCCCGAGTGGGGCACCATGCTGGCCTCTGCACGCGACTACATCGAACGCGCCTGGTGGGTGGTCTCGCTGCCCGGCCTGACCATCCTGCTCAGCGTGCTGGCGATCAACCTGATGGGCGACGGCCTGCGCGACGCGCTGGACCCGAAACTCAAGAACGCAGTCTGAGGAGCCCGCCATGAACGCCTCCGAATCCATGCCCATCATCGGCGCGGTGCGCACGGCGCACCCTACGGCCGACCTCTGTAGGGTGCGCTGCGCGCACCGCAGCTTCGTAGGATGGGTTGAGCGCAGCGATACCCATCATTTCCGGCCGACCTCTTCGATGGGTATCGCTCTGCTCCACCCATCCTACGACCGCCCTTGCGCCCGCCTGGAGACCGCCGCATGAGCCTCCTTGAAATCAAGAACCTGTCCGTGCGCTTCGGCGACGCCAATGCCGTCCCGGTGGTGGACGGCCTCGATATCTCGGTGAACAAGGGCGAAGTGCTGGCCATAGTCGGCGAGTCCGGCTCCGGCAAGTCGGTGACCATGATGGCGCTGATGGGCCTGATCGACGCCCCCGGCCGCATCACTGCCGACAGCCTGCGCTTCGACGGCCATGACATGCTCAAGCTCAAGGGCAGGCAGCGTCGCCACATCGTCGGCAAGGACCTGGCGATGGTCTTCCAGGACCCGATGACCGCCCTCAACCCCAGCTACACCGTGGGCTTCCAGATCGAGGAAGTGCTGCACCAGCACATGGGCCTCAAGGGCAAGGCCGCGCGCCAGCGTGCCCTGGAGCTGCTGGAACGGGTGGAAATCCCCGGCGCCGCCAGCCGCCTCGACGCCTACCCGCACCAGCTCTCCGGGGGCATGAGCCAGCGCGTCGCCATCGCCATGGCCATCGCCGCCGAACCCAAGCTGCTGATCGCCGACGAACCCACCACCGCCCTGGACGTGACCATCCAGGCGCAGATCATGGACCTGTTGCTGGACCTGCAGCGCGACCAGGGCATGGCCCTGGTGCTGATCACCCACGACCTCGCCGTGGTAGCCGAAACCGCCGACCGCGTCTGCGTGATGTACGCCGGCCAGGCGGTGGAGATCGGTGAAGTGCCGCGCCTGTTCGACGCCCCCACCCACCCCTATACCGAAGCCCTGCTCAAGGCCATTCCCGAGCACAGCCTGGGCGCCCATCGCCTGTCCACCCTGCCCGGCATAGTGCCCGGCCGCTACGACCGGCCCCACGGCTGCCTGCTGTCGCCGCGCTGCCCCTACGGCCAGTCCAATTGCGTGGCCCAGCGCCCGACACTGGACCCGCACGCCCATGGTGCCGTGCGCTGCTTCTACCCCCTGAACCTGATCGAGGTGGCGCGATGAGTGCCGTATTGACCGCCCGCGACCTGCATCGCCATTACGAAATCTCCCGAGGCCTGTTCAAGCCCCATGCCCTGGTGCGTGCGCTCAATGGCGTGTCCTTCGAGCTGGAAGCCGGCCGCACCCTGGCCGTGGTCGGCGAATCCGGCTGCGGCAAGTCCACCCTGGCCCGCGCCCTGACCCTGATCGAGGAACCCTCCTCCGGCTCCCTGCAGATCGCCGGCCGCGAAGTGGCGGGCGCCAGCAAGGAAGAGCGCAAGCAGTTGCGCCGCGATGTGCAGATGGTCTTCCAGAACCCCTACGCCTCGCTCAATCCGCGGCAGAAGGTGGGCGACCAGTTGGCCGAGCCGCTGCTGATCAACACCGGCCTGTCCCGCGCCGAACGCCGCGAGCAGGTGCAGGCGATGATGCAGCAGGTGGGCTTGCGCCCCGAGCACTACCAGCGCTATCCGCACATGTTCTCCGGCGGCCAGCGCCAGCGCATCGCCCTGGCCCGCGCCATGATGCTCAACCCCAAGGTGCTGGTGGCGGACGAGCCCACCTCGGCCCTGGACGTGTCGATCCAGGCCCAGGTGCTCAACCTCTTCATGGACCTGCAGGAGCGCTACAACACCGGCTACGTGTTCATCTCCCACAACCTCGCGGTGGTGCGCCACGTCTCCAACGACGTGCTGGTGATGTACCTCGGCCGCCCGGCGGAAATGGGCCCCAGCGAGCTGATCTACAGCCGTCCGCTGCACCCCTATACCAAGGCCCTGCTCTCGGCCACGCCGGCCATCCACCCGGACCCGAGCAAGCCGAAGATCAAGATCGCCGGCGAACTGCCCAACCCGCTCGACCCGCCGACCGGCTGCGCCTTCCACAAGCGCTGCCCTTACGCCACCGAGCGCTGCAGGGTGGAAGTCCCGGAACTGCGCCTGCTGGATGCCCGCCAGGTGGCCTGCCACCATGCGGAGACCATCAACGCCTGATTCGCCACCGGAGAACCTCTTCCTGTAGGGGCGAATTCATTCGCCCCTACAAGTAATTGGCCAGCCCCTACAGGTCCCGCAACACTGCCAGCCTCACCCCGAACCCCACCAGCACCCCGCCGAACAGCCACTGCTGCACCCGCTGCACCAGCGGCCGCTTGCCCAGCCAATGACCCAGGCCCTCGCCCACCAGGGCATAGCCGGTGTCGAACAACAACCCCACCGCCACCAGCACCGCTCCCAGCAAGGCGAACTGCAGTCCCAGAGGTCCAGCCTCGGGGCTGACGAACTGCGGCAGCAGCACCGAACAGAACACCAGCGCCTTGGGATTCAGCAGGTTGGTCAGCAGCCCCCGGCGCAGCGCCTGCCAATAGGCCCGCGACGGTGTCCGCTCGCCCTCCACCACCAGTGCCGAGCCCTCCGCCTGGAGCAGCTTCAAGCCCAGCCAGAGCAGGTAGGCGGCGCCGGCCAGGCGCACCAGGTCGAAGGTCCAGGGCGCGGTGCGGAACAGCACCGCCAGGCCAAGGCCGGCCAGCGCCACGTGGCAGCTGCGCGCCAGGGCCAGCCCCAGCGCGGTGGCCAGGGCCATGGCGCGGCCCTGGCGGGCGCCGGTCTGCAGCAGGAGGATCATGTCGGGCCCGGGCAGCAGGTAGACCACCGCCAGGGCGATCAGGAAAGCGGTCATCGTCTTCGCTCCAGATCAGCGCTTGGAGAAAAGATTCTAGGGCCGAAGGTCGGGGCAGGTGCTTGCGTATCTGGCTGATAAAGCCATGCTTTCCAGCATTTCCTGCCAATCCAAGCGATCTACACAAGCCATTTATGCCAAACCTTAGACTCGACGCCCTGGACCACCGGATTCTCGTCGCCCTGCAACGCGACGGTCGCCTGTCCAACGTGCAACTGGCCGAGGAAATCGGCCTGTCCGCATCCCCCTGCCTGCGCCGGGTCCGCCTGCTGGAGGAAGCCGGGGTTATCCGTGGCTACCACGCCAGCCTCGATCGCGACGAAGTGGGCCTGGGCCTGACGGTATTCGTCGGGATCAAGGTGGAACGCCACCACCAGGAACAGGCCGATGCCTTCCGCGAGGCGGTGATCAGCCTGCCGGAAGTCATCTCGGTGCACCTGGTGTCGGGGGAGTCGGATTTCCTGCTGCAAGTGGTGGTGCCGGACCTGCGCGCCTACGAACACTTCCTCACCGGCACCCTGCTCAGGCTTCCGGGAGTCAGCGACATCCGCAGCAACTTCGCCATCCAGACGGTGAAGGCGCCGGCGCCGCTGCCGTTGAATCATTTGCCGAAATAAGCAGGGCTCGAACCGCTCTTCTGTAGGGGCGAATTCATTCGCCAAGCAGTCCGAAGGGCTGCCCTCCATGAGCCAAAGGGGGGGCCGCTACGCGGCCCTTGGCGAATGAATTCGCCCCTACATCCCCCAAAACCAGCCCTGCAGGGTGGGGAAATCCTACCGCCCGAAGAAGGCGTAGAACTCCCGCAGCTCATCCTGGGAATCCTCCAGGCTCATGGCGGTGAAGCGCAGCACCTGGTTCGCCGGGCACTGCGCCAGGCGGCCCAGGTCCAGGGGGTGGACCCAGCCGAGGGTGGGATAGCCGCCCATGGTCTGGCGGTCGGCCATGAGGATGATGGGCTGGCCATCCGGCGGCACCTGGATGGTGCCGCTGACCACGCCCTGGGACCATTGCCGCTGCGGCGCGAGCAGGGGCTCGCCCTCCAGGCGGGCGCCCATGCGATCGGACTGCGGGCTGAGCTGCCAGGGCCGATCGAAGAAGGCGCGGGCCTGGGCTTCGTCGAAGCTCGCGGCATCGCCACCGATCACTACCCGCAGCAGCAAGGCCGCCTTGTAGTCGGGCTGCCAGGGCCAGGGCACGTTGGCGCCGCGAGGGAAATCGGCGTTGCCGCCGACGAGCAGATCGCCCGCGGCCAGCCGCGAGCCATTGCCATCCAACCCGCCAAGGCCTTCGCGCAGTTGGCAGGCGACGCTGCCCAGCACCGGTTCGGCGCGGATACCGTCGACCATGGCCAGGTAGGCACGCTGGCCGCTGCGGGCAAAACCTATCTGCAGGCGCTGCCCGGCCTCAAGGCGAAAGCGCGACCAGTTGTTCCGCAACTCGGCGTCCACGTTCAGCGGCATATCAGCGCCGGTCAGCGCCACCCAGAGGCTGCCTTCCGCCTCCAGCTCCACACCGCCCAGGGCGATTTCCAGCACGGCGCTGCCACGGGGATTGCCCAGCAGCCGGTTGGCCCATGCCGCCGCCAGCGGGTCCATCGGGCCGGCCGGCGAAACGCCCAGGTGCTGCCAGCCGAAACGGCCGGCGTCCTGCAGCAGACTCAGGGGGCCGGGCCTGATCACCCGCAGGCCGCTCATGCCTCGCCCCCTTCGGCGCGGTAGCGGGCTTCGTCTATGGCGAAGAAGCGCACCCGATCGCCCAGCGCCAGCGGACAAGGCGGTTCGCGCCGGGCATCGAACAAGGTCCAGGGGCAGAGCCCGAGCAAGTGCCAGCCGCCCGGGGAGGCCTGTGGATAAACGGCTGTCTGCCGCTCGGCGATGGCCAGGCTGCCGGCCGGTACGCGCAGCCGCGGGCGGCTGCGGCGCGGCAGTGCCAGGCGCGGGTCCAGGCCGCCGAGGTAGGCGAAGCCGGGCGAAAAGCCTATGGCGCCGACCCGGTATTCGGCGCTGCTGTGGACATCCACCACCTCGGCCACCGAAAGACCGCAGGATTCCGCGACCCAGGCCAGATCCTCGCCGCAGTACCACACGGGGATTTCGTGCAGCCGACCGGCGTCCATCCGCACCGGTTCCGCCAACCAGGCTTCCAGCACGGGCTGGATGTCCCGGGCCAGGGACTGGTGGTCGGTGCAGGTCAGGTCGTAGTGCAGCAACAGCGTGGTCCAGCCCGGCACCAGGTCCAGCAACTGGTGCCCGAAGCGCTGGCGCAGGGTCTCGGAGAGAGCGGCGATGCGCTGTGGCAGCCGGGCGTCCGGCTCGTCGGCCAGCACCAGCAGCAGGGCTTCGGCGCCGACGGGCTCAAGGCGGATCATAGGGCGTCCAGCTTGCCTCGCAGGCGGCGCAGCACCGCCAGGGATTCAGGATTGTCGCCGTGCACGCAGAGGCTGTCGGCGACCAGCCGCAAGGGCTTGCCGTCGATATCCGGGAAGGGCTCGCCGGCGGCAATGGCCAGGGCCTGGTCGATGATGCGCCCGGCGTCGTGGTGCACGGCACCGGCCATGCGCCGAGGCGCCAGCTGGCCGTCGGAGAGGTAGGCGCGGTCGGCGAAGGCCTCGAATATCAGCGGCACATCGGCGGCGTCGGCCAGTTGCAGTTCGCGGCGGTTGTCCGCCAGGGCCAGCACCATCAGCGGCAGGCCCTTGCGGTAGCTGGCGCAGGCGTCGAGCACGGCGGCGAGCAGGGCGTCGTCCCGCACCAGGTCGTTGTACAGGGCGCCATGGGGCTTCACATAGGCCACCTGGGTACCGACGGCGCGGCAGAAGGCCTCCAGGGCGCCGATCTGGTAGAGCACCTGGGCGCGCACCTCTTCCGGCGTGCAGGCCATGTGACGGCGGCCAAAACCGGCGAGGTCCGGGTAGGCCGGATGGGCGCCGATGCGCACATCGTGGCGCAGCGCCAGTTCGACGGTGCGCTGCATGGTGAGGGGGTCGGCGGCGTGGAATCCGCAGGCGAGGTTCGCCTGGTCCACCAGCGGCATGGCGTGTTCGTCGGCGCCCATGTGCCAGGCGCCGAAGCTTTCGCCCATATCGCAGTTCAGCAGGATTCGTCTGTTCATGGAGGGGATTATGGCTAAAAGCCGCCGCTATTGTAGGAGCGAATGCTTTCGCGATGGCCGCACAGCGGCCCGTAGGGTGGACCACGCTTCACCGGTCCACCTTTCGTGGTTCGCCCGGGCTCCGCTGGTGGATGTGAAAAGCGACATCCACCCTACGCACAGGGACAATTCGTTCAGCCTTCAGCCTCCAGCCCCGTAGGCGCGGCGCCTTCAATACACGTCGCGGCGGTAGCGGCCTTCATCGCTCAGCTGTTGCAGGGCCTCGTCGCCCAGGAGGTCGCGCAGGGTGCGGTCGACGCCTTCGGCCATGCCCTGCAGGCTGCCGCAGACATAGATCACCGCGCCCTCGGCCAGCCAGGCGCGCAACTCGTCGGCGGCTTCGCGCAGGCGGTCCTGCACATAGACCTTTCCGGCCTGGTCGCGGGAGAAGGCGAGGTCCAGGCGCTGCAGATCGCCCCCGGCCAGCCAGCCTTGCAGTTCATCGCGACAGTAGAAGTCGTGGGCCTGGTTGCGCTCGCCGAACAGCAGCCAGTTGCGCTTGCGGCCGGCGGCGATGGCCGCCTTGAGCAGGCTGCGCAGGCCGGCGAGGCCGGTGCCGTTGCCGATGAAGATCAGCGGGCGCTCTTCATCGATCAGGTGGAAGCGGCTGTTGCGGCGCAGGCGCACGGGCACCAGCGCGCCTTGCGGCAGGTAATGGGTCAGCCAGCCCGAGGCGATGCCCAGGCTGCCATCGGCATGCTGTTCCTGGCGCACGATCAGTTCCAGCGCACCGTCGCTGGCCAGCGAAGCGATGGAGTACTGGCGCACCGCGAGGCCGATCAGCGCCTGCACCAGGGCCTGCGGCTGCAGCCCCACCAGATGCTCGAAGGAGCTCGGCAGCAGGCGCCCGGCCAGGGCCTGGCGCAGCGGCTGGCGCACGCCGTCCAGCTCCACCGGGGCGTCGCCATCCAGCTTGTGCTGGTCGAGCCAGGCCTGGATACGCGGCTCGGCCTGGCGCGGGAGGATCTCCACCAGGTCGCCGGCCTGCCAGAGCAGTTGGCTGCCCGCCGGGGCACGCAGGCGCAGCAGCCAGGTGGATTCGCCCTGGCTGCCCGGATTGAGGTGTTCACGGCCTTCCAGGGTCCAGCTCTCGAAGGCCGGGCCACTCCAGGGCGTCAGCGCGGCGCTGCCGGAAACCTCGGCCAGTTGCTGCTGCCAGTGCTGCAGGGCGCCGCTGTCGCCGTTGTCCACTTCCACCGGGTCGAACAGCTGGCTGGCGCCCTGCCCTTTCAACCAGGTCTGGAGGCGGCGGCCGAAACCGCAGAACTGCTCGTACTGGCGGTCGCCCAGGGCCAGCACGGCGAAGCGCAGGCCGGCGAGCTGGGAGGCCTGGCCGAGTACCTTGCGCTCGAAGCCGCGGGCATTGTCCGGGGCCTCGCCGTCACCGAAGGTGCTGACCACGAAGAGTGCGTTGCGCGCCTGGGCCAGGCTGCCGCTGTCCAGCGTCGCCAGGGGCTCGACCCGGACCGGCAGGCCGGCGGCCCGAAGCTGGCCGGCGCTCTGCCAGGCCAGTTGCTCGGCGAAGCCGCTCTGGCTGGCGAAACCGATCAGCCAGGAATCCTTGCCGCCGCTCTCGGCCAAGCCGCTACGGGCGGCCTTGACCGCGCGCTTCTTGCGCCGGCGATCGAGGTAGAGCAGCCAGCCGGTGACGAAGAACAGCGGCATGGTCAGGCTGGCCAGCATCATCAGGATGCGGCCCGGCAGGCCGAAGTATTCGCCCACGTGCAGGGCGTAGACGCTGGTGAGCAACTGGGCCTTGAAGCTCTTGTCGCTGTAGCGTTCGCTGCGCATCACCTTGCCGCTGGCCGGATCGAGGATGATCTGGTTCAGGGCGCGCGGGTGGGCGGCGTCTTCCAGCACGTAGAAGACGGTGGCCGGCTTGCCGCCTACCGGCGGCAGGCGCAGGTTGTAGGCGCTCATGGTCGGGCCGGCGGTCTCGCGAATGCTCTTCCATACGGCGTCATAGTCCACCACCGGCGGCGGGCCGGACGGCGCCTGCATCCCTGGACGACCGCGCCCTTCGCCACGGCGCTCGCCGGGCTTGCCGTGCTGGCCGGCGGGCCCGTCGGCGAGCAGGCGGTTGAGGCCTTCGCGGTACCAGTCGTAGGACCAGAACAGGCCGGTCAGCGCCGCCAGGAGATAGAACAGCAGGCACCAGGTGCCGGCCACGGCGTGCAGGTCCCAGTTGAAGCTGCGGCCCTTGCGCGACCAGTCGAGGGTCAGCCAGGCGCGCCAGCTGCCGGCCTTGCGCGGCCAGCGCAGGTAGAGGCCGGAGAGGCAGAAGAAGACCAGGATCAGGGTACAGGCGGCGGTGATCTGCTTGCCGAACTCGCCCATGGCGAGGTAGCGGTGCAGCTGCAGCATCAGGCCGAAGAATTGCTGGCCCACCGGTTCGCCCAGCAATTCGCCGGTGTAGGGATCGAAATAGCGCATGGGGCCGCGGCGCTCGCCGGGAGCCGGTGCGAAGAAGACTCGGGCGGCATGGCCGGAGCCGGTGTCCACCCTGAGGTCGGCGACCCTCTTGCCCTCGGCGGCTTCTATCCTGCTCACCAGCTCGGCCGGCGGCAGTACGCCAGCCTCACGCACCTGCACGGTGAGGGTGTCGGGATTGAGCAGGCGGAGGATTTCCTCCTGGAAGCTGTAGGCCGCCCCGGTGATGCCCATCAGGGCCAGTACCAGCCCGGCACTGATACCGAACAGCCAGTGCAGCTGGAACAGGGTCTTCTTCAACACGTGATATCCCTCGGACACGCGCCTGGCGGCGCGTCGAATCGCTCGTTCGCGGTCGGCCCCATGCCGAACCGGAAGCGATTTTATTTGAGAACGGGATGCATTAAACCAGGAATCGGAGCTTTTACCTTTTATTTACAGCAAAGCGGGCCCCGCACCAGGCGGGGCCCGCGACTCGTCCGTCAGAACGAGTAGGTGGCGGTCAGGATCGCCGAACGGGCATCGCCGTATTCGATGGCCGAGGAACGCGCGTCGGTGCCGTTCTGCAGACGCACACGCTCGACGTAGTCCTTGTCGAACAGGTTGTTGACGTTCAGCTGCAGGTCGAGGTCTTCGTTGACCCGGTAGCCGACCATGGCGTTGTGCAGCCAGTAGGCGTCCAGCTTGGCGGTGGTGCTGGAGCTGACGTTACGCTCGCTGACGTAGCGCGCGCCGTAGCCCAGGGTCCATCCTTCCGGCAGTTCGTAGGTGGTCCACAGGTTGAAGGAGCGTGGCGGGGTGTTGCCCAGCGCCTGGCCTTCGCGGGCGATACCGGCGGCGGTGTCGGCAGCCTTCAGCGTCTCGCTGGACTGGAAGGTGTAGTTGGCGAAGACGTCCCACTGCTCGGTGATGTGGCCGGTCAGGCCCAGTTCCACACCCTCCACGCGCTGCTTGCCGGCCAGTTGGGTCGAGCCGTCGGCCATGGTTTCACGCGCATTGGTCTTCTCCACACGGAACAGCGCACCGTCCACCTCCAGGCGGCCAGCCAGCAGCTCCCACTTGGTGCCCAGTTCCCAGGTCTCGTTCTTTTCCGGATCCAGGTTCTCGGTCGCCGCGGTCAGGCCGCCACCGTTGGAGGCGATGCCTTCGGCCGTGGGGTTGAAGGAGTTGCCCCAGGCCACATAGAAGCGACCGTTTTCCACCGGCTTGTAGACCAGGGCGGCGCGGCTGCTGAGCTTCTCGTCCTTGGAGGTGAAGCTGCCGGTCGGGGCGTGGGTCGCCGAGAAGGTGTCGCTGTGGCCCTTGAACCAGTCATAGCGCAGGCCGACATTGAGGTCCCATTGCTCGTGCAGGGCGATGGTGTCGAAGACGTACAGCGCCTTGTCGTCCAGCTGGTTCTCGGTGTAGCTGCTGGTGGTCTTGTTGACCGGACCATCCCAGTGACCGGGCGGGTTGCTCAGGTCGAAACCGTTGGACGGGTATACCGCATTGCCCAGGCCATGGTTGTAGCTCTTGAGATCGAAGTCCTCGCGGGAGATCTCGGCACCGGTCACCAGCTCATGGCCGAGGCCGAGGGTGTCGAAGCTCGCGCGCAGGTTGGTCTGGTTGATCCACATCTCGGTGGTGGTGTCACGGCCGGAAGCCTGCGGACCGGCCGGGCGGTAACGGCCCGCCGGCACGCCGGTGAGGTTCACGTGGGATGCCGAGACGATGGTGTTGCGGTCGATGCGGCTGTAGCGCGTCAGGTTCTGCAGGCGCAGGTTCTCGTTGAAATCGTGCTCGAGGTTCGCGGTGAAGGCGTTCTGCTCGATCTCGTCCTTGTCCAGGTTTTCCCAGCCGAAGTAGTCCTCACGGCTGACGCCGCCGAGCTTCTTGCCGTTCAGCGCGGGTACGCCGTAGTCCGGCAGGTTGTCGTCGGTCTGGTGGAAGGCGCTCAGGGTCAGGCGGGTGGAATCGTTGAAGCCCAGGCGCAGGGAGGGCGCCACGCCCCAACGCTCGCGGTCGATCTCGTCGCGGCCGGGCACGTCGTTCTCGTGGGCCATCAGGTTCACGCGGAAGGCGCTGTTGCTGCCCACGCCTTCCAGCGGCTGGTTGGCGTCCAGGGTCAGGCGGTGGTAGTTGTCGGTGCCGAGGCCGCCGCCCAGGCGGGCGAAGGCGCGGTCCATGGGCTGCTTGCTGATGATGTTGATGCTGCCACCGGTGGTGCCGGCGCCGCCGAACACCGAGTTCGGGCCCTTGATGACCTCGACCTGCTCGATGTTGAAGGTGTCGGTACGGCTGGTCTGGGCGCTGTCGCGCAGGCCGTCGATCTGGATGTTGTTGTTCGCGGAGAAGCCGCGGATGTTGATGCTGTCGCCGGAGCCGCCGCCGCCCTCGCCGGCGTTGAAGGTGATGCCGGAAACGTTGGACAGCACCTGGCGCAGGCTCAGGGCCTGCTGCTCCTGGATGACTTCCTTGGGTACCACGGTGATGGTCTGCGGGGTATCCAGCAGCGGCGCGGTGTATTTCGCGGAGGAGGATTGCTCGACCTTGTAGGTCTTTTCATTCGATTTGCCATCGACGTTGACGGTGCCGAGCTCCAGGGCCTTGCCCTCTTCGGCGGCCAGCGCCAGGCCGGTGGAAGACGCCATGGCCAGGCCGACGGCGGAGGCCAGGAGGGCCCGTTGCGGCAGGTTGTTCTTTTTGCTCATAAGAATCACTCCCCAGTGAAGATGGGGCGCGATTCTATTTGCGAATGTTTATCAGTAAATATTCCTACACGGACTTTACACAATCTTTACATTCGTTGCAGACAAACCCTTCAGACAAACGCCTCAGAGAAAAGCGGCAAAAAGCAACGAAAAATCAATTGATAGGCATTAAAAGCGGAAAAACAGACAGGAATCCGCATGCAACGGCAGATCTGCGCCCGGTCGCTGACGCCAATAGTCCACCAGTCTTTTGTCATGTTTCACACATTCCAGGGGCGAGTGGCGGAGGCGGCCCGCTCAGCGCCAGATCAGCGAGGCGTCGATATCGGCGAGGGTCGGGCAACCGGTCAGGGCCATGGCCACCTCAAGCTCGGTGCGCAGCAGATGCAGCACATGGGCGACACCCGTGGCGCCTGCCGTGGCCAGGCCGTGGATGTAGGGGCGGCCGATCATCACGGCGCTGGCCCCCAGTGCCAGGGCCTTGAGCACATCGGTGCCGCGACGGATACCGCCATCCAGCAGCAGCGGCACCCGCCCGGCGACGGCCTGCGCCACGGCAGGCAGCACATCCAGGGTGGCGGGCAACGTGTCCAGGGTGCGGCCACCGTGGTTGGACACCACGATTCCCGCGACGCCCTGCTCCACCGCCCTTGCGGCGTCCCGCGCGCTCATCACCCCCTTCACCAGCACCGGCAGCCGGGTAAGGGATTGCAGCCACTCCAGGTCCTTCCAGGTCGGCGCGTGGGCCAGCAGCGGGCTGCCGAACAGCGGGCTGGCCCCGGGCTGGGCAACGCTGGGCGGCAAGTTGCGCATGCCCCTCAGGTTCACCGCTTCGACGCCATCGGGAAGGGCGAAGCCGGCACGCTGCTCGCGGTTGCGCAGGCCGTTCACCGGCGCATCCACCGTGACCATCAGCGCCCGGTAGCCCGCCGCCTCGGCGCGCCGCACCAGCTCCCGGGTGAACTCGCGGTCAGGCTGGATGTAGAGCTGGAACCAGAGCGGCGTCTGCGCCGCCGCGGCGATGGCCTCCAGGCTGACGCTGGCCTGGGTGCTGACCACCATGGCCGCGCCCATGGCCGAGGCCCCCAGCACGGTTGCCAGTTCACCCTCGGGGTGCGCCAGCTTCTGGAAGGCCACCGGCGCCAGCAGGATGGGATAGCCCAGGTCGAGCCCGCAGAGTTGCAGGCGCGTATGGCCGCCGCCGAGGTCGTCCAGCACCCGGTTGAGCAGGCGCAGGCGCTGGAAGGCCGCCAGGTTGTCGGCCAGGGTCAGCTCGTCCGCCGCGCCGCCGGCCAGGTAGGCCCAGGCCCCGGGCGCCATGCGCTCGCGGGCGAAGGGCTCGTAGTCGGCAACCGCGGCGATTTCCGCGGGAATCTGCTGGAGCTTGGGAAGAGGTGTCATGGCGCGGGTCGCCCTCCATGGCGGCGCCCGCCGGAACAGCCGGCCGACAAGGGTTCGCCAGTAAAAGTGGCGCTCATCTTACTGGGGCGGGAAAGCGCGGGGGAACTGGGACGAAGTGCCGCGCCGGGTGGCGCGGCACAAGGCAAGGCTCAGAACGACAGCGTGGCCGAGAGGATGGCCGAGCGGGCATCGCCATATTCGATGGCCGAGGAACGTGCCGCATCGCCCAGGGTGGTGCGCACGCGCTCCACATAGTCCTTGTCGAACAGGTTGTTGAGGTTCAGCTGCAGGTCCAGGTTCTCGCTGGCCTTGTAACCCAGCATGGCGTTGTGCAGCCAGTATTCGTCCAGCTTGATCCGGTCGTTGGACGAGGTCAGGTTGCGCTCGCTGACGTAGCGCGTGCCATAGCCGACGCGGACATTGCCCGGCAGGTCGTAGGTGGTCCACAGGTTGAAGGAGCGCGGCGGCGTGTTGGCCAGGGCCTGCCCCACGGTGGCGAGGCCCTTCGGGGTGTTGGCGTCCTTGCGGATTTCGCTGTCGAGGAAGGTGAAGTTGGCGAACAGGTTCCACTCGTCGGTGAGCTTGCCGGTCGCCGCAAGCTCTATGCCCTGCACCCGGCGATCACCCGCCAGGGCGGTGGAACCGTCGGTCATGGTGACCCGCGCATTCTTCTTCTCCACCTGGAAGATGGCGGCATCCAGCCCCAGGCGACGATCCAGCAGCTCCCACTTGGTACCCAGCTCCCAGGTCTCGTTCTTCTCCGGACCGAGCTTCTGGGTTGCCTCGCTGAGGCCTGTGCCCGAAGTGGCGAGGTTTTCCGCCGAGGGGTTGAAGGAGTTGCCCCAGGCCACATAGAGGCGGCCGAAGTCAGTGGGCTTGAACACCAGCCCGGCACGGCTGCTCAGGCGCTCGTCGCTGGAGCTGTAGCCCTTGGTGGTCCAGGCGCCCTTGGCCAGGCTGCGGTTCTCGGCGTCGCCATCCACCCAGTCGTAGCGCAGGCCTAGGCTCAGGTCCCACATCTCGTCCAGGGCGATGGTGTCGAAGGCATAGAGTGCCCGGTCGATCAGCCGCGTCTCCACCTTGGAGGAGGTTCCCTTGTCGGTCGGCCCGCTCCAGTAGCCCGGCGGGCTGGCCAGGAAGTAACCGCCATCGGGAAACTTGAGCCCGTAGGAGTAGACGTCGCGATCATAGGTCTCGCGGGACAGCTCGAAGCCACCGACCAAGGTATGGCCGAACCCCAGGGTGTCGAAGTCGGCGGTCAGGCTGGTCTGGTTGATCCACATCTTGCTGGTGACGTCGCGGCCGTAGGCCTGTGGGCCCGCCGGCAAATACTTGCCCGCGGGCAGCTTGTCGATATTGACGTGGGCGGCGGAGATCACCGTGTCGCGGTGGATCTGGCCGTAGCGGGTGAGGTTCTGCAGCGACAGGTCGTCGCTGAGCTGGTGCTCCAGCTTGAGGGTAATGGCGTTCTGGCCGATCTCTTCCTTGTCCAGGTTGCGAAAGCCGAAGTAAGCGTCGCGGCTGACGCCTGCCACCCGCTTGCCGTTGATGATGGGCACGCCATAGTCGGGCAGGTTGTCGTCGGTCTGGTGGAAGTAGCTCAGGGTCAGGCGCGTGTCTTCGCTCAGGCCCAGGGCCAGGGACGGCGCAAGCCCCCAGCGCTGGCGCTCGATCTGCTTGCGATCCGGCACGTCGTTCTCGTGGGCCATCAGGTTGAGGCGGAAGGCGCTGCCGTTGCCGACGCCATCCAGCGTCTGGTTGGTGTCCAGGGTCAGGCGGTGGTAGCTGTCGGTGCCCAGGCCCGCGCCGATGCGGGTGAAGGTTTCGCCCAGCGGTTGCTTGGTGATCTGGTTGACCGTGCCGCCGGTGGTACCCATGCCGCCGAACACCGAGCTGGGGCCCTTGATCACCTCCACCTGCTCGATGTTGAAAGTGTCGGTGCGGTTGTTCTGGGCGCTGTCGCGCAGGCCGTCGATCTGCATGTTGGAGCTGGCCGAGAAGCCACGGATGTTGATGCTGTCGCCGGAACCGCCGCCGCCCTCGCCGGCGTTGAAGGTGATGCCGGAGACGTTGGACAGTACCTCGCGCAGGCTCAACGCCTTCTGGTCCTGGATCACCTCCTGGGGAACCACGGTGATGGTCTGCGGGGTGTCCAGCAGCGGTACCGCGTACTTGACCGAAGACGAGCGCTCGACCTTGTAGGCCTTCTCGCGCTGGCCGTCGACATTCACGTTGTCCAGTTGCAGGGGCTTGCCCGATGCATCGGCCATGGCATGGCTGCCGAGGCCGGCCAGGGCGGTGCCGATGGTGGCGACCAGGAGGTTGCGCTGCGAAAGCTTGAATGGTGCGGCTTGGTGATCCATGAGAGTTCTCCCCGGTTGAATGGAGAGCGACTCTATTTAGGAATGATTCTCACAAAAAGCGGTCCGACGCAGGTTCGGAAATACCCTTGGGGAGAGCGGAAAATCCCTACAGCCAAGGCGACCAGGAGCAGTCGCCGTACCTGTGGGGGCGAATTCATTCGCTGAGGGCAACGCAGTTGCCCCATCGGAATCCTCAGGGCAGTCCTTCGGCCTGCTCAGCGATTGAAATCGCCCCCACAAAAGGAGAACACCGCCCTCCCTGGCGTGCAAAGAACAAGGCCCGCCGTTTGGCGGGCCTCGTTAGAAGCGCATGCAGTCTTACAGGTAGTAGGCCTTCAGCGGCGGGAAGCCGTTGAATTCCACCGCGCTGTAGCTGGTGGTGTAGGCACCGGTCGACAGCCAGTAGAGGCGGTCCTCGGCGGCCAGGTTCAGCGGCAGGCCGTACTTGTAGTTCTCGTACATGATGTCGGCGCTGTCGCAGGTCGGGCCGGCGATCACCACTTCTTCCACCTCGCCCTTCTTCTCCACCCAGATCGGGAACTTGATGGCTTCGTCCATGGTTTCGATCAGGCCGGAGAACTTGCCCACGTCGGTGTAGATCCAGCGCTCCACGGCGGTGCGCGACTTGCGTGCCACCAGCACCACTTCGCTGACCAGGATGCCGGCGTTGGCGATCAGCGAACGGCCCGGCTCGAGGATGATTTCCGGCAGCTCGTCGCCGAAGTCTTCCTTGAGGAAGCGGATGATTTCCTCGGCGTAGGTTTCCAGGCTGTTGGTGCGCTGGATGTAGTTGGCCGGGAAGCCGCCGCCCATGTTGATCATCTGCAGGGTGATGCCGTCCTCTTCCTTCAGGCGCTCGAAGATCACCTTGACCTTGGCGATGGCGGCGTCCCAGACGTCGATGTCGCGCTGCTGGCTGCCCACGTGGAAGGACACGCCGTAGGGCACCAGGCCCAGTTGCTTGGCGAGGATCAGCAGGTCCAGGGCCATGTCCGGGTTGCAGCCGAACTTGCGCGACAGCGGCCAGTCGGCCGAGGTGGAACCTTCGGTGAGGATGCGCACGTAGACCTTGGAGCCCGGCGCGGCCTTGGCGATGTTGCGCAGGTCGGCTTCGGAGTCGGTGGCGAACAGGCGCACGCCCTTCTCATAGAAGTAGCGGATGTCGCGGGCTTTCTTGATGGTGTTGCCGTAGCTGATGCGCTCCGGGCCGACGCCGGTCTTCATCACCTTGTCCAGCTCATAGATGGAGGCGATGTCGAAGTTGGAGCCTTTGTCGCGCAGCAGTTCGGTGATTTCGGTGGCCGGGTTGGCCTTCACCGCGTAGTAGATCTTGGCGAAGGGGAAGCAACTGACCAGCTGGTCGTAGGAATCGGCGATGGTCTGCTTGTCGATCATCACGAAGGGGGTTTCGTGCTTGTCGGCAAACGCCTTCATGCGCTGGAAAGTTTCGGGCAAGAAATAGTCTTCGACCTTGATCGACATGCGAGGGACTCCATATGGCAAAACAAACAAAAGTTGTTAGGGGTGGCCCAGTGTTGCGTTGGACAACGGGCCGGAACGTCTGATCAGTTTCCCCACTTTGGTTCGCCTACTTCCCAAGGCATGTCGCCGAGGATTTTCAGTCGTTGCGGACTGCAAACCTCTCGTCGTCAGTACTTGAGCCGGATGGATCGTTGCCAGCATGGACGTTCGGGCGCGAACTTTAGGACCACAGCCCCCGCAGATCAATCAAAAATTGCCGCTTTGCCGCATCCCTTTGTCGCATCGCCAGTTGACTGTTTCGAATCCTCAACAAAACGTCATGGAATGCTGCACAGATGCGGGTTTCAGGGTGATGACAGGGGGAGACGTGCGTAGGGGGATGTCGCTTTTTACATCCACCAACGGGGCTGAAGGCTGAAGGCTGAAGGCTGAAGGCTGAAGGCTGAAGGCTGAAGGCTGAACGAATTGTCCCTGTGCGTAGGGTGGATGTCGCTTTTCACATCCACCAGCGGAGCCTGGGCGAGCCTCCAATGGTGGACCGGTGAAGCGTGGTCCACCCTACGGGGCCGCTGCGCGGCCCTCCGCGAATGAATTCGCCCCCACATCCCGTTTTTCGTCCAGCCTTCAGCCTTCAGCGCTCTTGTCGGCTTTCCCTACAGTTCGGATGCCCGGCGGCGCTGATCGACCGCCCATTTCCCGCTATAATCCCGCGTTTTTCCGGGCCGTCCGCGCCCCGCCATCGATTCCAACGGGCACCAATCCATGACCATCCAGGCCGCCGAAGTCGCGAAACGCCGCACGTTCGCGATCATCTCCCACCCCGACGCCGGTAAGACCACCATTACCGAAAAGCTGCTGCTGATGGGCAAGGCCATTGCCGTGGCCGGTACCGTGAAGTCGCGTAAATCCGACCGGCACGCCACCTCCGACTGGATGGAGATGGAAAAGCAGCGCGGCATCTCCATCACCACCTCGGTGATGCAGTTCCCCTACCGCGAGCACATGATCAACCTGCTCGACACCCCCGGCCACGAAGACTTCTCCGAAGACACCTACCGCACCCTGACCGCGGTGGACTCGGCGCTGATGGTGCTCGACGGCGGTAAAGGCGTCGAGCCGCGCACCATCGCCCTGATGGACGTCTGCCGCCTGCGCGACACTCCCATCGTCAGCTTCATCAACAAGCTCGACCGCGACATCCGCGACCCCATCGAGCTGCTCGACGAGATCGAGGCGGTGCTGAAGATCAAGGCCGCGCCGATCACCTGGCCGATCGGCTGCTACAAGGACTTCAAGGGCGTCTACCACCTGGCCGAAGACAAGATCATCGTCTACGTTCCGGGCCACGGCCACGAGCGCATCGAGACGAAGGTGATCGACAAGCTCGACTCGGACGAGGCCCGCGCCCACCTGGGCGACCTCTACGACAACTTCGTCGATGAGCTGGAACTGGTGCAGGGCGCCTGCCACGAGTTCGACAAGGACGAGTTCCTCAAGGGCCACATGACCCCGGTGTTCTTCGGTACCGCCCTGGGCAACTTCGGCGTCGACCAGGTGCTCGACTGCATCGTCGACTGGGCACCCAAGCCGCTGTCCCGCGCCACCCACGAGCGCAGCGTGGAGCCCACCGAGGAGAAGTTCTCCGGCTTCGTGTTCAAGATCCAGGCGAACATGGATCCCAAGCACCGCGACCGCATCGCCTTCATGCGCATCTGCTCGGGCAAGTACGAGAAGGGCATGAAGATGCGCCACGTGCGCCTGGGCAAGGACGTGAAGATCGCCGACGCCCTGACCTTCTTCTCCAGCGAGCGTGAGCAGCTGGAAGAAGCCTTCGCCGGCGACATCATCGGCCTGCACAACCACGGCACCATCCAGATCGGCGACACCTTCACCGAAGGCGAGGCCCTGGGCTTCACCGGTATCCCGCACTTTGCCCCGGAACTGTTCCGCCGCGTACGCCTGAAGGACCCGCTGAAGTCCAAGCAGCTGCGCCAGGGCCTGCAGGAACTGGCCGAGGAAGGCGCCACCCAGGTGTTCTTCCCCGAGCGCAACAACGACATCATCCTCGGCGCGGTCGGCGTGCTGCAGTTCGACGTGGTCGCCAGCCGCCTGAAGGAGGAATACAAGGTGGAGTGCGCCTACGAGGCGATCAACGTCTGGTCGGCGCGCTGGATCGAGTGCAAGGACGAGAAGAAGCTCAAGGAGTTCAAGGACAAGGCCTTCGAGAACCTCGCCGTCGATGGCGGTGGCCACCTCACCTACCTGGCCCCCACCCGCGTCAACCTCAGCCTGATGGAAGAGCGCTGGCCGGACGTGAAATTCCGCGCCACCCGCGAACACCACTGAGCCTCTGCCGGCGCGCGCCCCCCCCGCGCCGGCCTCGCTCGACCCACGGACAGTTCAGGCGCTACCATTCCGGCCCCTAGAGCGAAGGAAATCGCCCCTTGGACAGGCCCCGCGAAAGACAGCCCCGCACCAACCCGGACGAACGCCGCGAACATCTGGTGCGTGCCGCCCTGCGCTGCCTGGTCGCCGAGGGCCACGCGGGCATTTCGGTGCGCCGCATCGCCAAGGAGGCGGACGTCGCCGTCGGCCTGATCAACCACTACTTCGGCAGCATCGACGCGCTGGTGGCCCAGGCCTACGAGACCCTCGCCACCGAAGTGAACCAGCTCCTGCAGGCACGTATCGATGAGGCCGGCGACGATCCCGAGGCGCGTCTCGATGCCTTTCTCATCAGCTACTTCTCCCCGGTGACCCTGGACCCCGACCTGCTGAGCCCCTGGGTGGTGTTCTGGAGCCTGATACGCCATTCGCCCCAGGTGAACGAAGCCCACGAACGCACCTACGGCGGCACCCTGCGGATGCTGGAAGTGTTGCTCTCGGACCTGTCGCGCAAGGAAGGCTTCACCATCGCCAAGCCCCGCCTGGCGGCCATCGGCCTCTCCGCCCTGCTGGACGGCCTGTGGCTGGAATGGTGTCTGAACCCGGCCAACATCAGCGCCGAGGATGGGCTGGAAATCAGCCGGCGCTGGGTGGCAAGCCTGCGGCGCGGGGCTTATGCCTGAGCCCGTCGCATAGGTTGAATCGACGACCTTGTGGGGGCGAATTCATTCGCTAAGCAGACCGCAGGTCTGCCCATGAGGCCTTTCGGGGCAGCTGCGCTGCCCTTCGCGAATGAATTCGCCCCCACAGGAAAAGCAGCCCCTGCCCAGGCCGTAGCAGCCTCTTTCAGTTCGCCCTGCGGAACATGCTCCGCCGCTCCACCCGCGCAGCGCCTGCCTCGATCATGAAGGTCAGGCAGATGTAGATGCCCGCCACCAGCAACAGGGGCTGGTAGATCTGGAAGGTCTGCGCGCGCACCACGTTGGCGGCGCCCAGGAGGTCCACCACCGCCACGGTGGAGGCCAGCGCGGTGGACTTCAGCAGCAGCACCATCTCCCCCGCCAGGGTCGGCAGCAGCAGGCGGATCGCCCGGGGCAGCCAGACCCGCATCAGCACCAGGCGATGGCGCATGCCGAAGGCCGCCGCCGCCTCCAGCTCGCCGCGCGGCACCGACTTCATCCCGCCACGGATTACCTCGCCGACATAGGCGCCGACCGAAAGCACCAGCGCCAGCACGATGTACCAGAAGCCATCGCGCAGGTAAGGCCAGAGGAAGCTGCCGCGAATCAGCGGGAACTGGGCGAACAGGCTGCCCACGCCGTAGTAGAAGATGTAGATCTGCACCAGCAGCGGCGTGCCACGGATCACGCTGGTGTAACCCAGGCTGAGGCCGGCGATCAGCGGGTTGCGCGACATCCGCGCCAGCGCCACCCCCAGCGCCAGGACGAAGCCCAGCACGGCGGAGATCAGCAGCAACAGCAAGGTGGTGCCCAGCCCGTTCAGCAGCAGGCCGGCATAGTCGAGGATCCAGCTCGGGGTCATCGGGGACGCCTCCTCACACCGACGGCATCCAGCGACGGAAGCGTCGCTCGAGCCAGCCGGACAACAGGTTGGAGAGCAGCGTCAGCACATAGTAGAAGGCCGCCGCCGTGAGATAGAACATCAGGTACTGGCGCGTGGACCCGGCCGCCTGCTTGGCGGTGAACAGCAGCTCGCTGGTCCCCACCACGCTGATCAGCGCGCTGTCCTTGATCAGGTTGACCCAGAGGTTGGCCATCCCCGCCAGGGCGTTTGGCGCCATCACCGGCAAGGTCACCCGGCGGAACAGGCTGACGCCGCTCATGCCGAAGGCGCGGGCGGCCTCGATCTGGCCGTGGGGAATGGCCTGGATCGCGCCGCGGAAGATCTCCGAGGCATAGGCCCCCTGCACCAGCCCGAGCACCACGATGGCCACCAGGGTGCCGTTGAGCTTGACCTGGGTGTAGCCCAGCCAGCCGAGCACCTCGTTGATGCCCATGGAGCCGGCGTAGAACAGCAGGAGGATCAGCAACAGCTCGGGCACCGCCCGGCACAGGGTGGTGTAGCCACGCATCAGGCGGGCCAGCGGAGGCGGACCGTTGAGCTTGGCGACGGCGACGCAGAGCCCGATCAGGATACCCACCAGGAAGGCGCCAACGGAGATTTCCAGGGTGACCCACAAACCCTTGAGCAAGGCCGGTCCCCAGCCCTGGGGGCCGAAGCCGACCAGATCGAAGTAAGACGACATCAGTACACCTCGACGCGAAGCGGAAACTCGCCGCCCCGGTGGCCCGGGGCGGCAACGGGGATCACTGTTTCGGCGCTACGCTGACGTCGAAGTACTTGGCGGAAATGGTCTTGTAGTCCTCGCTGGCCAGGAGCTTGCCGATGGCGTCGTCGAGGCGGGCCTTCAGTTCCTGGTCCTCCTTGCGCAGGCCGGCGCCCATGCCGCGCCCGAACACCGGGTCGTAGGGGACCTCGCCCTTGACCACCAGACCGGCCGCCTGGGCATCGGCGGATTTGACGAAGTCGGCCACGCCCAGGCCATCGGCCAGCATCAGGTCGATGCGCCCGGCCGCGAGGTCGGCGTTCACCGAGTCCTGGGTGTCGTAGTAGCGGACGTCGGCGATGCCCTCGTAGAACTTCTTCACGTAGTTGGAGTTGTTGGTGGATATCTGCACGCCGATCGCCTTGCCCTTCATGGAGTCCGGCGCGGCGCTCACCTCCAGGGCCTCGGGCGCGACGATCACGGCGGGAGAATCGTAGTAGGGACGGCTGAAGGAGATCTGCTTCTCGCGCTCCTCGGTGATGGACATGGAGTTGAAGATCACGTCCACCTTCTTCGCCAGCAGCGCGGGGATGATGCCGTCCCAGGCCACCTCCTCGATCACGCACTGCGCCTGCATGTCGCTGCAGAGCTTGCGGATCAGGTCCGGCTCGAAACCGGTCCACTGGCCGTCCGGCTGCCTCACCGAGAAGGGCGGATAGGGCTCCGCCGCCAACGCGAACCGGATGGGTTCGGCCTGCGCTCCCGCTATGCCAGCGACGAGCATTGCCGCACCCGCCATCCAACCTGCCAGTTGAGACTTCTTCATCGTGATCCCCTTGCCCTGCTTGGTTTTGTTGTGGTTCGAGCTTATCGAGGCGGGCCGCCGGCGGCGGCCGCGGTCATCGATTCTGGTGAGCGGTGACGAACTGCCGGCAGCGCTCGCTGCGCGGCCTGAGGAAGACTTCCCGGGGTGGCCCCTCCTCTTCGATCCGGCCCTGGTGGAGGAAGGCGACGTGACTGGAGACGTCACGGGCGAAGGCCATTTCGTGGGTCACCAGGATCATGGTGCGGCCCTCTTCGGCCAGGGAGCGGATCACCCGCAGCACTTCGCCCACCAGTTCCGGGTCCAGCGCCGAGGTGGGCTCGTCGAAGAGCATCACCTTGGGCTCCACGGCCAATGCACGGGCGATGGCCACGCGCTGTTGCTGGCCGCCGGAGAGGAAGGACGGGTACTCATGGCGCTTGGCCGCCAGCCCGACCCGCTCCAGCAGGGCCTCGGCGCGCTCGATGGCTTCGGCGCGGCTCTCGCGCAGGACCTGGATGGGCGCTTCGATCAGGTTCTCCAGCACCGTGCGGTGGGGCCAGAGGTTGAAGCCCTGGAACACCATGCCCAGGCGCGAACGGATGCGGGTCAGCTGCTTCTGGTCGGCCACCATCGGCTCGCCGATGCGATTGGTGGACAGCTGGATGCTTTCGCCGTCGACCCTGACCTCGCCCTGGTTGGGAATCTCCAGCATGTTGATGCAGCGCAGCAGGGTGCTCTTGCCCGAACCGCTGGCGCCGATCAGCGACACCACATCGCCTTCGCGGGCGGTGAGGGAAACGCCCTTGAGCACCTCGAACTGGCCGAAGCGCTTGTGGATGGAATCCACCTCCACCATCTTCGGCCGCTCGGCCCTGGCGGGTGCGGCTTCGGCAGCCCGCGTCGGAATCACCTCGATGGTCGGCCGGCCCTTCAGGGTGGCCGCGAAGCGGCGGATGCGCGCGCAGGCCTCGGCCAGCTGCGCCTCGCCCAGGGTGTAGGACAGGCGCACGAACCCGCTCGCGGCCGGCCCGAAGGCCTCGGCATCGAGCACCGCAACGCCGGTTTCGCGGAACAGCCGCCAGGCGAAGTCCAGCGAACCGAGGCCGCTGCCGCGCACATCCAGCAGGACGAACATGCCCGCTTCCGGCTTCAGCACCTTGAGCGGTGCGCAATCCTCCAGGGCGCTCACCACCAGGTCGCGGCGGCGGCGGTAGAGCTCGCGCATCTGGGCGGTCACCTGGTCGTAGGAACGCACCGCGGCCAACGCCGCTTCCTGCACGAATCCGGGCAGGCCGTAGAGCACGTTCAGCGCGAGGTTCTCGATATGCGCCACCAGCTCCGGGCAGGCGACCACCCAGCCCGTGCGCCAGCCGGTCATGGCGTGGGACTTGGACAGGCTGCCGATGCTCACCGTGCGCTCGCGCATCCCCGGCAAGCTGGTGAAGTAGCGATGGGACTCATCGAAGACCAGGCTTTCGTAGACTTCGTCCACCACCACCCAGAGGTCGTGCTGGCGCGCCAGTTCGGCGATGGCCTCGAGCTCCCCGCCGTTCAGCACCACGCCCGTCGGGTTGTTCGGGTTGGCGAAGAAGATCGCGCGGGTGCGCTCGGTGATGGCCGCGCGCAGGGCGCCGAGATCGGGACGGAAGCCGCCCTCCGCCGGGCACGGCACCCGCACCAGGGTCGCGCCCGAGGCCTTGAGGGTGGCTTCGTAGGTGACGTAGACCGGGTCGAAGACGATGACTTCATCGCCCGCTTCGAGCAGGCACATGGCGGCGGCATAGAGACCGTTCTGCGCGCCGGCGACCAGGATCGTGCTGTCCGCCGACACGGCCTGGCCGGTCAGGCGTCCGTGCAGGTCGGCGATGGCCTGGCGCAGCTCGGGGCGACCGGCGACGTCGCAGTAGTGGGTATCGCCGGCGTGCAGCGCCTGGACGGCCGCCTCGGTGATGGATTCGGGGGTGGCGAAGTCCGGATCGCCGATGCTGAGGACAATGACATCCTCGCCCGCCCGCTGGGCCTCGATGGCCGCGTAATGGATATCCCAGGCGGCCGTGCCTGGCCCTGCCATCCTCTCCACAATCGAAGCAAAACGCATGTTCGAGCCCCATATCGAATGGTGGAATCCGGACCGCTTGACTGCATCGACGAACCGGCGAGTGGCCCAACCATAGCCAAGAATGAACGAGTGTTCAATAGCGTTTTTCGCCTCGATTTTCCTGGCCTTCGCAATGCCCCGAGGCAGAGCGGGCGCCCCCGGGAAAGCGCCCGTTCGCCCGGCGATCGGGCATGTCGCAAGGCGCCGCCGGGTATATGCTGGCGGCCATGCTGATCGATACCCACAATCACCTGGACTTCCCCGATTTCGACGCCGACCGCAACGAGGTACTGGCGCGCTGCCGCGCCCTGGGCGTGCGGCGGCAGGTGCTGCTCGGGGTGTTCCAGGGCAACTGGCAGCGGATCTGGGACCTGGCCAACGCCGAAGACGGCTTCTGCACCGCCTTCGGCCTGCACCCGGTCTACCTGGGGCAACACCGCGACGAGCATCTGCTGGAACTGCGCCAGCTGCTGGAACGCCATGCCGGGCACCCCAAGCTCTGCGCGGTAGGCGAGATCGGCCTGGACTATTTCATTGCCGAACTGGATCGCGACCAGCAGCAGCGCCTGTTCGAGGCCCAGCTGGCGCTGGCGGCGGAATTCGAACTGCCGGCCCTGCTGCATGTGCGGCGCAGCCATGCGGCGGTAATCGCCACCTTGAAGCGCTTCCGCCTCAAGCGCGCCGGCATCGTCCACGCCTTCGCCGGCAGCGTCGAAGACGCCAAGGAGTACCGCAAGCTGGGCTTTCGCTTAGGGCTGGGCGGCGCGCCCACCTGGCCGCAGGCCAACCGCCTGCGCAAGGTGGTGGCGCAGCTGCCGCTGGAGTGCCTGGTGCTGGAAACCGACTCCCCGGACATGGCGCCGGCCATGCACCCCTACGGGCGCAACAGCCCGGAGTTCCTGCCGGACATCTGCGCGGCGCTGGCGGAGATTCGCGGCGTCACGCCAGAGGAACTGGCCGAGGCCAGTACGCGCAATGCCTGCGAGGTGTTTGGCTGGGAAGGGCTGTAACTTTTCCCTGTGGGGGCGAATTCATTCGCTAAGCAGACCGCAGGTCTGCCCTTTGGAGTTCCAAGGGGGCAGCTGCGCTGCCCTTGGCGAATGAATTCGCCCCCACAGAAGAGCTCGGCCGAATCAGACCCTGAACGCACCAATCAACTGCTTGAGCTGCGCCACCTGTCCGGACAGCTCGCGGCTGGCCTGTTCGGTCTGGCTGGCGCCCTCGGCGGTGCGCTCGCCCGCGTGGTTGATCTCGACGATGTTCTGGTCGATGTCATGGGCCACGGCGGTCTGCTGCTCGGCGGCGGCGGCGATCTGCTGGTTCTGGTCGACGATCAGGCCCACCGCACCGAGGATATTCTCCAGCGCCGCCTGTACCTTGCCGGACTGGCTGACGGTGCCGTCGGCCATCTGGTGGCTGGTGCTCATCGCCTTCACCGCTGCGCCGACGCCGCCCTGCAGCCGGGCGATCATCTGCTCGATTTCCTCGGTGGACTGCTGGGTACGCTTGGCCAGGGTGCGCACCTCGTCCGCCACCACGGCGAACCCCCTGCCCTGCTCGCCGGCACGGGCCGCCTCGATGGCCGCATTCAGCGCCAGCAGGTTGGTCTGCTCGGCAATGCCCTTGATCACTTCCAGCACCCGGCTGATGGAGGCGCTGTCCGCCGCCAGCTGATTGATCACCGCCACCGACTGGTCGATCTCGCCGGCCAGCCGCTCGATGCTGCCCAACTGGGACTCCACCAGGGCGCGGCCGCTGACAGTTTCCTGGTTGACGCTCTGCGCACTGCCCACCGCTGCGGCGGCGCTGCGCGCCACCTCCTGGGCGGTGGCGGACATCTGGTTCATGGCCGTGGCCACCTGCTCGATCTGGCTGCGCTGGCCGGCCACCGCCTGGTTGCTTTCGCCGGAAACCCGCTCCACCCGGCCGGCCTGGCGCTCCACCTCGGCCACGGTATGGCCGACCAGCTCGATCAGGTCGTGGATCTTCGCCACGGTGCCGTTGAACACCTGGCCCAGCTCGCCCAGTTCGTCGCGGCTTTCGGCGCGGAAGCTGACGGTCATGTCGCCGGATGCCACCTGGTCCATCACCTTGCCCAGGCTCTTCAGGGTGGTGCGCGTGGAGACGTAGAAACCGCTGTAGAGGTAGACAATCGCCAGGAACACCACCAGCAGGGCCACCACCAGCAGCACGGTCTGCATGCGCTTGCCGGCCAGGCGGCTTTCCAGCTCGGCCTTGAGGAAGGCCAGGGAGCCGTCGTTGAGCTGGTAGGTCTTCTCCAGCGTCGCGCTCACCTGGTCGTAGAACTGCCGCCAGGGTGTGCTGAGGGTGTCGGCCATGATGACCTTGTCCTCGAAGAGCGTGGCGCTCTGCTTGATGGTCTCGCGGCTGGCAGCGGCCAGGGCGTCCAGCGCCTGGTGCGCGCGCGGGCTGCCATCGAGGGCGTCGGTGAGCTTCAGGCCGTACTCGGCATTGAGCTTGTCCAGGTCCAGCAGCAGGTCGTCCAGCTTGGTGCTGGCAGCCGAATTGAGGAACCCCTGGCCAAGGGAGTAGGCGCCGATGGCGCGGCCCTTGCCCAGGGCCATGGTGATTTGCGGGGTGGCGCTGGTGACCAGTTCGGTGATCTGCCGGACATCGGCCTGGTCATCCTGGCTGAGGCCGGCCTGGGCGGCGACGAAGCGGATGAAGACCTGGGCGTTGCCCAGCAGCTTCTCGATCATCGCGCTCTTGCTCTGCAGGGAGGTCTCACCCTTGGCGGCCTGCAGCGCAGTGAGCAGTTCGTCGCGCTTGGCGTTGAACGCCTCGACCTGCTCGGGCTCCGACACCACCGGCGCCAGCCCCTGGAGCATGGCCAGCAGCTCCTTCTCCAGACCGACGATACGCTGTTCCAGGTCGCCGGACTGGCCCGACTGGCCGATCATCGAGTTGATCAGCACCAGGTCGTTGAGGCTTTCGAGGTTACGCCGCAGCGTGAGGCTGGTACCCAGCAGGTCGAGGCTCTGCAGCTCGGCGCGGGTACTGACGAATTGCCGGTAGGAGTCGCGCACCAGATAGAAGTTGGTGATCAACATCGGCAGGAAGAACAGAACGCTGATCAGGCTGAACTTCATACCGAAGCTGAGGCGGTTCATCAGCGCGATGGCAGGATACAACAGGGTCTTCACAAGACGCCTCCTGTTCACATTTATTGTTATGGATGCGCACCGATCGCCGACAGCGTGGCTCGACCAATGCGTCGCAACATCCCCACGCTGCGACGCGGCCGCCCGACTCGGTCAGATATCGAGCGAATTCGGATATTTCGGGCGCGAGCACCTGTGTACCTGATATCGGCAGGAGTTTCTGTAATTAAAGGTTAAGCAGGAGGAGGCCGACCGGCGGTGTCGCCGGGCATCGATCCACCGAACGAGGCCCCCGGAACCCTCGAATGGTGGAAATCCGCTTCGTGGATTTCCACCCTACCGCCGGGTCGTGACGCCCGTTCCCGTCAGAACAGCAGGGCCCAGACGGCGAAACCGGCGTACCAGAGCACCGCCGCGCGCACCAGCAGCTGCCAGAGGGCATCCAGGGTCGCCACCCCGGCATCGCCGCTGACGGGCTCCGGCAACTCGGCGGCGGCGCGGCCGGCCAGTTCGATGTAGCGCGAAGCCGGAATCTCCCAGCTCAGCAGCTCGTGCAGCAGCACCCGGCTGACGCCGACGAAATTTCCCACCAGCGAGAAGCTTGCCGCCAGCACCCGCACCGGCAACCAGTCGAAGGCGTGACGGATCACCTCCGCCCGCTCGCGCACGGCCGGCGTCGCGGCATGTTCGGAGGCCAGGGCCAGCAGACGGTAGGCCAGGGCCGCCACCGGCCCCAGCAGCGCGTACCAGAAGATCACCGCGAAGAAGCCCTGGTAGGCCTGCCAGAGCTGGTAACCCTGCACCTGCTGCAGGAGGTCGCTGCTCTCGTCGGCCTCAAGGCCGAGGTCGCGCTCGGCCACATGGTAGGCGCCCTGGGTGTCGCCCCGCCGCCAGGCATCGCGGAAGGGCCCGATATCCTCCAGCACATCGCCGCGGCCCAGGCTGTAGATGATCACCAGCAGGTGCACCGGCAACGCCAGCCAGCCGTAAGCCAGCGGCTCCAGGGCCGTCAGCAGCAGCGCCAGCAATACCAGGGGCAGCAGCACCAGCAACATCAGGATCGCCCAGGGGCGGCCGGCGAACCGGGGGTTGGCCTCGGCCTTGGCCAGTTCGCGGGTCCAGAATCCATCCTGCTGGATATGCCGGCGCCAGGCGGAGAACTTCTCGATCCAGAGCACCAGCAACAGCACCAGAAAATACATGGGTCCCTCCTCTTGATCAGGGTACGAGCGCGGCCCGCAGGCGCGCCCAGTCGAAAGCCGGCCCGGGATCGGTCTTGCGCCCGGGGGCGATATCGCTATGGCCGCAGATGCGCTCCGGCGTGATGGCCGGGTAGACGCGGCGCAGCTGCTCCACCAATGCGATCAGCGCAGCGTACTGGGGTTCCGTGAACGGCTGGTCATCGGTGCCTTCCAGCTCGATCCCCAGGGAAAAGTCGTTGCAGTTGTCCCGCCCCTCGAACAGGGAGACTCCCGCGTGCCACGCGCGCTCGTTGCACGACACGAACTGGGTGATGGCGCCGTCGCGCTCAATGAGGAAATGCGCGGACACCCTGAGATCGCGGATGCCCTCGAAGTACGGATGTTCGGCGGGGTCCAGTCGGTTCTGGAAAAACTCCTGCACCTTGCCCGTGCCGAACTGGCCGGGCGGCAGGCTGATGTTGTGGATCACCAGCAGGGAGACTTCCCCCAGCGGGCGACAGTTGAAGTTGGGCGAGGGGCGGTGGCTGATGCCCAGGCACCAACCGGAAGCGGGGTCCAGCTGCATGTCGGCTCCTTGGTCTGCCGCCACTTTAGGCACAGTGGAGCCATTTTAGCGAGTGGCGCAGACGGGAACGGTGGGAGCGATTCCCATCAGCCACGCGCGATGGGTATCGCAAGCTCGCGGAACGCCGCCCGACCCATCCCACAAAAGCCAGCCCGAGCGCAGTGGCGATCGTAGGATGCGGTGGAGCGGAGCGATACCCATCAGTCGGGATCGATGGGTATCGCAAGCTCAACCCATCCTACAAAGTCAGTCCGAGCGCCGCGTGGGCATCCGTAGGATGGGACGAGCGAAGCGATTCCCATCAGCCGCGCGCAATGGGTTTCGCAAGCTCGCGGAACGCCGCCCGACCCATCCCGCAAAAGCCAGCCCGAGCGCCGTGGCGATCGTAGGATGCGGTGGAGCGGAGCGATACCCATCAGTCGGGATCAATGGGTTTGGCAAGCTCAGCAGGATGTTCGCTGCGCTCAAGCCCCCTTGAGCCGCCGCAGGTTGCCGATCACCGACTCCAGGGCGCGGTCGAACAGCAGGGCATCGTCCAGCAGGCGGATGGCCTTGCGGCGGAACTCCACGGCCAGCCCCATGCGGGTCTTCTCCAGCACCTTCATGCCGGTGCGGTTGACGAAGATGTACTTGCCGGTGGGCTTGATCAGCGCCGCCAGCTTGCAGCGCAGCTTGTGCTCCTCGTCCTCCTGGAACTCGACCCAGCTGCCCACCCGCAGGTTGTCGACGAAGCCCAGGGCCTCGTCGTCGTCCGCCAGGCTGAGCTCGGGCTCCGGCACCGGCTCCTCGCCCGGCGCCGCGAGGACGATTTCCTCCACCACCGCCACCATGGCCGGCGCCCCCTCTCCGGGCTCGTCCGCGGCCGACAAATCCAGCAGCGGAGGTATCGAGTCCAGGCCGGAGCCTTCGACCACGGCCACCGGCTCCGGCTTGCGGAAGCGCTGGAAGGCCTGCACGTGCAGCGCCTCCAGCCGGCTGAAGAACTCACTGGTGGAGAAGGGATCGAAGGCGGCGCTGGCCAGGCCGTCGCGTAGGGACTTGAGCAGGCCCGGCACCCGTTCCAGCAGGCGCGCGCGAGCTTCCGGCGCCTCGAACGGCTCCACGCTCCAGATCAGGTCATCCATGGTCTGCAGGGCGGACTGCCATTCGGCCGACTCCACACCGTGCTTGAGGCAGGTCAGCAGCAGCACCTTGCTCCAGGCTTCCCGCAGCAGGCGCACCACCACTTCCGGCAGGGTGCGGCCGAGCAGGCGCCGGTTGAGGGCTTCCTCCACCTGCTTGCGGGCGAGTTCGGCCTTGGCGCGGCCCTCCTCGGCATCGCGGGTACGCTGCTCCAGCAGTTCGCTGCGGCGGCGTTCGTCGCCGGTGTAGGCGAGGAATTCGGCCAGCAGTTCGGCGAAGATCGCCGGGTCGTCGACAAAATCGTTCAACAGCCGTTGCACCACCTGCTCGATGCGCTGGTAGAGGCTGTCGCGCTGGGCATCGTCCTGCTCCACCCAGCCGAGCGCCGCCGCGGCGATCTCGTTGAGCAGGCGGCGCGCCGGGTGGCTGCCGCGGCTGAAGAAGGTCTTGTCCAGCAGGGCGACCTTGAGCATGGGGATCTGCATGCGCCCGATCAGCGCCTTGAGCGAATCCGGCAGGGTGCGGTCGTCAAGGATGAACTCGAAGAGCATGGACACCAGGTTGATGACATCGTCATCCACCTGCCCGACCACCCGCACGCGGCCGCTGCGGGCACTGGCGCGGGTCAGCAACTGGTCGAGGCTGAGGCGCAGGTCGTAGTCGTCATGGGCCTGCTGCGGCAGGTGCTGCTGCAGGTGGGACAACAGGCGCATCAGGTCGAGGCTGCTGACCGGAATCGCACCGGCGGGATACTCGCGGCGCGGCAGCGCGGTGCCACGTACCTCGGAGAGCAACTCCTGGAGCACGCCGAAGACTTCCTGCACGCCCTCTTCCGTGGCCTGCCCACCTTCGACCGGTGCCCGCGGCTGGGCCGTGCGCGCCGCCGGGGCGGCAGGTTCCGGCTGGCGGCGGGCCGGCGCCGTCGAACGCAGGTCCGGCAGCACCCCGGCGGCGACCAGGGACTGGTTGGCTTCGGCGTAGATCTGGTCCAGCTCGGTGAGGACGTACTTCTCGAACAGCTTGAGGATGATCAGCTTGACCTTGATCTCCACGCCGAGGCTGCGGCAGGCGTCGAGGAAGGACTCGCACAACTGGCGCGGGCCGAGCGGATTGGTGCGGTCCTCGATCTTCTTGCTGACGAGCATATTGAGCCGCGCCGTGAGGTGGCCGAGGGCGATGCCATCGCGACTCATCACCTTGGCGACCATGGCGTCCAGGGCCACGGTTTCCTCGAGTTCGTCGTTCTGCACCAGCGACAGGCTGTCGAAGGACACCGCGCCCAGTTGCGGCGCCTTGCCGACCTCGTACTGCTGAAGGGAGGAGAATGACTCGAACACCTTCTGCAGGAAGGTCCGCTCGATGCTCTTGCGTTTCAGCCGCAGGTCGCGCATCGCCTCGAAAAAGGCGTTCTGCTCGGCATTGCTGGTAGCGCGGTCGGCCATCTCGAACAGGGTGTCGTCCGCATTGTCGAACAGCATCTGCAGCGCCTGCTTCAGCTGCACTGCCATTCTGTCGCGCACCTGGATCAAGGCCACGGGCAGCCTTCCTACCGGTGAGGTTGGCGATTGCTGGGCGGCCCCCTTGTTCAGCGGCACCACCTTCGCGTCGGTCTGCATCACGAGCCTCCCGCTGGCCGTGCCCTTCCGAAGGGCTTGCCGGGCCGCACATCGATCATGGGGAGTCATCCATAACGTCAACTATCTGGCGTCAAAATAGAAAATTCCGATGTCATTATATGGATGATGCCGTGACAACCAAGCGGTGTTTTCCTACAGACATGAATCAATTCACAGATGCAGGGCAACCGACCGACCAACGCACGACATGCAAGACGCACTCCTGACGGTCTAGCAGAAAGCACGGGCCGGCGGTCATCGACACTGCACCGGTCGTCGGCAGCCTTTATAATCGCCGCCATCCTGCCTGCGGAGCCCATCATGCCCAACCTCCTCCTCGCCGACCTCAGCGCCGAAATCGAGGCCAACGTACGCGCCGCCCTCAAGGAAGACGTCGGCAGCGGCGACATCACCGCCCAACTCATCCCCGAAGCGCGCCAGGCCCGCGCCAGCGTGATCACCCGCGAAGCCGCCATCATCAGCGGCACCGCCTGGGTGGACGAAGTGTTCCGCCAGATCGACACGCGGGTGAAGGTGCAATGGCAGGTGCGTGACGGCGAGCGCGCCGAAGCGAACCAGGTGCTCTTCCACCTCGAAGGCCCGGCCCGCGCCCTGCTCACCGGCGAGCGCAGCGCCCTGAACTTCCTCCAGTGCCTGTCCGGCGTCGCCACCCGCGTCGGCCACTATGTGGAGCTGGTGAAAGGCACCCAGGTGAAACTGCTCGACACCCGCAAGACCCTGCCCGGCCTGCGCCTGGCGCAGAAGTACGCGGTGACCTGCGGCGGCGGCCACAACCACCGTATCGGCCTGTACGACGCCTTCCTCATCAAGGAAAACCACATCGCGGCCTCCGGCGGCATCGCCCAGGCCATCGAAGCCGCCCACCGCATCGCCCCCGGCAAGCCGGTGGAAGTGGAAGTGGAAAACCTCGACGAACTCCAGCAAGCCCTGGAGGCCGGCGCCGACATCATCATGCTCGACGAACTCAGCCTCGACGACATGCGCACCGCCGTCACCCTCACCAACGGCCGCGCCAAGCTGGAAGCCTCCGGCGGTGTCAACGAGACCACCCTGCGCACCATTGCCGACACCGGCGTCGACTACATCTCCATCGGCACCCTGACCAAGGACGTCAAGGCCATCGACCTGTCCATGCGCCTCAGTCTCTGAGCGAATAGCAAATGGCCGGCTCCGGGCCTCCACCAGGTACGGCATGTATCCAATGCCGTGCCGTACGCGATCGAGCGGTTACTGGGCAGCCCACACCGACCGACGCCAATGGACGGCGCCCTCGGCCGCCTTCTACTTATCGAAAGGTAATACCTGGCAATAACGGGAGTCCGACATGGCGACTTCGATCAAGATCGACGACGAATTGAAAGGCCGTATCCAGCACCTGGCCACGCTACGAATGCATTGTTTTCACTGTGTTTTTATTTTTTCGAGGATAATCAGACCCATATGATGGGCGCCGCCGCGGCATACTTGGCGATCTCCCAGATGGAGGCGGCGCTGAACAGCGGCTCGACGTTGGGATCGAGCAGCATACCCAGCGCCCTTTCCGGCAGGTGGTCACTCCCCGCGAGCGCCCAAAGCAGAAGGTGGGTGTCGAACAGCAGCTTCATTCGGCGTCCTTACCGTAGAACATTTCCTCAATCTCCGCGGTGAACGGCGTGTCGATGTCATCCGGCACCACGATCACCCCCTTGAGCGCACCCAGGCGCTTAGTGGTGTCGACTGCCTTGGGGCGGATGATCCGCTCTATCTCATTCTTTGTGACGAACAGGTTCTTGGCGATGCGCGACCGCGCCACCCTCGTCCCCCTGACGGGCAGCTTATTGTCGCGGATTTCCGCAGCCAGCTTCTGCAAGAGGGCGATGGTGTCCTCCAGCTTCTGCGCGTCAGGTTCTGGCTTCCGTTTGGCGCTCATGTGCGCACCTCCTTTGTCTCTCCTAGGTAGTTATACAGCGTAGGGCGGCTGACCTGCATCAGCCGGCAGATTTCCGCGACCGTGTAATGCCGCTGGACACCATTGTGGCTATTTGAGGCTAGGGCAGGCAGTGGGTGCAGGGCGGACGCTTACAGATAAAAAGTATTAAAGACAAAGCAATACCGGGGAAGTGAGTGAATTTTCCCCTTATCTCGGCATGGCCCCAACCCCGCGCAATGGCCAATTCCATAATCCAGCCATCGGGAATTGCTGGCGGCCAGGGACAACCCCCTTGTGGGGGCGATTTCAATCGCTGAGCAGACCGCAGGTCTGCCCTCCCGGCCTTCCCAGGACAACTTCGTCGCCCTTGGTGTATGAACTGGCTCTGTCTGCATCAGGTGTCGAGACTGGCTGTAGCCCCTGTAGGATGGGTGGAGCTTGCGATACCCATCAGCCCCGTCCGCATGGGTATCGCAAATCCTACGAACTACGCACCTGGGGTGAAAATCCTGTGCCTCGCTCAACCCTTGGTGCGCACGGCGCACCCTACCTGGTCAGCTCTCAGCGCGATGGTTGAAACCTGGCAACAACCAACCCAGACAGAACCCATGCATTCGCCCCCACAGCAGCCTCGCCAGCATGGGGCCCATACTGGCGAAACAATGGCTGTAAGCCTTTTTCCGCTCGCCGGAAGAAAACAGCCCCCAGAAGGTAATGCCCAACGCCCATACCTGGGATCTGGGCAGCAACTACCACGGAATCTGTAAATGCAGCAAGCCGAACGGTTCCTTTGCTGAGATCAACTACACCTCTAGGACCGACCTTTCCAAAGGCCATTCGGCAATGGTCGATGGCACGGAGATGCAGTTTTACCAGGTCAACCGCAATATCCAGGTGGCGGCTGAGGTGTGGATCGCCGGCAAAAGACAAAAGTTCGTTCCCATTCCCTTTTCATCGATCAGCAATCTGGGGCCATCAGAGGGCAAAGTTTTCTACTGCAGTTCGAATGGAATGGCCGGCATCAACTTCGATACCGGCAAGACCGGTCGCCTGCACCTGATGATCGACAAGCCCTTCATCGGCGAATCGGTCATCCCCAAGACCAAGCTGCTGGAGCTTCGGGGTACCGTCGAAAATACGAGCTCCACCGGCGCAACGCCCCTGGCCGATGTCTGGATGAGCGGCAGCGTCGTCGTGCCCCAGAGCTGCGAACTCGCTCCCGGCCAGGTCACCACCATCGATTTCGGCAACCTCAACCCCTGGGAGGTGGCCGGGCCGGGCGAAACGCCCCAGCGCACGGTCTCCCGGACCTTCCAGATCCAGTGCAAGAACATCTCCGAGATGGTCGCCGTCAACCTGTCGCTGGAAGGGGCTCCTCACGCGAAACAGACCAACGCCCTGGCGGTGAACGACCGCAGCGACCTGGCCATCATCCTCAAGAACAACGGCCGCATCGTCCCGCCCCTGCGCGAGTTCGCCACCCCGAAACCGGAGAACCTCATCCCGCTCACCTTCAACCAGGCCGAGCAGAAGGGCGAGTTCGACCTGGAGACCTATCCCATCAAGGCGGAAAAATACGTCGACCCCGGCGAGTTCAAGAGCCAGGTCACGCTGAAGTTCGAATTCGAGTGAGCCCAGAGACGCCATGCGCAAATGCAATCGGGTGGATGACGCTCTTTTCATCCACCTTCAGCGCCACGGGAAATACCCTCTGGTGGACAGAAAAGCGCTGTCCACCCTACAGGGAGCGCCGGGCTACGAGGTGCTGATCGTGGCGGCAACCCCCTGTAGGGGCGAATTCATTCGCCAAGCAGACCGCAGGTCTGCCCTGCCGGCCCTCCCGGGGCAACTCCGTCGCCCCTGGCGAATGAATTCGCTCTGCCTGCATCTAGTGTCGAGACTGGCTGTATCCCTGTAGGAGCGAGCTCTGCTCGCG
>NZ_JBHSOU010000070.1:0-72251 GCF_042656385.1 Pseudomonas sp. GCM10022186
TGCATCATGGCCTTGACGTAGGCCTGCACGTCTTCCTTGAGCACACGACCGTGCGGGCCGGTGGCCGGAACGGCGGTCAGGTCGACGCCGAACTCACGGGCCAGCTGGCGGACCGCCGGACCGGCATGGACCTTGGCGCCGCTGGAGCGCTCCGGCACGCCGGGGCTGCCGGCGGCAGCGGCGGACAGTGCGGCAATGGCCTTGACCTCGGCGGCGGCGATCGGGTGGGCGCCTTCCGGGATGCGATGCACAGGCTGCTCTGCGGCGGGGGCCGGCGCGGGCGCTGCGGCGGCACCCTCTGCTTCCAGTTCCAGCAGCTCGTCGCCTTCCTTCAGGTGATCGCCGAGCTTGACCTTCAGGCTCTTGATCACGCCGGCCTTGGGGGCCGGGATTTCCATGCTGGCCTTGTCGGATTCCAGGGTCAGCAGGCTCTGGTCGGCCTCGATACGGTCGCCAACCTTGACGAACAGCTCGATCACTTCACCTTCGCCGCTGCCGATGTCGGGTACGCGAATCAGTTCACTCATCGCTAGGCTCCTTAGCAGTCCAGCGGGTTGCGTTTTTCAGGATCGATGCCGAACTTGGCGATGGCTTCGGCCACCACCTTGGGTTCGATCTCGCCGCGGTCCGCCAGCGCTTCCAGGGCCGCCAGGACTACCCAGTTACGGTCCACCTCGAAGAAGTGACGCAGTTTCTTGCGGGTGTCACTGCGGCCGAAGCCGTCGGTGCCGAGGACCTTGTATTCCTTGCTCGGCACCCACTGGCGGATCTGGTCGGCGAACAGCTTGATGTAGTCGGTGGACGCCACGACCGGGCCCTTGCGGTCGGCCAGGCACTGCTCGACGTAGGTCTGCTTGGGTTTCTGCTCCGGGTGCAGGCGGTTGTGACGCTCGACGGCCAGGCCTTCGCGGCGCAGTTCGTTGAAGCTGGTGACGCTCCAGACGTCGGCACCGACGTTGAACTGCTCGCGGAGGATCTTCGCCGCCTCGCGGACCTCGCGCAGGATGGTGCCCGAGCCCAGCAGCTGCACGTGGTGCGCGGCGTCCTTCTTGTCCTCTTCGAGCAGGTACATGCCCTTGATGATGCCTTCCTCGGCACCGATCGGCAGCGCGGGTTGCTGGTAGGCCTCGTTCATCACGGTGATGTAGTAGAAGACGTGTTGCTGTTCTTCGATCATCTGGCGAATGCCTTCGCGGATGATCACTGCCAGCTCGTAGCCGTAGGCGGGGTCGTAACTGCGGCAGTTGGGGATCACTGAGGCCAGGATATGGCTGTGGCCATCCTCGTGCTGCAGGCCTTCGCCGTTGAGGGTGGTCCGGCCGGAAGTGCCGCCGACCAGGAAACCGCGGGCGCGGCTGTCACCCGCCGCCCAGGCCAGATCGCCCACGCGTTGCAGGCCGAACATCGAGTAGAAGATGTAGAACGGCAGCATCGGCTGGTTGTGGTTGCTGTAGGAGGTGCCGGCGGCGATGAAGGAGGACATGGCGCCCGCTTCGTTGATGCCTTCTTCGAGGATCTGGCCCTTCTTGTCCTCGCGGTAGAACATCACCTGGTCCTTGTCGACGGGCTCGTAGAGCTGGCCGACCGAGGAGTAGATGCCGAGCTGGCGGAACATGCCTTCCATGCCGAAGGTACGGGCTTCGTCCGGGATGATCGGGACGATGCGCTGGCCCAGTTCCTTGTCCTTGACCAGCTGCGCGAGGATGCGCACGAAAGCCATGGTGGTGGAGATTTCACGGTCGCCCGAGCCGTCGAGGATGGCTTTCAGGGTGTCCAGCGGCGGGGTCGGGATGCTGAAGCTGTTGGCGCGGCGCTTCGGCATGAAACCGCCCAACGCGGCGCGGCGTGCCTGCATGTACTTGAATTCGGGGCTGTCCTCGGCGAAGCGCACGAAGGGCAGTTGTTCCAGGTCGGCGTCGTTGACCGGGATGTCGAAACGGTCGCGGAACAGCTTCAGGCTTTCGATATCGACCTTCTTGACGTTGTGGGCGATGTTCTTCGCTTCGCCGGCGCCAGTGCCATAACCCTTCACCGTCTTGGCCAGGATGACCGTGGGCTGGCCCTTGTGGTTGACCGCCTGGTGGTAGGCCGCATAGAGCTTGTAGGGGTCGTGGCCGCCACGGTTGAGCCTCCAGATCTCATCGTCGGACAGGTCCTTGACCATCTCCTTGAGTTCCGGGGTGTTGAAGAAGTTCTCGCGGACGTACGCGCCGTCCTTGGCCTTGTAGTTCTGGTACTCGCCGTCGACCACTTCGTCCATGCGGCGCTGCAGGCTACCGTTCACGTCCTTGGCGAACAGCGGGTCCCAGAAGCGGCCCCAGACCACCTTGTTGACGTTCCACTGGGCTCCACGGAACACGCCTTCCAGTTCCTGGATGATCTTGCCGTTGCCGCGAACCGGGCCGTCGAGGCGCTGCAGGTTGCAGTTGATGACGAAGATCAGGTTGTCCAGTTTCTCGCGGCCGGCCAGGGAAATGGCGCCCAGCGCCTCGGGCTCATCACACTCCCCATCACCGAGGAAGCACCAGACCCGCTGCTTGCCGGCGGGAATGAAGCCGCGGCTTTCCAGGTACTTCATGAAGCGTGCCTGGTAGATCGCCTGGATCGGGCCGAGGCCCATGGACACGGTGGGGAACTGCCAGAAGTCCGGCATCAGCCAGGGGTGCGGGTAGGAGGACAGGCCCTTGCCGTCCACCTCCTGGCGGAAGTCATTCAACTGCGCTTCGCTGATGCGGCCTTCGAGGAAGGCACGGGCGTAGATGCCGGGGGCGATCGGCCCCTGGATGAAGATCAGGTCGCCGCCATGCTCGTCGGTGGGGGCCTGGAAGAAGTGGTTGAAGCCAACGTCGTAGAGGGTGGCCGAGGAGGCGAAGGTCGAGATGTGCCCGCCAAGGTCCGGATCCAGCCGGTTGGCACGCATGACCATGGCCACCGCGTTCCAGCGGATCAGCGAGCGGATGCGGCGTTCCATGAACAGGTCACCGGGCATGCGGGCTTCGTGGGTCACCGGAATGCTGTTGCGATACGGCGTGGTGATGGCGTAGGGCAGTTGGGTACCGCCGCGGGTGGCCAGCTCGCCCATGCGGGTGAGCAGGTAGTGCGCGCGGTCTTCGCCTTCGTACTCGAGAACGGACTCCAGGGAATCCAGCCATTCCTGGGTTTCGACGGGATCGAGGTCTTGCATGACGGGCTCCACAGGTTGGGCCCCACCGGCGTGGGGCTGGTGTCATCGTCTGTGCCCACCGTCTGGTCGAGCACTGTAATGGCCGACGACATCCTGAGGCGCACTCCTCGGGACAATGTCAGTCGCGCCGTGGAAACGGGTATCAATCCAATGGGGCGTCCTACCGATTGTCGCGCCTGGTTGGAGAGTTACCGCGCTTGAAGGACCACGTTTTTACCACCGATGGGAGAGGATTCGGTGTTCACGAAATAGAACTCTGAGGGCGAATCAATGGGGCTACCGAGGTTGTCGTTGCGGAGCTAGCGTTACTGCCACTGGCTTCAGGAGCTCCGCAATGAAGAAGATTCTCGGCGTCTACACCAGTCCTCGGCCCCATTGGGTGGGTGACGGCTTCCCGGTTCGCACGCTGTTTTCCTACGATAGTCTGGGCAAGCATGTGAGTCCCTTCCTGCTGCTCGACTTTGCGGGGCCGCATGATTTCCCACCGACCTCCCAGCGCCGAGGTGTAGGTCAACATCCGCATCGTGGCTTCGAGACGGTGACCATCGTTTATCGGGGAGAGCTTGCGCACCGCGACTCCACCGGTGCCGGCGGATTGATCGGCCCCGGTGACGTGCAGTGGATGACAGCGGCCTCGGGCATCCTCCATGAGGAGTTCCATTCCGAGGCCTTTGCCCGCAGCGGCGGCACCCTGGAAATGGTGCAGCTCTGGGTAAACCTGCCGGCCCGCGACAAGATGTCGGCTCCGCGCTATCAGACCATCCTTGACCAGTCTATTCCTGCCATTCCTCTTGCCGGCGGCGCCGGGTCACTGCGGCTGATCGCCGGGGAATTCGAGGGGCGCCGAGGGCCGGCGCAGACCTTCACGCCGATCGATGTCTGGGACCTGCGGCTCAAGCGCGAAAAGCCGGTGTCATTGCCAATGGTCGAGGGGCGCACCTCTGCCTTGGTGGTACTGCGCGGCACAGTGCAGGTGAATGGTTCTCAAGTGGTCCGCGAGGCGCAGACAGTACTTTTCGATCGGACCGGCGACGAGGTTCTGCTGGAGGCCAACGATGAGGCGCTGGTGCTACTGCTCTCAGGCGAACCCATCGATGAGCCCATCGTTGGCTACGGGCCCTTCGTCATGAACAGCGAAGCAGAGATACGCCAGGCGATCGAGGATTTCCAGGCCGGCCGCTTCGGCCAGATGAACGACTGACGGTCAGATTTCGGACCGGGTCATTGCCTAGTCTGATTAATCCCCACAGTGGACTTGTGGGCCTGCGGCTCGACCGCCATGGCCGGGATGGCCGGTTCCCGAACAAGAGGAGAGGACTATGAGCAATTTTGCACAGGTCGCCAACTTCAACGGCAGGGTCCCAGGATTGACCGCGATGACGTAGCGATGCTTCAGAGCGATCAACATGAACGCCCGGCACGGGCCAAGGACAAGAAAGTGCTGGATTCCCGGCACAACTGATCCCCAGACCTGCCCCATAAGGACGGGTCCTTAACCAAAGCAAGGAGACTCACCATGTCTTTCCAATACAAGCGTCTGGACAAGAACAACGCCGCTGTACTGCTGGTTGACCACCAGACCGGTCTGCTCTCGTTGGTGCGGGATATCGAGCCGGACAAGTTCAAGAACAACGTGCTGGCCCTCTCCGATCTGGCCAAGTACTTCAAGCTGCCGACCATCCTCACCACCAGTTTCGAGAACGGCCCCAACGGCCCGCTGGTGCCGGAGCTGAAGGAACAGTTCCCCGATGCGCCCTACATCGCCCGTCCCGGCAACATCAACGCCTGGGACAACGAAGACTTCGTCAAGGCGGTGAAGGCCACCGGCAAGAAGCAGCTGATCATCGCCGGCGTGGTCACCGAGGTGTGCGTGGCCTTCCCGGCACTGTCGGCGCTGGAAGAGGGCTTCGACGTGTTCGTGGTCACCGACGCTTCCGGCACCTTCAACGAAGTCACCCGTGACGCCGCCTGGCGCCGCATGGAAGCCGCCGGCGCCCAGCTGATGACCTGGTTCGGCGTGGCCTGCGAACTGCACCGCGACTGGCGCAACGACATCGAAGGCCTGGGCACGCTGTTCTCCAATCACATCCCGGACTACCGTAACCTGATGACCAGCTTCTTCACGCTGAATTCGGGTAAGTGACCTTCAATCCTGGTAGCCATGCCTCAGTGCATGGTTACCGGGCTGGCCACTTCAATATTCGCGGGAGGTGCAGGGTTGCACCTCCCGTGATGAGAGGATCAGGCGTTTCACAATCAGCCAGATTATCGAGTGAGGAGAGCGGCCATGACCGATGCGCCCTTGATCAAGGTATTGGGCATTTCCGGCAGTTTGCGGCGCGGCTCCTTCAATACCGCGGCGCTGCATGAGGCCACGCGCCTGGCGCCAGCGGGCATGGTCATCGAGCTCGCCGATATCAGCGAGATTCCGCTCTACAACGAAGACATTTACGCGCATGGTTTTCCGCCCGCCGTCGAGCGCTTGCGCGAACAGATCCGCGCTGCCGATGCGCTGCTGATCGCCACGCCGGAATACAACTATTCAGTGCCAGGGGTGCTGAAGAACGTCATCGACTGGGTTTCGCGTCCGCCGGAGCAACCCTTCGCCGGCAAGCCTGTCGCCCTGATGGGGGCCAGTGCCGGCCGCTTCGGCACGGCGAGGGCCCAGTACCACTTGCGGCAAAGCATGGTCTTCCTGGACATGCGGCCGCTGAACCGGCCCGAGCTGATGATCGCCACCGCCCAGAAGCTGTTCGATGAGCAGGGGAACCTGACCGACGAGGCGACCCGCGAGTACCTTCGCGGCCTGCTCGTCGCGCTCCAGGACTGGGCCCTGAGTCACAGGAGCTGAGTGGCCCCGGATGATGGAGACCAAGCGATGAGTACCCACGAAACCCGCTGTGAGCTGTCCTCTTCCTGCGACTGTCCGGTGAAGGATGGCACTCGCGCCATCCAGCGGATCACCTCCCGTAGTGCCGAGATCGGCGGTGGCATTTCGGTCAGCCGGCTGCTGCCCTCGCGGCATCGGCGCATGGTCGGCGCCTGGTGTTTCCTCGACCATGCCGGCCCGGCGGTCTTCAAATCCGGCGATGGCCTGCGGGTCGGGCCGCATCCGCATATCGGCCTGCAGACCTTCACCTGGATGATCGAAGGCGAAGTGTTGCATCGCGACAGCCTGGGCAATGCCCAGGTGATCCGTCCCGGCCAGGTGAACCTGATGACCGCCGGTCACGGCATCGCCCATACCGAGGAGTCCTTGCTGGGCGAGGGCCGTCTTCACGCCGTGCAGTTGTGGATCGCCTTGCCGGCCGTGGAGCGTGATCGTGCCCCGGCATTCGAGCACCATGCCGAACTGCCTCGTTGGCAGGCCGACGGTTTCAGCTTCACGCTGCTCGCCGGGAATTCTGGCCGGCGCGGAGCTCCCGTCAGGACCTTCTCGCCACTGCTGGGCATCGACCTGGCCACCCTTGATGCCGCGAACACCCGGCTGGATCTCGATCCGACCTTCGAATACTGCGTCCTGCCGCTGATCGGCGAGTGGCGGATCAATGGCGAGTCCTTTGCCGAAAATGAACTGGCTTATCTCGGCCGCGGCCTGGAGTCGCTCGAACTGGGCGCCCCGGCCGGCGCGAGGGGCATCCTGCTTGGCGGCGTGCCATTCACCGAGGAGATCTTCCTGTGGTGGAACTTCGTCGGTCACAGCAAGGCCGAGATTGCTGACGCACAGCGTGACTGGGAGGAGGGGAGCGCCAGGTTCGGTGAGGTGATCGGGTTCGATGGACCTCGCCTGGTTGCGCCCGCTCTGCCCTGGCGAGCGTCGTAGCGGCCGGTTTGTTCCAGGGCACTCAATGAACCCGCTGATCACCTACTTCAAGATTGCCCTGCGTCCGGGGCGTGAGGTCCTGCTGTTTGCGTTGCGTACCGTGGCGGCCGGCTTGCTCTGCCTGTACCTGGCTTTCATCTTCGATCTGGATCAACCGAAGTGGGCCTTGATGACGGTGGTCATCATCAGCCTGCCGTTGGCCGGCATGACGCTGAAGCGCAGTTTCGCCCAAGTGCTGGGGACCGGATTGGGCGCCGCCGTGGCAGTGTTGATCATGGCGGTGTTCCCGCAGGCGCCGGGGCCGTTCCTGATCTGCCTGGCGTTGTGGCTGGCGTTCTGCACGGCGGGCGGTACGCTGCTGCGTTACACGGATTCCCATGCCTTCGTGCTGAGCGGATTCACCGCCGTGATCGTCGCCATGCTGGCTATTCCGGAGCCGGATGGCACGCTGCTGCTGGCCATCACGCGGCTGACGGAGACCCTCCTGGCAGTGGCCTGTGTCGGTTTCGTCAGCCTGCTGACGGCGCGTCCCCAGGCGGTGGCCAAAGGTTACTTCGCCAAGGTCGACGGCCTGGTCAAACTCATCGCCGTTCACGCTGCTGCGGTGATTCGAACCGAAGAGGATGAGGCCGCATTTCGCCAGCGCCAGGCACAACTGGTCAGCGAGATCAGCGCACTGGAGAGCCTGCGCCGCCACCTCTACTTCGATGCGCCGCACCTGCGGAGCGCCGATGGCCTGGTGCAGCTGTTCGCCAATCAATTGGTCCTGCTGACCTCACGCCTGCTGGTCCTGCGGCAGCAGCGCGAGCTGATCCGGCAGCACTGGCAAGGGCCGTTGCCAGCCGACATCCAGCTGCTGCGCCAGCGCGAACTGGCCAGCCTGGACGAGCTGGCGCGTGATGGCATGGCCTTGCCACCGGCCAGCCGTGACGCTCTTCGGAATATTCATCAGGGCTTCGACGAGGCTGCTGACCGGGCCGAGTTCCTGATCGAACCGCTGCCTACCCACCTGCGCTCCCTGGCCTGGGCGTTGCGCTGGGAGCAAGCCCGCCTGCTGCAGCAACTGGATGAACTGATAGAGCTCAACGAGGCCATCCAGCAGGGGAGAGCGGCCAGTTGCCCCTATGGCCGGGGTGGCCTGAATGCGCTCCACCTGGACTTCCGCCTGGCCGGTATGAATGCCGTGCGTGCCTTCCTGGCGCTTTCCCTCGCGGGCTACCTCTGGATCGAGACGGCCTGGGACGGGGCGCGGGCCGGTCTGATCCTGGTGGCGGTCATGTGTTCGCTGATGGCCACTTTCCCGCGCCCGTTGCTGGCCAGCCAGAATTACAACAGAGGGCTGGTGGTGGCCATCGGCCTGTCGGCGATCTACCAGTTCGCCTTGCTGCCGGTCTTTGGCGATTTCGAGATGCTCGCGCTGTGCCTGGCGCCCTTGCTCTATCTGGTGGCGGTGGGGCTGGCCAGCCCCGTGACCGCCGGCATCGGCATGGGCATCGGCCTGATCACGCTGCTGATGGTCGGTCCGCAGAATGTCGGGATCTACCACAACACTGCGATGCAGTGGTTCGAGTTCGCCGGGGCGTACCTGGCAGGCGGGCTCCTCTCGATGGTGGTGTTTGCGCTGGTGTTTCCCTTCAATCCAGAGCAACGGATCGCCTGGCTGTTCCGCACCTCCCGCGAGGATGTCCGCCGGCAGGTCACCGGGACGGCCAGCCCAGCCGGGCAATTCGATTTCGAGAGCCGCATGCTGGATCGACTCGCGATGATGATCGGCCTGCTGCCGGCAACCACTGGTTCACGCTCCAGGGAGGTCTTCGAATGCAACCTGATGTGCGTCGGCCTGGCCGTGGCGCTGGCGCAAGCGAACGAACAGTGCGCGAGCAGCAAGGCGCTGCCAACGGAAGTCCGGGCGGCGTTGCAGCAGGGACTGCGGGATATGGCCGATTACATAGGGGGATGCCGGGTCGTCGACCTGAACGGACTGCTGCAGGAAATGCAGCGGATTGGCCGGTCGATGGACGAGCTTCATGAGGCGCACCTGAACCATGGCCGTGAAGAGCTGCGCAGGCTGTTCATCATGCGCGTGGCGCTGTCGATCGCGGTGGCGTTGTTGCAGCGCTACCACCATCTGATGGATTTGCCGGGTCCGTTGCCGCGAGAGGAGGGCGCCTATGCCCGCTGATTTCGAACTGGGCGGCGTCTACCTGCCGCCGATTGCCCAGGTGCTGCTGCTGAGCCTGCCGCTGTTCCTGCTGCTCGATGCGCTGTTGCGGCGCCTGGGCGTCCTGGCGTTCGCCTGGCATCCGGCGTTATTCCAGGGGGCCTTGTATGCAGCGATCTGTGCGGTTCTGGTGATTTTGATGGGAGTTAGTGTCTGAAATGCCTGCGATGAAACCCTTGCTGTCCAGGTCGCTGACCCTCGCCGCAGTGCTCGCTGCATTCGGCCTTGGCTGGTTCGCCTGGGAGCATTACACCCGTGCCCCCTGGACCCGTGATGCCCGGGTGCGGGCCGATGTGGTGACGCTCTCCGCCGAGGTGAGCGGGCGCATCGTCGAGCTGCCATTGCAGGACAACCAGTTCGTCAGGAAGGGCGACCTGCTCCTGCAGATAGATCCAGCCCGCTACGAGCTGGCCGTGCTGCATGCGCAACGGGCGGTGGAAGTGGCGCGCGCCGCACTGGGGCAATCGCAGGCATCCATAGTCGCCAACCAGGCGCTGCTGAGGCAGCGCCGCAGCGAGGAGCAGCGCCGCCAGAAGCTGAGGCTGAGCTCGGCGATATCCAACGAAGAGTGGGAAAAGGCCAGCACCGACGTCGCCGTCGCTGAGGCCGAACTGCTCAAGGAGCAGTCCAACCTGGGCCTGGCACAGGCCAACGTCCAGCTTGCCGAGGCTTCGTTGCAGCAGGCGCGCCTGGATCTGGAGCGCACCCGATTGCTGGCGCCGGTAAGCGGTTATGTCACCAACCTGCTGACACGCAAGGGCGATTTCGCCCAGCCGGGATCACCACTGTTGGCCCTGGTGGACAGCGACTCCTTCCATGTCAGTGGTTATTTCGAGGAAACCAAGCTGCCGCGCATCCGCGTCGGTAGCCGCGCCCGGATCGCGCTGATGAGCGGAGAGGAGCTGGAGGGCACGGTGGAAAGCATCGCCTTCGCCATCACCGATCGCGAGAACCTTCCGGGCAGCCGCCTATTGGCGAACGTCAATCCGAGTTACACATGGATAAAGCTCGCCCAGCGTATCCCGGTTCGCCTGCGCCTGGACCCGCGCCCTGAAGGGGCATCGCCGCTGCGGGCCGGGACCACTGCCACCGTCACCATTCTCGAGTAGGTCCGGGATGATGCATGCAGCAATGCGATCGGGCATGTCGCCATGTTCGATCTGAACGATCTGTACTTGTACGCCAAGGTTGTCGAACACGGCGGGTTCGCCCCCGCTGGCCGCAAGCTGGGCCTGCCCAAGTCCCGTCTGAGTCGGCGTGTTTCGCTGTTGGAAGAGCGCCTGGGCGTGCGCCTGATCCAACGCTCGACTCGACATTTTTCCGTCACCGAAGTCGGCCTGGAGTATTACCACCATTGCGTGGCGATGCTGGCGCAGGCCCGTGCGGCCGAGGACGTGATAGAACGGACCCGGGCCGAGCCACGCGGCGTGGTGCGAATCGCTTGTTCGACACCCTTGCTGGACTCCCGACTGGCGCCCATGCTGGCGCGATTCATGGCTCAGTGCCCGGTGGTGGAGTTGCTGGTCAAGAGCTTAAATCGGCGCGTCGATGTCATCAGCGAAGGCTTCGATCTGGTCCTGAGCGTCCGCCACCAGCCGTTGGAAAGCAGTGAGCTTGTCATGAGGACATTGGCGCAGAGTCGTCAGTGCCTGGTGGCGGCACCGTCCGTTCTTGCGGGGCACACGGGTTCCCTCGGGCCAGCGGACCTGTTCGAGCTGCCAAGCCTGTGCTGGGGGTCGAACGTGCAGGACTACACATGGGAGCTGGAGGGGCCGGACGGGGCGGTGGCGTCCATTCATTTTCGCCCGCGAATGGTTTCCGACGATGTCGCCGTGTTACGGGAGGGCGCGCTGGCAGGTGTTGGGGCGGTACTGCTTCCCGAGGCGTTCGTGAAGGATGACCTGGCGAGCGGGCGTCTGGTCAATGTGCTTGAAGGCTGGGTCCCCAGGATGGGGGAGGTGGTCGCCATTTTCCCCTCCCGTCGCGGCCTGATGCCCGCGGTGCGCAAGCTGATCGATTTCCTTACCGAGGCGTTCGAACAGGAGTCTTTGGCATTTTCATGAGCGTGCTGGCAGTGGCGCAGGCCCTGACTCGTGCTTTGGGCTGGTCCAAGGGCGGGCTGAGAAAAGCTGCGACTGGCCAGTGCCATAAAGGTGGTTTGAGTGAGATCATTTTCCAGTCGCCCATGCGTACCGCACGACGTCCCAGAAGCTCCCAGCCAATGACGCGTTCAGCCTGCTGCTGACCCGCGAGAGCGGGGAGCATGGAGCGGCCCTGCATTGGCAATGACCCGGGAAGTCTCGTCTGTTCATGGCGGCCTCCGGCCGGTGCGTTTCAGGTGGGCAGGCATCCACTATGGGCCCCGATACGGAAGAGCGCAGAAAACAGGCAAAGGGCCAGAAACACAAAACCCCGCGCGAGCAGGGGCGGGGTTTTGTGTACTTCGGATGGAGCTGGTCCTTCAGCTGAAATTCACTGTGCTCCCGGGCTTGTGAAAAGCTCGTGAAATCCCAGCGGCCTTCCCGGGTTCGACCCCTGGCGGAGTTCAGCTCCTGGTGTTCAGCTTCTCGCATTCGCCCACCGCCATGGCCTCTTCTTCATGCTTACCGCCCACAAAGTCGCCTGTCGCCCGGTCGATTATCCGGTACCAGTAAGCATCAAGCGTTGTTCCTCCTATGACTTCAACCTTTCTGATCCCTTTGGCCTGTGCTCGTGGGACCCTTTTCACCGAGAAGCGTGCACTCATGGTGGAACTCCTTGTGTAGGTAAGAAGTGGAACGTTTTTGATAGTCGGACATTGCCGGTCTCGCAACCCTGAAGTCGCTACGGATCTTTTCAGGCGGATAGGGGCGGCCGCCGTTTCGGTGGTGGGGGACAGCGCGCGATTCGGCATGCCGACGGTGTCGAGGCCGTCCGTGCTTATGAGTCAGGCGTTGGTGCCTGGAGAGCTTGACGGTAGAGCTGTACCCCGACTGTTGGCGCTGTTGTGGGGGGTGAGGCGCACCCGTCGTTGAATCGTGCGGTTGTCGCGCTCTGTGACCTGGATTTCCGGCGGCTCGGTGCGGTGGAGGGAGATGGTGAGGTTTGAAAAGGAATCCAGGCAGGCTCTCGAATTGGGCGTTCCCGAGCACGGTTGGGCAGGTGTGGTTCAAGTAGTCAGCGGATCAGGAAAATAAATGAGGAGGAGTCGCAAACCCCATGGCTCGTCTGGGTTGCGACTCCCTGCTGATACGTCCCTCAAGCTCCCGGGACCCTCTCTACTGGTACGCCAGTGTGTTCAGTCGGAACTCGCTGACCTAGTGCTGTACCTCAACCACGTCGACGTCCGGTGCGTCAGGGGCGTCCTCCGCAGCCTCTCTGGCAGCATCTGCGGCCTCTTCGGCGGCTTCTCTGGCAGCATCTGCGGCGTCATCGTCAGCCTCTCTGGCGGCGTCCGCGGCATCTTTCGCAGCGTCCCTGGCAGCATCTGCAGCGGCTTTGGCAGCGTCCCTGGCCGCGTCCGCCTCAGCTCTGGCAGCATCTCTCGCTGCATCGGCGTTCGGGTCGCCAGCCGCTTTGGCGGCGTCTCTGGCTGCGTCCGCCGTAGCTCTTGCCGCATCCCTGGCTGCATCTGCAGCATCTCTGGCCGCGTCCCTGGCAGCGTCTGCATCAGCTCTTGCCGCGTCTCTGGCGGCATCTGCAGCATCCCTGGCTGCGTCTCTGTCTGCATCCGCATCATCGTCATGGGCATTTCCAGGCCCTCGGTTGCCAGCGACTCCATGATCGGCATCTCCGCGCCCCGGGCCTCCATGACCATCGCCACCGTGGTCGCCGCCATCGCCAGCATGTCCGCCACCGCCGTGTCCACCTCCATCTCCGCCATGGCCGCCATCACCGTGTCCACCTCCATCGCCGCCATGGCCGCCATCACCGTGTCCACCTCCATCGCCGCCATGGCCGCCACCGCCGTGTCCGCCTCCATCGCCGCCGTGGCCACCGCCGCTGCCTCCACCGTGGCCACCACCGTGACCACTGCCGCCACCACCGTGACCGCCACCACCGCCTCCGCCGTCACCGCCATCTTTGGCATGCACGCTGGAGAAACTGCTGACGTAATCGGGCATCAGGACTGTCGATGCCGACAGGACTCCACCAATGGCCAGAGCCAACAAACATTTCTTGAGCAGCATGATGCACCTCCGCTTGGAGTTGCGTAGTCATCTCCTTATCGAACGCAATGACCAGTAAATTCCCAGCTGCCCATTTGAACGACCAGCGACCCGGCGCGGCCATCCATATGAAGCAAAGAATGAGCAACTGCCGTTTTCCGCACCCTCTCTTTGGGTCAGTAAAAGTGGTTTTGTGGGAAATTTTCCCACAAAACTAACTTAGTCCTCTCAGCCCGAGTGTCAACGACCGAACATCAGGACTTGGCCTGTATGCGGCCGACTTGAGTGCCAGGCTGGGCACAGCATCGGCATCGACAGGCGCTGGCGTCCGGTGGGAACTTCAGAGCGGTAGCCAGGGTCGGAAACCACCGCCATACGTGTGCCAGGCCCACCTGTGTGACGCCGGACTACAGCTGATGGCTGATAACAGAAAAATACTCATTGCCCGCGCGCCGTGACCTCGGTCCCGAATCAGGTGAGAACGCCCTCGATGCAACCCAAGAGTCTTATTTCGATCCTGATGCTGGCCACCTGGACGGTCGCTTCGCTATCTGCGCTTTCCGCTGATCGCGGGGTGGTCCAGCCGAACAACAGCGCGTCGACTGCGCTGCTGGAGGCAGCATCGCTGCAATTGGAGTTTGGCGAGGTGGAGCAGGCCGGCGATACGCTGGAGCGGGCCTTGCGGATCGAGCCGAACAACCCCGCTACCTTGCATTATCTGGGGCAAGTGCGGTTCCAGGAGGGGCAGTACGTGCAGGCCGTAGCCCTGGCCACAAGATCCAATGCGCGCGCTCGCAATGATGCCGAGTTGCGCAATCGCAATCTCCAACTGATCCAGGCAGCCCGGCAAGCCATGGGGCCAGGCGTGTCGACCGGTGCGGAGGCAGAGGTGGAGGTGGATGAGCTGGCTGAGATCCGGGTGGGCCTGGATCAGGAGGTAGATGGGCAGCGTGCGGCCGGAATAGCCGCTATCGAACCCGGAGGCGTGCAGCCCTATGCCGCAATGGTGTCGGCAGGTCAAGCAGGTGATTGGCAGGCTGCGGGTGAAGGCGGCCTACAGGCGACTTCCCTTGAGGCGCCGCCAGTCTATGGAGAGGTACGCATTCCCCGTGGCCACATGCCGCCGCGCGGCAAGTGCCGAATCTGGTTTCCTGATCGCCCGGCAGGACAGCAGCCAGCGCCTGGCAAGTGCAGGAAACTGCAGGGCCGAGTTCCGCAAGGTGCCTACCTGGTACGTGGCTGAGTCCTGAAACCCATGGCTTGAGGTTGACCAACTGGCGCCCCGTGAGACCCCGCCTAGATTTGACTGTGGAGCGAAGAGATCCGGCTCATGTCAGGGGGCGAAATGAACGAGGCCCGGCGGCGCTTGCTGTGCAATGGGATGTTTCTCTTTTTGCTCGGCCTGGTTACCGGCCTGGCCGAAGCGCAGTTCACCAATCCGCGGATGGGGCTGGCGGCGCATCTCGAAGGCATCATGAACGGCATGCTTCTCCTGGCCATCGGGGCTGCCTGGACGGAGGTGTGTCTTGGCTCGTCCGCACGCTCGCTTGCGTACTGGACGCTTCTATACGGCGCATACGCCAACTGGCTGTTCACGACGCTGGCCGCGGTCATGGGGACGGCTGCACTGTCTCCAGTCACCGGGGCGGGGTACGAAGCGGAGCCGTGGCAGGAGAGCCTGGTGACACTGGGCTTTGCCAGTGTCGGCATTTCGATGATCGTCGCCGCGCTGCTTCTGCTGTGGGGATTTCGACCGCGGGCCGGCTGAAGACTCCGCCGGCAGCACCGATACACCCAGGCGCGAAGGCGCGCCAGGGGCTGGTCGTCTCCAGCTGTCCTGCGCTTCTCGACGACACTATTCGACTCAGCGCCATCTGCGACGGATGGGCGAACGGAAGGCCCGGCTGAGTGTCTGCTGCAGATAGCTGCCGATCAGAGGAACAACGGAGATGCTACTTGCTCGGCTGGTTCTGATTCTTCAGGTCGTGGTGTTCGCCGGTTTTGGCCTGGCGTACTGGTTTCGCCCCTACGAAATGGCCAATCTCAATGGCATGTTGCTGATGGAGGCCGCTTCGGTCAGCAATGTCCGCGTCTACTACGGTGGCTTGCAGGTGGGGCTGGCGCTTTTCCTGCTTTGGTCGCTGCGAGGGCGCGAGCTGATGCGTGCGGCCTTGGTGATGCTGCTCCTGATGCAAACAATGCTGGTCCTGGCGCGTATCGGTTCACTGTGGCTGGACGACGGCACTTTGCAGAACTTCGATATCAGTTCGCTGATCTACAAGCTCGTCAGTGCCCTACTGGCTGCCGTTGCCCTGGGGCGGTTGGCGCAGCACCACGTACCGGCCGAAACGGAACCGATTGCCGATCTCGACGACGACCTGGAGTCGCTCCCTCGAGACAGCGTACGCCGGTCTGTCATGGAACGGGCCGACGAGGCGGTTACGCCGCCGCCCTCATCGGTTGATCCCGATCGGCGGGACTAGCAGCATCAGGCTCCCAGATCCCTGCCACCGAACCGGCACCTTGGTCCTCAGGTTTGCCAAGTCGCATCCGATATCGTCAAACAATCGTCATCCGGCAGGTTTTTCCCTGTCGCCCCCTTACCAGGAACTTTCGGCTGCTTACTCCCCGTTGCGGCCTGCTTTGTCGCCCCGGTCGGCCCTTCCGATGGAAGCGTCAATTTGGTGGCTATGTGGCATTTACATTTTGAAACAACTCCTCTTTAGTCATGTTATTGACGTTCTGCGGCGCTGAACCAAACGAGCGAATGCTCAATTAGCCCATATTCTCACCGGTGCGGTTCCCATTCGAGATGCCTCAAGGCGTCCTCCCGGTGTCGAGGGCTGGCAACTGGAGAGAGTCATGAAACGCCCTGACTGCGAGCACGCGACAGATCGGCCTGAGGACTCGGCCGACGGCGAGGGGAGAAGGACATTTCTGAAACTGACGGCAGCGACGATGGCGGCGCCGCTGCTTATGACCGGTACAAAGGCCCGGGCCGAAACCGCGCCGCCCGTGTTTCCTCCCAGCCCGGCCACTGTGCCCTGGGCCCATGAGTTGCCCAAGCAGGTGAATCCGGTGGCGGCGGTGCCGTCCCTGAGCCCTGCGCCCACCGGAACTGCCAACATCGCTGCGGGTGAGTGTGGGCGCAATACCCATCAACGCTGGGCGGAGTTCTCTCCGGGAGCGCTGTTCTACGAGATCAGCGCAACGGAGCGAAACGACTGGGTATACAGCCCCTCCTATCCGCCGCAGCGGATATGGGGCTACCAGGCCAACACCAATCCAGACCTGACCATGCCCAGCGCCACGTTCTTCGCGCGCTATGGCCGCCCGCTGATCTGCCGTATCCACAACAAGTTGCCACAGAACCATGTGGGGTTCGGGACTCCAGAAATTTCCACTCACTTGCACAACCTGCATTGCGGCTCGGAGAGCGATGGCTTCCCGGGTGATTACTACAGCCCCAACAAGCATGGCCCGACGCTTTCGGCCAACGGGAGGTTCAAGGACCATCTCTATTCCAACGTGAAGGCCGGATTCGAAGCGCGGCAGGACCTCGCTGGCGACCCTACCGAAGCGCTGGGTACGCTCTTCTACCACGACCATACCCTGGACTTTACCGCGCCCAATCTCTATCTCGGGCTGGCAGGATTCTATTGCCTGTTCGACGAACTGGACTCAGGCAATGAAGCCGATCCGAACCCCAATGCGCTTCGGCTGCCGAGCCATCCCTACGATTACCCGTTGAACTTCAATGATCGGCGCTTCGACGCCAGCGGCAAGTTGTTCTATGACCAGGTCAATCCGGAAGGGGTGCTGGGCGACAAGGTGCTGGTGAACGGGCGGATCGAACCGGTGCTGCGCGTGGCTGCGCGCAAGTACCGCTTCCGCCTGCTGAACACCGGACCGAGTCGCTTCTACAACTTCGCCCTGGTGTCGCCGAATGGCGTGATGCAGAAGTTCACCTATATCGCCAATGACGGCAACCTGCTTCCGGCGCCGCTGCTGAACCAGACCAGCGTGAGCCTCGGCGTGGCCGAGCGCGCCGATATAGTGGTCGACTTCTCCAGGTACTTGGTAGGAACCCAACTGTACCTGGTCAACCGGGTCCGCCAGGAGCTGACCCGCGGACCCAAGGACATCAGGGACCCCGGTGTTCGGGTGTTGAAGATCATCGTCGACCGTTTCCCGTCGGCACAGGACCTGAGCCGCGTGCCGACCAGCTTGCGGCCATTGCCGGTGATCACCCAGGCGGAAATCAATTCGGCGCCGGTGCGGCGCTGGATCTTCGAGCGCGACAAGGGGATGTGGGCGATCAATGGCAAGTTCGTCGATGTGAACGAACCACGGGCACAGATTCCCAAGGGCGGCTACGAGATCTGGGAACTGTCCAACGTCGATGACGGTTGGACCCACCCCATCCACATCCACTTCGAGGAAGGCAGGATCATCCAGAAGATCGTCAAGGGCGTCAGTGTTCCCATTCCTGCCCATGAACAAGGGCGCAAGGATGTCTATGTGGTCGAGCCGTTCACCACGTTGCGGGTGTTCCTGCGTTTCCGCGACTACAAGGGCAAGTACCCCATGCACTGTCACAACCTGATCCACGAAGACCACGCCATGATGTTGCGCTGGGACATCGTGTGAGGCCGACTGCGCAGCATCTCCGAGGTGGGAGGAATGATCATGAATACGCGAAGAACAATGCTGGCTGGAATCGGTGGCGCGGCCGCGTTGCTGGCCGGCTGGGCGGCCACTCGTAGCGGTGGCTTGCTGGAGGCCTCGCCTGAACCGGGGGGCGGAGCGATCCCGCTTCCGAATGTCACGCTTTACACCCATGAGGGCCGCAAGGTGAAGTTCTATGACGACCTCATCCGCGGCAAGGTGGTCACCTTCAATATGATGTACACCCAGTGCACCGGGAAATGCCCGACCATGACGGCCAATCTGCATCAGCTTCAACAGCTGTTGGGCGATAGGGTAGGGCGGAGTGTCTTCATGTACTCCATAACCCTGCAGCCATTGCTGGATTCTCCGGAGGTGCTCGAGGCGTATGTACAGAAGCACCACATCGGCCCCGGCTGGCAGTTCCTCACCGGAGAGCCCGAGGCTATCGAGGCGATCCGGTACAGCCTGGGCTTCTATGACATCAATCCCGAAGTCGATCGCGACCTGACCAGTCACACCGGTCTGGTGCGCATGGGGAACGACAGGTACCAGCGGTGGACCATGGCGCCGGCACTGACCGGTACGCAGCACATCCTTTCAACTCTGAACCACGTTGACCGCGAGTGGGGCGTTGCGTCCTGAAAGGTGCGAGGGTGTCTCTGGCTTTACAGGGGCACCCTCGGGCCTGCACATTCATACTTGTCAGCCAGCACATCAGCCGAACAGAGCAAGTGGTTGTAAACTATGCGCTTTGGTTTTTCGCTCGCGCGTGATTTTCATCCCGCTACTATAATTGGGGATTGAAAATTGACGCTTTTCATTTGACGCTCCCCGCATCTGGCTCTAGGTCATTCTGCGGTCATTTGCTAATGTGAGCCTCATTCGAACAAGCTTGCTGCCGCCGCAGCGCGCGATGCACTGAGAGGTGTCGCTTGATTAGGGTGCTGGTGGTCGATGACCACGATCTGGTAAGAACGGGGATTACCCGCATGCTGGCCGACGTTGACGGCCTGCAAGTGGTTGGGCAGGCCGATAGTGGTGAAGAGGCGCTGAAAAAAGCGCGGGAACTCAAGCCCGATGTGGTCCTGATGGACGTCAAGATGCCGGGCATCGGCGGCCTGGAGGCGACTCGCAAGCTGCTGCGCAGCCATGATGACATCAAGGTCGTGGCGGTGACCGCCTGCGAGGAAGATCCGTTCCCGACTCGATTGCTTCAGGCTGGTGCTGCCGGTTACCTGACCAAGGGCGCTGCCCTGGAGGAAATGATCCAGGCCATTCGCCAGGTCTTTGCCGGCCAGCGATTCATCAGCCCGCAGATTGCCCAGCAGCTGGCTCTCAAGTCCTTCCAGCCGCAGGCCAGTGGTTCGCCGTTCGACCTGCTCTCCGAGCGTGAGATCCAGATCGCCCTGATGATCGCGAACTGTCAGAAGGTTCAGAGCATTTCCGACAAGCTCTGCCTGTCGCCGAAGACGGTGAACACCTACCGTTATAGAATCTTCGACAAGCTTTCTATTTCCAGCGACGTGGAACTGGCGCTGCTGGCCGTAAGACACGGCATGGTGGACGCCGTCAGTTAAGATGTCCGACACCTTCGATGCGAGTGCTTTTCTTGCTGCCTGCAGCGGTCGTCCGGGCGTGTACCGGATGCTCGGTGCGGACGGCAAGCTGCTTTATGTGGGCAAGGCGAAGAACCTGAAGAAGCGCCTGGCCAGTTACTTCCGCAAGACCGGCCTGGCGCCGAAGACCGCAGCCCTGGTGGCGAGGATTGCCCAGGTCGAGACCACCATCACCGCCAACGAGACCGAAGCCCTGCTGCTCGAGCAGACGCTGATCAAGGAATGGCGGCCGCCTTACAACATCCTGCTGCGGGACGACAAGTCCTACCCATATGTGCACCTCAGCGATGGCGATTTTCCGCGTCTGAGCATTCATCGCGGCGCCAAGAAGCAGAAGGGGCGTTATTTCGGACCCTATCCCAGCGCTGGCGCCATACGGGAAAGCCTGAACCTGCTGCAGAAGGCCTTCCTGGTTCGCCAGTGCGAGGACAGCTACTACAAGAACCGCACGCGGCCCTGTCTGCAGTATCAGATCAAGCGCTGCAAGGCACCCTGCGTGGGGCTCGTGGAGCCCGGCGAATACGCCGAGGACGTGCGTCACTCGGTGATGTTCCTCGAGGGGCGCAGCAATGCGCTGACGCAGGAGCTTTCCACCGGCATGGAAGAGGCCGCGCAGCGTCTGGATTTCGAGCGGGCCGCGGAATTGCGTGACCAGATCGCTATCCTGCGCCGGGTCCAGGACCAGCAGAGCATGGAGGGTGGTACCGGCGATATCGACGTGGTCGCCGCCATTGCCACGCCGGGCGGCGCCTGTGTTCATCTGATCAGTGTCCGTGGCGGACGCGTGCTGGGCAGCAAGAACTTTTTCCCGCAAGTGGCCATCGAGGAAGAAGCGGGTGAAGTGCTGGTGGCTTTCATTGGCCAGTACTACCTGGGCAACCATGAGCGCGATTTGCCTGGCGAGCTGATCGTCAACACGATCCACGAAGATTTTCCCACACTGATTTCGGCCTTGGCGGAGTTTCGCGGGCGGGAGCTGGACATAAGCCACCGGGTGCGGGGTACCCGCGCGCGCTGGCAGCAGCTCGCCGTTACCAATGCCGAGCAGGCCCTGGCAGCGCGCCTGGCCAACCGCCAACACACGGCGGCGCGCTTCGAGGCGCTGGCCGAGGCCCTCGGCCTGGACGAGGCGCCACAGCGGCTGGAGTGCTACGACATCAGCCACTCCAGCGGAGAGGCCACGGTCGCTTCATGCGTGGTGTTCGGCCCGGAAGGGCCGTTGAAGTCGGACTACCGCCGTTACAACATCGAGGGCATCACCGCAGGCGACGACTATGCGGCCATGCACCAGGCGTTGTCCCGTCGCTTCAGCAAGCTGAAGGAGGGGGAGGGCAAGCTGCCCGACGTACTCCTGGTGGACGGTGGCAAGGGGCAGTTGGCCATGGCCCAGGAAGTGCTGCAGGAGCTGGCTGTGCCCGAGCTGATCCTGCTCGGCGTGGCCAAGGGCGTCACCCGCAAGCCGGGTTTCGAGACCCTCTACCTGAACGACGCGTCCCATGAGTTCACCTTGCCGGCGGACTCCCCCGCGTTGCACCTGATCCAGCAGATCCGCGACGAGGCGCACCGCTTCGCCATTACCGGACACCGGGCGCGGCGTGGCAAGGCACGGCGGACCTCGAGCCTGGAAGATGTTGCCGGTGTGGGGCCCAAGCGTCGTCGCGAGTTGCTCAAGCATTTCGGCGGGCTGCAGGAACTCAATCGCGCGAGCATCGAGGAGATCGCCAAGGCCCCCGGCATCAGCAAAAAGCTCGCTGAGTCGATTTATGCCGCCCTGCACAGCGAGTAGAATGCGGCCTTCCTTTGGAACCAGCCGTAACGATGAATATTCCTAATCTGCTCACCGTTCTGCGCGTACTGCTCATCCCTGTCTTCATCCTGCTGTTCTATCTGCCGTTCTCCTGGAGTTATCTGGCAGCCAGTGCGGTCTTTGCCATTGCGGCGATCACCGACTGGTTCGATGGCTACCTTGCCCGGCGCTGGCAGCAGAGCACGCCTTTCGGCGCCTTCCTCGACCCGGTGGCGGACAAGCTGATGGTCGCCGTGGCGCTGGTGCTGCTGGTGGAAGAGCACCACAACCTGTGGCTCACGTTGCCCGCGGCCACCATCATCGGCCGTGAGATCGTGGTCTCGGCGTTGCGCGAATGGATGGCGGAGCTGGGCGCTCGAGCCCATGTGGCGGTGTCCAACCTCGGCAAGTGGAAGACTGCGGCGCAGATGGTTGCGCTGGTGATTCTGTTGGCCAACCCACCCTTGTTCACCTTCTGGGTGGCCATTGGCTATTTCCTGCTGATCCTGGCGGCGGCCCTGACGCTCTGGTCGATGCTGCATTACCTGCTGGCAGCCTGGCCGCACCTCAGCGCTGACCCGAAGGAAAAATAAAAGTTTTTTTGAATCAAGGGGTTGACGGCTGTTCATGTTCCTATAGAATGGCGCCCGTCACCAAGACAAAGCGGGAATAGCTCAGTTGGTAGAGCACGACCTTGCCAAGGTCGGGGTCGCGAGTTCGAGTCTCGTTTCCCGCTCCAGTTTCACGCGATGACGCCGCCTCAAGCGGCGTCATCGTTTAGGCCGGATGGCAGAGTGGTCATGCAGCGGATTGCAAATCCGTGTACGCCGGTTCGATTCCGACTTCGGCCTCCATCTAAAAAGCCCCGTAGATCAAAAGCCTACGGGGCTTTTTTCATGCGCTCTGGAAAGTGCGATTTCCGCAACTTTTCGGATCGTGTCCCCAACCCGTGGTCACCTGGTCGGTTCGACGATCTCGCCTGTTGCGAAACTGGAACTGCCTGGTCCGTTGAGCCAGGTCGAGGTCGCCAGCCTCGGTCGCTTTCCTGGCGGCGGTGGCGTGCGTCTTATCCCAGCGGTTCCACAGCATCGATCGACCCCGGCCCTCACCTTGTGCAAGGATGCTGGCCAGTTACCTATAAGAACGAAGCACAGGAGCATGCCGTGACGTTTCACCCTAATTTCAAGGAAGGCCTCCACCCCCACCGGCAGCCTGAGAACCTGACTTGCTTCAGCTGCTGCGAACCGATTGATCACTCGGCAGTTCGTTTCGATGGGTATGACGCGCCAGGCGTTGGGCGATCACTGTATCTCCACCCGGTCTGCGCCTCGGAAATGGGCCAGCGTCTGATATGCGACGGCTGGCCGAATCGCAGAAAGCCCTGAGACTTCTCCCCGGCCAGCGAGGACGGGGAGGGTATTCACTGCAGTGTCTTGATTCGCGCTAGCACCATGGTCAAGGCGAACCCCAGGCCCCGGTCAAAGTCCGTCTTATGCAGCTCCTCGGAAGTGCTGGCGCCGGACTTCCTAAGTTCGCTAGCCAAGTCGAAGAGCTCGTCCAGTGCCGGGCGCCCAAGGGGTGAGTTGATCCCTTCGTCAATCAGAGCGTCGAGCATCGCGGGTATATCGTCGGGGCACACGCCTTCGCTGGTGACGACCTCTTTAGCCATTGTCAGGCCGGGTGCGTCCTGTTGAGTAGGCTTTTTCATGATGCTCTCCGGAGGTGGACTTAGTCGGTAGACACCCTGCCTCCGGACGCGATCAGGTTATTTTCCAGTCCAGGCTGCGGCCAGTGAGCTCGGATCCGGAGCCGTAGCAGGGCACCAGGAGCCTGTCACCGTACTGGCGCGTGCCCGTTCCAGCATTGCCGCAGCTCACCCCGGGCGCTCGATCGGTGTTTCTACCCGTAGCCGATCCACTACAAGCGCTTGGCCGCAATCGCCACACCAGGTTCCCGTGAACGGCGATATTTGGCCTTGCCCAGATTCAATACATTGACCTCCCCGTGGAACTCATCCATGGGCGCGAACCATTCAATCGAACGTTAGGACACTGTATGACTCTCTCGAATCAGCGAATTCAATCGGTCTACCAGACTTGGGACTTACTGGTTGGGCTATCCCGTAACGCCGAACTGCCGAAAGAGATCCGCCAAGAGGCGGATCGCTTGCTGAGGCACTATCTGTACTCCCAGAAGGTCCACCCAATCTTCCCCGACACTCCTGACACGGGGAAACTGGTGGTAGATACAACGTGCACAGACCTGTGACCGGTCAAGCGATGCTGTACCTCTGGTGCGGCTGGCGGGGGATTCATTCAAACGAATGAAGGCGAAAGGCCACGGAGCCACTAGAATTCGGGCGACTGATCCGGGGAGGGATCTGATTACATGGACCGAATTCAGAAGGCCCTGGTGGGCGGTGCTTTGGGGCTGATTGGCATTGCCGTGCAAGCTGAGCCTATGTGCGACTGCAGCAAGATCATTGGGCGGTGCGCTGCGTCGATCAAGATGAAATCACTGACGGGGGCTGCACCGTCCTACTCGGCCAACTTCTCGATTACTTCGACCACGGCGACGTGCTCGAAAGTGTCCTACTACATCGACGGTACGCCGTACTTCAATGTCCTGGCAAACACGAACTCGGTGGAAGACAGCGCGTTTGGCACGTCACCTATCTCCATGAAGAGCTTCTCGGAAGTGAAATGTGAGGTCTGTGCCGCTTCAGCTGCCGCTGCCGGTGGGGGGCAGTCTTCTCCTGGCCAAGTGGCCGTTGACGAGAATACCGCTCGATTCCTTGGGACTTGGCAGGGCACGCTTCGATGGATGCTGTTTTCAGATGACGCGACCATTTACATCCGGTCCACAGGCGGGCATTTGACTGGGCGTGCCGACATGGAAAGCGGCCCGGTTGAGTTCACGAGCATGCGTATAAACGGCAGAACCTTGGTCTACACCTTCATCGGCCAGGATGGAGGGAACTACACCTACACCATGAACCTCACCGCCAATGGAGCGGCGCAGGTGTCTGGAAGTAGTACTTCCGGTCCCGGAATCAGCTTCAAAGGTACGCTGCGGAAGGTCCGGTAGAGGCCGATCTGTGACAGGGAATCGTGACGTGTCTCGGCATCGTGCCACGGCGTGGTGATCTCCTTCAGCGACTCTGTGCCTGCGAGTCAATTCGAAGCAACCAGTGAGGATTCAGCGGAGCATCCAGACCTGGTACGCCTGATAAAGGATCACTGCAGCGATCCCCCATAGCATCAGCGCCCGGATTGTCTTGAGCGTAAGCGCCCAATAGACCGCGCCGGCCACCAGGACGTCGAGTATCAGCTTGTGCGTCAGGACCCACTGCTTGTCGATATTCGTAGCCAGGTATCCAGCGGCCAGGGCCACCAATACCTGCAGGGTTGTCAGAAAGGGAAAAAATCCGCTTTCAACCGGCTTCGAAGTGTTCACATACACCCGGCCCAGGCCTTGGCAATGGCGGCACTCGACCTTCTGCCCATTTTTCAGATTGATGCTGCTGCCATGACACACTGAACATTGTTGCCAAGCCATAACTTCGCTATGTCGCCTACTGAAGATTGTTACTCGGTAACGGTAGATTGACTGCGGCTACCCGGCATTACCGTTTGTTTGGGTAAGGCGGCCGCTGGGTTGTATAGGCTGGTCGCTGGCGGATGACGACAAGGGATGCTGGCGCTTCGGAAATGGCTCGGCAGGGCGATCTCCGGTTCCGGACAGGAAATATATCTGCAGCTCACCACAAATCCGCCAGCCGCCTGGCGCTGTTGAGACCCTAATCAGGTGCATCTGAAAGCGCGATGCACCGGGAGCGATCAGTGACCGAACCGACGCACTGGGCAGAGCTGCATCAGCTCTCGCTCGACGTAGCGGCTTCGCACATCGCCATAGTGGCCTTCCTGGAAGAAGCGGCAGTCCCCTGGTCGGATGACCAGATGGCGAAGTTCGAGCAGCTCATTCTCGCTGAGCGCATGGCGCTGAGTGCCTACGCGGCTTTCGCTGCCGACGCGAGTGATTGCCCCGCCGCGATCGGAGCCCGGAAGGGATGCGGGGCGGGATGGGCTACTGGTTGAATCGGTAAAAAGAGGTTAAGCGTCCGCAAAAAGGTTCCTTGTTCTGCAAAAGAGCAGGTGCAAAGAGAACGCGTCGACTTCCTGGAAGCGTTGCCCGGAGTGGTAACCCTGTTGTGGCAGCCAGGGGTTGGCAGGCTTCTGGGCCAATGGCCCTGTGGAAAGTGCCGGTATCATTTGTTCTTGTGCTCGGCTCTGGCTGCGTGGAGCTCGTTGATCGCCTTGGAAATGGCGTCTGAATTGTCCAGCAGCGTCTGCAGATGGTATCGGGTTTTCTCGGCTACCTCGGGGTTGCCGCAGGAGTCTGCCCATTTGGCCAGCTCGGCAATCGCGCAGCCAAGTGCATTCTGATTCTCGCTGATCCGGTAGATGGCGGCTGTAAGCGGATCCCTGCCGGGCATTGCATCCTCCTTGTGCAGTCAGCCTTGGCAGAAGCGTAGCCCAGCGCCATCAAAGTAGCGGTACACGGCGCTGCCGCGCTTCTCGGTGCCAAGTCGTTTGTGCAACGCGTCCTCGACCGCTGCTCCGAGCCCCCGGAAAAACGAAGCTCCCGGTTCCCTGGATGATTTCGGCCTGGGCGGTGGCTTCACATTGCCAGCCTTGCGTGCGTAAGTGATTGATTCGGAATTTTATTTGGGCTTAAATCAGCGCCTTGCCTCAGTACCCCTCCAGCCCGGATGGCGAAATCGGTATACGCAGAGCACTTAAAATGCTTCGCCCTTTGGGCTTGCGGGTTCGAGTCCCGCTCCGGGCACCATTGAGATGGTTTCAGATGTCTCCATATGAGTCTGAAACCCAGAAAAACTGGCCATCTTGGCCGGTTTTTTGTGCCTGTACGTTTCCTCATGCTTCCACACATATACCCATTTTAGGTATACGTATAGGTATACGCCGGTTCGGCAAGGAGTCGTATACCCATGGCGCGTACCGTAACCCCGCTCTCGGATACCAAATGCGAGGCCGCCAGGCCGCGCGAGAAGGATTACACCCTGTTCGATGGCCAGGGCCTGTTCCTGCTGGTGAAGGCCAATGGCAGCAAGGTCTGGCGCTTCAAGTACACCCGGCCGAACGGGAAGGGCGGTTTGGCGACATTCGGCAGCTATCCGGCCCTGGGGCTCAAGTCCGCCCGCAACCGGCGCGCCGAGGCCCTGGAGCTGCTGGCTCATGGGATAGACCCCATCGAGCACGCCAAGCGCGAGAAGGCCGAGGTGCTGGCCGCCGCGACCAACACGTTCAAGGCGATCGGGCTTGAGTGGCATGCCGCGGGCGCGCGCAAGTGGTCGAAGGACCACGCAGCGAAGATCCTGACGAGGATGGAGCAACACCTGTTTCCGACGCTGGGTGATCGGAGTGTCGCCGATTTGAAGGTGCGTGACCTGCTGGTGCCCCTGAAGAGCGCGGAAAAGAACGACCACCTGGATCTCGCCAGTCGCCTGCGCCAATACATCAGCGGCGTGATGCGCTTCGCCGTGCAGCATGGGCACCTCGAGACCAATCCGGCCAACGACCTGGTGGGCACCACCGCCACCCGCAAGACCCAGCACCGCCCGGCGCTGCCGCTGGAGCGCCTGCCCGAGCTGTTGCAGCGCCTCGAGGTCTACAAGGGACGTCCCCTGACCCGCCTGGCGGTCTCACTGACGCTGCTGGTGTTCATTCGCTCCAGTGAGCTGCGCTTCGCCCGCTGGGGAGAGATCGACATGGAGCGCAGCCTCTGGACGATCCCGGGCGAGCGCGATGCTATCGAGGGAGTGAAGCACTCCGAGCGCGGCGCCAAGATGCGCACCCCGCACCTGGTTCCGTTGAGCCGTCAGGCCCTCGGGTTGCTGGGCCAGGTGCACATGCTGTCGGGGCGCTTCGAGCTGGTGTTCCCCGGCGACCACTACCACCACAAGCCGATGAGTGAGAACACCGTCAACGCTGCCCTACGGCGTCTGGGCTACGACACCAAGACCGAGGTCTGCGGGCACGGCTTCCGCACAATGGCCTGTTCCGCCCTGGTGGAGTCCGGACTGTGGAGTCGGGAGGCGGTGGAGCGGCAGATGAGCCACCAGGAGCGCAACAGCGTGCGGGCGGCCTACATCCACAAGGCCGAACACCTGGAAGAGCGCCGGCTCATGGTCCAGTGGTGGGCGGATTATCTGGATGCCAACCGGCAGAAACACGTTACGCCCTACGATTTCGCTCATCAGGGGGCGGAAAGCACCAACGTAGTGGAGATCAAGCGGGCATGATTTCAGCGCAATCACCTTTCCACGATTTTGACCCGGATTGGTCGCGCGAGCAGGCTTGCGCGGCTGGTGACGACGGTCCGCATAGCCCGTTTCAACGCTGGCAGGCATGGACACTGATGATGGAGGCGTATCGAACAGGGTTCGAAGGAGGAGATAACACCAACCTCCTAGAAGCAATGCGCCTGTGTGCGGTCCACTTGCTTCCGATGCCGGATTGGGTAGCTAGCGCATACCTTGCCAGCTTCGGAATGTGGCGATTTCATCGCGTTGCTACTCTGGATGAGGCTTTCGGAGTACAACCGCCTCTGGCGTGATGCCCGTCGCGCCGATCCCGAGCATCCCTACCTGGTCACCAAGCGGGTTCCTGGCCGCGCATGAGGACGCCCGCGGCATCCTCAATGCTGGCTTCACCCGGGACAGCGCCATCGTGATCCGCTGCGTCGGTGACGATCACCTGCCCACCCCGTTCAACGTCTGGGGCGCCAAGGCCCTGTGTGGTATTGGCAAGATCGCCGACACCCTGGCCGACCGCAGCGTGCCACTGCGCCTGCGCCGGCGTACCCCAGGGGAGAGCGTGGAGAGCCTGCGCCACTCCGATCCGGCGCTCTGGGAAAAGCTGCGCTCCCGTCTGGCCCGCTTCGCCCAGGACAGTGCCGAGGCCATCGGCAAGGCCAGGCCCACCCCGATCACGGGTCTGAACGACCGCGCCAACGATGCTTGGGAGCCGCTGCTGGCCATCGCCGATCTGGCGGGTAGCCACTGGCCCAAGTCGGCCCGTCATGGTTTCGCGGTCGCCAGGTTGCTTACTGGACTTCCGAGGGGGCGCAGAAGGTTGCCACGCATACCGCCTTCGAGCGGAAGCGCCTCGACTCCAAGAAAATCACCGGCCTGCTGGTACTGACCCAGGAACTCCTGGACGGGCAGGGCGCTGCCTTCGAATCGGCAGTGACCAACGACCTGGTGACCCCCATTGCCGCTCTCGAGGGGATTTCTTTCCTCGATCCCAGTAACGGCGGAATTCCCAATCAATCCCCGGCATCGGTCACCAATGGTGTGACGCCCGTGCCGTCATCGGGCACCGATGCCGACGCCGTGCGGGCAGACATCAGGGCCCTCTTCGCAGCCTTTGATGGCTCGCTTGAAACTGCTGTGATAGCGATGCACCCGGAGACCGCCCTGTCCTTGTCGCTCATGCAGGCAGCGCTCGGTGAAACCGGCCTGACGGTACGCGGTGGCGACCTTTTCGGTGTGCCGGTGGTAACCAGCGATTCAGTGCCGGTCGACTCCAACGGCGCAATAGTGGCGTTGATCGATCCAGCTGGAATTCTGCTCACCGATGAAGGTGTTCAGATCAAGCATTCCATGCTCTCCACCATTGGGATATCTGGCGGACCCGATGGTCAGCATTTCCTCTCCCTCTGGCAGAACAACCTGACCGCTGCCTTGGCCGAACGCTTCCTGAACTGGGAAGTCGCGCGCGCAGGCTCCGTCGCCTGGCTGTCCGGCGTTCAGTGGGGTGCGTGATGACTGCCACCCAAGACCGTGCCGAAGACCTGGTGAAACGAATCGGTGAGCCGCAAGGACAAGGCCGAACTCAACGAGGAATGGGACGCCAAGGAACTGGAGCTCAAGGATCAGCATGAGCAGGCGCTGGCTGACCTGGAGAACGCCCGCCAAACGGCATCATTGGCCGCCGCCGGCAACCTGTTCGGCAACCTGGCCAACCTGGCCAAAACGTTCTACGGGGAGCAGTCCGGCCTGTACAAGGCGGCCTTTGCGGCCCAGCAGGCGATGGCTATCGCTCAGACCATTATCAACACCGAGACTGCTGCTACTGCCGCCCTTGCACCTCCGCCTATCGGTCTCGGCCCCCAGGCTGGCGCTGTGTATGCCCAAGTCATTCGTGGCATGGGCTATGCGTCTGCCGCGCTCATTGGCGCGCAGACCATCGCGGGCCAAGCGCACGACGGGATCATGTCTATCCCCGAGGATGGCACCTGGAACCTGAAGAAGGGCGAGCGGGTCACCACTGCGGAAACCAGCGCCAAACTGGATAGCACATTGGACCGGGTACAGGCCGACATCGCCGCCAACGGCGGAGGCCGTCGCACAGTCAACAACATCACCATCAATCAACCCAACATCACCAACGCGAAGGAAGCAAGGGCGGCAAGCGCTCAAACCTACAGAGACACCGTCCGAGCCTTTCGCTCTGCTGGGAGGTACGACTAATGGCAGAGATCATGAAATTTCCCGCCAGCCACGCCAGAACCTGGAGGAAGTGGGAGCAATTCTGGCGGGAACAGATCGCTGCGAAAGGCGTTGCCGCCGCCGCCGCAGAGAAAGTCCTGGCTGAGTTCAAGGGTTATCACGCAGAGCTCTTCTCGGACCAGGCGATCGACTTCCAGATGAAGTGCGATGAGCCGCTCTCTGAGGCTCAGCAGGCCGCAATGAAAGAAGCGCTTCACACCATGGCCGAGGGCTACGAACGGTACTGCGATAGCAGGATAGGAATCGCAAAGGACATCATCTTGGACTTGCTGGTGGAGAAGCACCGCTAAATCATCGAAATAGTGTTTTCCTAGAAAGGCATTAAAGCTTAGTGCCGCGCGGTTTTCAGCCGAAATTTAACTTTCTAAATGAGGTAGATAAAAAAGCGCCATTCGGGCGGACACCAATTCCCGAAAACACCCGAAACTGCGTTTTCTGAAAATCGACTCCAAGCCTAGTGCGGCGTGGCCTGCGGACGAATAAATTTTATCTGATTGAAGTATATGCAGAAATGCCCGGGCCCCGGCTCCAGGCCATCCAGTTCCACAATCTGTCCGCGTGCGAAGCGGACAAAACACGGACCAGAAACGAAAAGGTGTACTGATGGCCAGGCTCCAGACGCTGAAGCCCCGTGTGGGTGAAGTGAAGCAGACACGTATCCAGCCACTGCCCACCGTGGCCGAACGCAGGATCACCGGCAGGAAGCTCCAGGACAGACGCCTGAAGGTCTGGGCCCGTAACCCCCACTGCGCAGAGTGTGGGAAGCTCTGCGACTTCCCGGCCGGCTTCGAGCTGGACCACAAGATCCCCCTGTTCCTGGGCGGATCGGACACCGAAGACAACTGCCAGGTGCTGTGCTCTGGCCTTGATGGTTGTCACGCCAAGAAGACGGCGAGCGATCTCCGTGGGGTATGAGTTATGGGGGCGTGGGGTGAACCTTGCCGGTCGCCCCTTGCTGACCGCCCGCCAAACTCGTCGATCATTAATCCGAAGAATTTTCCTGAAATCTCAGTCCAGGCCCGGGGGGGGGGGGGTAGTCGGATATTCCAAACCCCTTCCCTTGGGAAACCCCCCGCCAACCCATTCGCAGAAAAAATCCCCTCTACAGCCTCCGGTTAACACCCTGTTAATCAGCAAATGAATTCATCAAATACCCTGGAACCCTTGCGGCTCTAGGGCTTAACGCATTTGCTGATTTGTTAAAGGCTGTTAACTTTTCAAATCCAGGAGCTTTGCCAGTAAACCTTACCGACGTCGCAGTTGATTCAGCTCTTTCACTGCCGCAGCGCGCAGATCGTCCAGGTAGCTGGCCAGGTCCCGGAGGTGGATACACCGCTCGGTGGCAGGGCTACTTAGTGCAGTCTCGATACGAGATAGATCCCCAACGCTAGAGCAGCAATGTTCGCTGCGCTGCCGGTCGCGAGGCACAATCCGAACCAGAGCTGCTCCGGCCAGGGAATCGACCGCGTGACAGAGCTCTGAGTATTCGGTGTCCGAGGCGATAGCACAGGTCATTGACGAATAAATCGATCAGAGCATCAAGCATGCTCACCCCTTGGGTTGGTTGAATTCACCAGCAGCCCACTTCTGCTCGAACTCACGCTTGGCGTGCAGTTTGTGGTTCTGGCACTCGACCATGTGAGAGTCACTTTGCCAGTTGTCGCAGCCACGCATTGGCTTGTAGAAGCTCTCCCAGGCCGCATCCCTCTGTCGCTGCTGATCTACCCGGGCGCGCTGCGCCTCGACTGCCCGCTGTGCGTCTATTGCTGACTGCCTGCGCGCTTCCTGCTCGGACATCGTTTGCTGATGTTGGCGCTGCAGTCGTCGGGCTTCTTGCTGAGCCTGCACTTCTCGCAACTGCGTCTGGGCCTTCGCTTGAGCGGCACGATTGTTCGCCAGCATCTCATCCTGCATGTTTTTGAGGGTGTGGGTGATGACCTGGGCCGTAATGAACCACATCAGCAACCCAAAACCGAGGCCAAGGGCGAGCCGAAGAAGGATGCGGGAGAGTTCCTGCGAGAGGGAGAAGCGAGCCATTCCTTGGTTCCACTGCAAGCAGATGGCGCAATGCTATCCGGCGGGGGAGTAAGAGGGAAGGGAGTTCAGAAACGAAAAGCCCCGCTGGTGGCGGGGCTTGGTTGACGCGAGCAAAAGTCAGCTGCTCTTGGATGCTTCCGCTTGAAACGTAAAATAGAAACCGGCGTCGATTTCTACCTTAGAGAAATCGCGCTCTTTTGGCTTTCTCTCTATCGCGTCCTTCGCCTTCAAGGCATAGGAAGACCGTCCGGGAAGATCAGATCGTTTCACGTAGTTCTCTGGACGGTTTCTTAATTTCATAATCAGTAGCTCGCGAAAAGTTTTCTCAACTCCTGATCGGTGATCCTCGCCTTGCAAGCATCACCCACACGCCGCTTCGTGCCACCATTTACAGTCTTGTAGCAGACAGAACTCCGGTCTGCATTGACGCTTAGCTCGTAGGCTATCCCGTTGTCGCTCTTTGTCCAGGTCATTGTGTCTGCCTGTGGCACGAATTGCCAGTCTAGGCAGCTTCCATCAATACCCGCCATCGCATTGGCCACTTCGATGGCAGACTGGTATCGCTGCGTCGGATCTACAGAGAGACATTTTTTGATCACATTTCGTAAGGTAGACGGAATGTGCGGCAAAAATGAAGATCGGTCCGGAAACCTGCCATTACGGACGTCGTATCGGTACGCGTCACGGTCGAAGTTGCTCGGGGCTCCATATTTTTGGAGTTGTGCGTAAAAGTGATCGTTCCCATTGCACATTCGATACAAGGTCAGGCCAAATTGATAGATGTCGAATGTCCGATCAAAGTGATCTGTTTGCATCGCCTCTGGCGGAATCATTTTTCCATAATGCCTGTCCTGAGCGGCAACGCCTGAATAATTCATCTGCTTCGCTTGGCCAAAATCGGAGATAAGGGCTTCCCCGCGCGGTGAAAGCAGAATGTTGTCAGGTTTAACGTCGAAGTGAATAAGGTTTTTTGAATGTATGTTATGAAGGCCGCTAAGAGTTTGAGTGCCTAGGGTGATTATCTGTCGAACAGTCAGATAGCCCTGGGTCATTAAGTCCTTAACGGAGCCTCTTTGGTAGTATGGCATTGCTACGTATACATGGTCGGTGTCGAAGCATGCATAGTGGATTTGCACTACATTCGGATGCGCGCTGGCGTACAGAGCCTGGGACTCTGTGAAAAAATCATCTGGAGAACTTAAAGTTCCTTTGCGAATTTGCTTGGTGACAATTTCTGCGTTTAGTTGATGGTCGCGAGTTACGAAGGTCTTAGAGTTTCGGCCATCTTGTCCGATTTCCCTGATTACGTCGAACGTCAGCTCTGCCTTCTGGTAGGGCTTAAGCATTTCAGGCTCCCATCGCGCACAGGATTGCTTCCCGTGCCTCCTTGCTTAGTGAATTCCAGTTCTCTATGCCGGGATCGTCCTCGCCGGCTACCAGCGGCTTGAATCGTGTACGTTCGTAGCCTAGCCGTTTTGAGATCGATGAGATTTGGCCTACGTAGTAGGATTGGAGTTCCGAGCTTGCGAAGGCTTCCTGAATCACACCTTCAATCTGAATGCGTTCGATGTTCATCGATTGTGCATTCGGTTCAGTTACTCGGACGCCAGCTCGTTCAATCTCATATTCTCTGAGAATGTCTAATAGGTTAGAGCGGATGTACTTCAGTGCGTCTGGCGTCTCAAATGCCGCAGGTACCTTTAGCTCTTCGATGTTAAGAACTGCATTTTGGTCGGTATCCAATATGGCAAATGTGATAGACCTTGGTGCGGCTCGAATTCCTATCTTCCTCATTCTCAATCCTTGCGTGAAATTTTGGATTTTCGGTGCCCGTCTAGCTCAATGCCCCACAATCTCCCGATACCGCCGCTGGTACTCCTCGTAGCTCAGGGTGCCCTGCTGCTGCTCCAGTTGCTGCAACTGGGCTTCCTTGGCGCGATAGGGCGATGTCTGCACCGGGGCAGGGGCCGGCTGGTAGCCCTCGGAGGCATAGCCACCGCAGCCTGGCAGCGCGCGATCAAGGATCAGGTTGCCTTCCACGTTCACGGCGACGTAACCGACCAGAAATACGAAGGCTTCTTGGTTGATCACAACGTTGGAAAGGCCAACGGCGCAGCGCTCTTTTTCAACGGCGCGGTCAATCGCTTCCTTCATGTTGGGCTGGCCCAGGGGGAACAGCACCACGGCCACCTGGTCCTTCCCTTCGACACGCCGACCCGTTTCCAGCGCGTTGGAGTTCATGTTGAAGTTCTTGGTACTGGCCACCGTCAGATCCGCAACTCGGATGGAGCAACCGGCGAGGGTCAGGGTGGCAGCTAGGGAAAGCAGAGCGAGGGAAACGGCGCGCACGGCGACCTCCTTGTCGAAAATTCGCGGCATTCTGCCACCACCGAATCGGCTCGGGCTATAGGCGAATCGTGGGAGATCTACTGGTCGAATCGTCTGGCTTGCGTCGCATCATTACATTAGACGGAGATTTAGGTGTTTTCTGTCCCCCCGAAACCCGCCGTTGCAGGGGGCTGTGACTATAGGACTAAATCCCCCTGTTTCAGGGCTCCGCAGGAGTGCTTTCGGATTTAGGTATACGTTTTGGTATACGGCTGCTGGATGAAAGGCTAAGAATCCAGATTTTACGGGGCTTTCATTGGTTTGCTTCGAGTCCCGCTCCGGCACCATTCAAAATCAGCGTGTTACGCAACTTTCCTCGAGTCGTTTCAGATGAGTAGCAGCGGCCTATGGCCCAGCTCGCTGGCCTTGAAGCGATGTGGCTGTCGCACGTGAAGTTCGCGGTTGCCGAGGATCGGCCTTCGTCGTACGAAGAAACGAGGCTGAAGTCGTTTTCGCGTTCCGTTTCAGCTCGCCGCCCGGCCGGAAGAAAATGGTCTAAAAACGCGCTGCCGGAAGCGGAGGGCTTTGCTAACCTGAATATCAGTAGGTGGATACGCAGACTGATGCGCAAGCGGATAGTGAGGAAACGTGGGGCGCGTTCCGAAGGGTACACGGTTAGAAAGATCTCCCCGATGAGATCCAGCCCTTACGCCGTGTGAAGCAGAAGAGTTGACATGCTTCTGCGAGAAGCCTGATAAACCTCGCAAGCCGGAAACCAGCGCCGGCCACCTACTACGAATTCCAGGCCCGCCTCGCGCGGGCCTGATCGTTTCTGGTGATTTCTGCATGACAGTCCTTCCTATATCATCGTCGCACGCGCGGTATGGATGGGACGCGTCCGATGCTGGCGTCGAACCTTTCGCCTGGGCGAATGGACTAAGTCTGAATTGGCGGCGCGCCCTGAGCGTGCCGGTTGTGCAATTCGACCGACTTTTGGGGAGCCTGAATGACTCGGGTGATAGAGGGGAATCGAATGGAATCGAAAGAGCAGCAGCTGGTGCGTTTGCTCAGCCTGACCACACGGAGTCTCACGCACCTTACGGCGGCGGTGAGTGAAATGTCCTTCGAGATGATGCGCAGTGAGGATCCCGCGGTGAAAAGTGCGGGAACGCGCATGATCGAGCATCTTGCCGCCATCGGTGCGGGGCTGGATCAGAACTGGGAAACCCTGGCCAGCTTCAGCGGAATGCCGATTCCCTACGAGATCACCGAAGCGCTGGTGGAAATGGAGCTCAAGGAACTCCCGCTGGAATCCTGACCACGACAGCCGTCGCCGTACTGTCATGGCGCCGTCACGCGCCTGCCATCAGCCTTGGATGGAATCCGCCTATCACTGGCGGAGGTTCTATCCATGCGGCTATGCGTGATCGGAGCGGGTTATGTGGGTTTGGTAACGGCGACCTGTTTTGCCGAAATGGGCAACCAGGTCACCTGTGTTGAACGCGATCCCTTTCGCCTGGCGCGCCTTTCCCGCGGCCAGGTGCCGATCTACGAGCCCGGCCTGGAACCCATGCTCCAGGCCCATCTCTCCAGTGGCCAACTGAACTTCACTGCGCGGATCGACGACGGCGTCGAACAGGCCGACATTGTCTTCATCGCCGTCGGCACGCCCAGCGGAGAGGATGGATCGGCCGATCTTTCCCACGTCCTGGCGGTGGCCGAAGAGCTGGGGAGCAGTCTCAGGCACCGCTGCCTGGTGGTGGACAAGTCCACCGTCCCCGTAGGCACTGCGGAGCGGGTCGCCGAGCGCATCAATGCCGGTATAGCGGCGCGCGGGTTGTCTTTCAGGGTGGAGGTTGCGAGCAACCCGGAGTTTCTCAAGGAAGGCTCGGCCATCGACGACTTCATGCGCCCGGATCGGGTCATCATCGGTTGCGACGAGCCGGAGGCGACTGAACAGCTGCGTCGCCTCTACGCGCCGTTCCTGCGCAATCACGAGCGGGTGCTGGCCATGGGGGTGCGCGCGGCAGAGTTCACCAAGTACGCCTCGAACGCCTTCCTCGCGACCAAGATTTCCTTCATGAACGAGATGGCCGGCATTTGTGCGCGACTGGGCGTGGATATCGAGGATGTGCGCCGCGGCGTCGGCAGCGACAAGCGCATAGGTACGCACTTCATCTATGCCGGCTGCGGCTATGGTGGGTCCTGCTTCCCCAGGGATGTGCGCGCGCTGATCCGCACGGCGGAGCAGGAGGGCATGGAACCCGGCATCCTGCGTGCCGTGGAGGCGCGCAACGCGCTGCAGAAGACCCTGCTGTTCCAGGCCCTGCGCGAACACTTCGATGGTTTCCTGCAGGGCAGGGTGGTGGCGCTCTGGGGGTTGGCCTTCAAGCCGGGTACCGACGACCTGCGCGAGGCCCCCAGCCTGGTGCTGCTGGACGCATTGCTGCAGGCGGGGGCGCGGGTCCAGGCCCACGATCCGGCGGCCAACGCCGGGGTCGCCGCGCGCTACCCCAGGGCCGTGGAGTCGGGGCAATTGCGCCTGCTGGACTCGCCCTATGCCGCCAGCGAGGGGGCGGATGCCCTGGTGCTGGTGACCGAATGGAAACAGTTTCGCCAGCCGAACTTCGAGCGGATCCGTGGTCTTATGCGCGTGCCCGTGATCTTCGATGGACGCAATCTCTACGCGCCGGAGCAGTTGGCCGACGCGGGGTTTCTGTACCGAGGCATAGGAAGGCCCGCAAGCGGCCATTGTAAGGCGAGTGCCGCCTGATTAGACTGCGCGGCGATCCGCCCAAAACCCACCTCTCAAGGTTCGAAATGATCAAGAAATGCCTGTTCCCCGCCGCCGGTTACGGTACCCGCTTCCTGCCGGCCACCAAGGCGATGCCAAAGGAAATGCTGCCTGTGGTGAACAAGCCGCTCATCCAGTACGGTGTTGAAGAGGCCCTGGATGCCGGCCTCAGCGAAATCTCCATCGTGACCGGCCGCGGAAAGCGTGCCCTCGAGGACCACTTCGACATCAGCTACGAGCTGGAGCACCAGATCAAGGGTACCGACAAGGAAAAATACCTGGTCGGCATCCGTCGCCTGATCGATGAGTGCAGCTTCTCCTACACCCGCCAGGTCGAGATGAAGGGCCTGGGTCATGCCATTCTCAGCGGCCGCCCGCTGATCGGCGACGAACCTTTCGCCGTGGTCCTGGCCGACGACCTCTGCATGCACCTGGAAGGCGACGGCGTGCTGACCCAGATGGTCAAGCTGTACAACCAGTTCCGCTGCTCCATCGTCGCCATCCAGGAAGTGCCGCGCGAGGAGACCTCGAAATACGGCGTGATCGCCGGCGAGATGATCCGCGATGACATCTTCCGCGTGAACAGCATGGTGGAAAAACCCAAGCCGGAAGATGCCCCGTCCAACCTGGCGATCATCGGCCGCTACATCCTGACCCCGGACATCTTCGACCTCATCGAGCAGACCGAGCCGGGCAAGGGCGGTGAGATCCAGATCACCGACGCCCTGATGAAGCAGGCCCAGGACGGTTGCGTGCTGGCTTACAAGTTCAAGGGCAAGCGCTTCGATTGCGGTGGTGCGGAAGGTTACATCGAAGCCACCAACTACTGCTTCGAGAACCTGTACAAGACCGGCAAGGCCTTCTGATCGGCTACGCCAGAGAAGAGGCCGCCTGCGGGCGGCCTTTTTCATTGCCGGGGGATTGCCATCGTGGCAGCGAATTCATTCGAACTTGGGAAACCACGTCCTGAGGACGTGGTCATGAGTCAGCGGCTCTGCCTGTGACGATTCGAATGTCCGGGCTGGCAGGATGAAGCCGATGGGGTAGGGTGCACCGTGCGCACCGGCGGTTCGACGTGGTGCCGAAGCCGATCCCGGAATCGGTGCGCGCAGCGCACCCTACGGTCCAGGCCAGGCGAACGGGGGCGGCCTTGTGCGCGGGGGAGGATTCGCTCCCACAGCGCGTAGGGTGGAAATCCCTTGGGGATTTCCACCATTGGTGCCTTGCGCCGCCTCGCTGGTGGATAGAAAAGCGCTATCCACCCGGGTCAACCCATCCCACAGGAAAGCTCAGGGAATCGGCAACGCCTCCGAGCCCGGCCCCAGCGGCTGGCCATAGCTGAACTCCACATAGTTGCCCGCGGGATCGCGCAGGCCGCAGTAATAGCCCACCGGGTAGGGTTCGTCCCGAGGCGGCCAGATCAGGCAGCCAGCGGCTTCGGCGCGGGCGGCGATGGCATCGACCCGTTCGCGGCTGTCGACCGCGAAGCCGAAGTGGCTGTAGTCATCGGCGGCGAGGTGGCGGTCCTGGCCGCCGGGCATGATGACGAAGATGAATCGGTGCTCCTTGCCGGGCTCGGCCATCCAGACGATCTTCGCGCCCTTGCCGGCGCGTTCGTGGATCACCCGCATGCCGCAGAATTCCTCGTAGAAGCGGATGCAGGGCTCCAGTTCCGGTACATGCAAGGCGACGTGGGTGAGGGTGGGACGCATGGTGATCTCCTGGTCGATGCCTCAAGGATAGGCCCGGCAACTGGCCAGATACAGATCTTCCGGTATGCTGGCGGCTTGTTTCCGGAGACTTTCCATGGCTTACGACTTCGACCTCTTCGTAATAGGCGCCGGTTCCGGCGGTGTGCGCGCTGCGCGCTTCGCGGCCGGCTTCGGGGCCCGCGTGGCCATTGCCGAGAGCCGCTACCTGGGCGGCACCTGCGTCAACGTCGGTTGCGTGCCGAAGAAGCTGCTGGTCTATGGCGCCCACTTCGCGGATGACTTCGAGCAGGCCGAAGGCTTCGGCTGGTCCCTGGGCGACGCTGGCTTCGACTGGCCGACCCTGATCGCCAACAAGAACCGCGAGATCCACCGCCTCAACGGCATCTACCGCAATCTGCTGGTGAACAGCGGCGTCACCCTGCTCGAAGGCCACGCCAGGCTGATCGACCCGCACACCGTGGAAGTGGCCGGCCAGCGTTGCACCGCCGGGCACATCCTGATCGCCACCGGAGGCTGGCCGCAGATCCCCGACATCCCCGGTCGCGAGTTGGCCATCAGTTCCAACGAGGCCTTCTTCCTCGAACAGTTGCCCAAGCGTGTGCTGGTGGTGGGCGGTGGCTACATCGCCGTCGAGTTCGCGTCCATCTTCCATGGCCTGGGCGCGCAGACCACGCTGCTCTATCGTCGCGAGCTGTTCCTGCGCGGCTTCGATGATGCCGTGCGCCATCACCTGCGCGACGAGCTGGGCAGGAAGGGCCTGAACCTGCAGTTCAACGCCGACATCGCGCGCATCGAGAAGCAGGCCGACGGCAGCCTGCTGGCCACCCTCAAGGACGGCCGTCACCTGGAAACCGACTGCGTCTTCTACGCCACCGGCCGCCGGCCGATGCTCGACAACCTCGGCCTGGAGAACACCGGCGTCGAACTGGACGCGCGCGGCTTCATCAAGGTGGACGACCAGTACCAGACCAGCGAGCCGTCCATCCTCGCCCTGGGCGACGTGATCGGCCGCGTGCAGCTGACTCCGGTGGCCCTGGCCGAAGGCATGGCCGTCGCCCGCCGGTTGTTCAGGCCCGAGGAGTACCGTCCGGTGGATTACGAGCACATTCCCACCGCCGTCTTCAGCCTGCCCAACATCGGCACCGTCGGCCTGACCGAGCAACAGGCGCGAGCCAAGGGTCACAAGGTGAAGCTGTTCGAAAGTCGTTTCCGGCCGATGAAGCTGACCCTCACCGAGAACCAGGAGCGCACCCTGATGAAGCTGGTGGTGGATGCCGAGTCCGACCGCGTCCTCGGTTGCCACATGGTCGGCCCGGAGGCCGGCGAGATCGTCCAGGGTCTGGCGGTGGCGCTCAAGGCAGGGGCCACCAAGCGTATCTTCGACGAAACCATCGGCGTGCATCCCACCGCCGCCGAAGAGTTCGTCACCATGCGTACCCCGGTAGGCGCCTGACCCTGAATGGAGCAGCTCTTCTACCTGTCCGACCTGTTCGGCGTGGCGGTGTTCGCCATCACCGGTGCGCTCATGGCGGGGCGCAAGTCCATGGACCTGTTCGGCGTGCTGGTCATCGCCATCATCACGGCGCTGGGGGGAGGCACCCTGCGTGATGTCATCCTCGGCAATCACCCGGTGAGCTGGATCAGGGACGACACCTATATCCTGATCGCGTCCCTGGCGGCGGTGGGTACCGTGCTCTGGGTGCGCCTGACCCGGCCCATCAACGAAAGCGGCCTGTTGCTGGCGGACGCCTTCGGCCTGGCGGTGTTTACCGTCTACGGCACCGAAGTCGCCCTGCAGCACGGTTTGCAGCCGGGCACGGCGGTGATCATGGGTGTGATCACCGGTGTCGGTGGCGGCGTTCTGCGGGACATCATCTGCAACGAGGTGCCGCTGATCTTCCAGAAGGAGATCTACGCCATCGCCTGCATCGCCGGTTCCCTGGTCTTCATCGGCCTGCGCGAAGTGGCGCTGCCGGGCTGGCTGGTCACCTCGGCGGCCATGCTGGTGGTGCTGCTGATCCGCCTGGCGGCCATCCACTGGAAACTCTCGCTGCCGCGCTTCCATCTGCTCGACCGGGATTGAATTCCCCCCCGCGGCGCCTGCCGCGGGGGCATTTGCAACGCCTCTGCTGGCGAAATCCGGCAAACCCGCAACACTGGGTGCAGTCGTTCTTCGGCACTTCAGGTTGGAGGAAAGCCCCATGCCCAGAATCGCCTTGTCGCTCGCGCTGCTCCTCGGCGCCGGTCTGGTCCAGGCCGAGATCAAGACCACCGAGATCCCCTACAAGGGCCCGGACGGCACCTCGCTGGTCGGCTACTACGCCTACGACGACGCCATCGCCGGCAAGCGCCCCGGCGTCGTGGTGGTCCACGAATGGTGGGGCCTGAACGACTACGCCCAGCGCCGCGCCCGCGACCTCGCCGCCCTCGGCTACAGCGCCCTGGCCATCGACATGTACGGCGAGGGCAAGAACACCGAGCACCCGGCCGATGCCCAGGCCTTCATGCAGGCAGCGCTGGCCAGCGCGCCGGCGGCCAAGGCGCGCTTCATCGCCGGCCTCGACCTGCTCAAGGCGCAACCGCAGACCGACCCCGCCAGGCTGGCCGCCATCGGCTACTGTTTCGGCGGCAAGGTGGTGCTCGAAATGGCGCGCCAGGGCGTGCCGCTGGCGGCCGTGGTCAGCTTCCATGGCGTACTGGCCGCCACCACCGCCGCCAAGCCCGGTGCCGTCAAGGCCAAGGTGCTGGTGGAGCATGGCGAGAACGACACCCTGGTGCCCGCGGCCTCGGTCAATGCCTTCAAGCAGGAGTTCGACGAGGCGGGGGCCGACTACCGCGTGGTGATCCAGCCCAAGGCCAAGCACAGCTTCACCAATCCCGACGCCGACCGCCTCAGCCACGCCGGGCATGGCGGCGAGAAGGGGCCGGACCTGGGCTACAGCAAGGTGGCCGACGAGAACTCCTGGGCCGACATGCAGGCCCTGTTCAAGGAGGTATTCGCCCAGCCCTGATCCCCCTTGGCCGTAGCCCGTGCCAGCCGCGGGCTGCCTTGGCATTCGCCGCTCATCGTCTATCGTTTCGGAGGATGGCAACTTTCACGGGGTTGGCGGCATGTTCAATGCCATGGGCGCCTATGTCAGGGCAGTGGAGTGGTTCAACCGCCTGGTTGGCCGTTTCACCATGTACCTGATCTTCGTGATGCTGGCCGTCCTGCTGTACTCATCGATTTCCAAGACCTTCTTCCAGCCTTCGATCTGGACCCTGGAGTCGGCGCAGTTCCTCATGGTCGCCTATTTCCTCCTGGGCGGCGCCTATTCCATGCAACTCGACGCCCATGTCCGCATGGACCTGATCTACTGCCGCTTCGGCCCGCGTGCCCGCGCCGTCATCGACGTGCTGACGGTGGGGTTTCTGCTGTTCTACCTGGCGCTGCTGCTCTATGGCGGCGTCTCCTCGACCCAGTACGCCCTGGAATACAAGGAAACCAGCTATTCGGCCTGGTCGCCGCAAATGGCGCCGATCAAGGTGCTGATGACCTTCGGTATCCTGCTGATGCTGCTGCAGGCCATTGCCAGCTTCTTCCGCGACCTCGCCACAGCCCTCGGCAAGGAACTGCCATGAGCTACGAGCTCATCGCCCTGCTGATGTTCAGCTCGATGATGCTGCTCCTGCTCACCGGCAAGCGGGTGTTCGGCGCCATCGGCTTCGTTGCGGCGGCGGCCTCGTTGCTGCTCTGGGGCGACGGCGGTTCCGAGATGGCCTTCAGCGCCGCCATGAAACTGATGAAGTGGTACCCGCTGCTGACCCTGCCGATGTTCGTGTTCATGGGGTACATGCTTTCCGAGTCGCGCGTTGCCGATGACCTCTACCGCATGTTCCACGTCTGGATGGGGCCGCTGCATGGCGGCCTGGCCATCGGCACCATCCTGCTCATGGTGGTGATCTCCGCCATGAACGGCCTCAGCGTCGCCGGCATGGCCATCGGCGCCACCATCGCCATGCCGGAACTGCTCAGGCGCGGCTACGACAAGATCATGGTCACCGGGGTGATCCAGGCTGGCAGCACCCTCGGCATCCTGATTCCGCCCAGCGTGGTGCTGGTGCTCTACGGCATGATCGCCCGCCAGCCCGTGGGGCAGCTGTGGCTGGCGGGAGTGTTCCCGGGCCTGTTGATGGCGAGCCTGTTCATCCTCTACATCGTCGTCCGCTGTCGCCTGCAACCCTGGGTCGGCCCGCCGCTGAGCCGCGAGGAGCGCGAGCGGATCACCTGGAGCGAGCGCATTCAGGTACTCCGCGCGGGGCTGGTTCCGCTGTTCATCTTCCTGGCCATGACCGGGCTGTTCCTGCTCGGCTACACCAGCCTGGTGGAAAGCTCGGCCGTCGGGGCGCTGGCGGCCGCCCTGGCCGCGCTGTTCCAGGGGCGGCTGACGCGGCAGGTGATGGAAGCCACCCTGCGCAAGACGCTGGGCATCACCTGCATGTTCATGTGGATCATCCTCGCCGCCCTGTGTTTCGGCGCGGTGTTCGACGGCCTGGGCGCGGTCAGGGCCATCGAAGGGATGTTCGTCGAGCAGATGGGGCTGAGCCCCTGGCAGATCCTGATCCTGATGCAGCTTTCCTTCATCGTCATGGGCATGTTCCTCGACGACACCGCCATGCTGGTGATCGTCGCGCCGCTCTACATTCCGCTGGTGGGAGCACTGGGCTTCGACCTGGTGTGGTACGGCGTGCTCTACACCATCACCTGCCAGATGGCGTACATGACGCCGCCCTTTGGCTACAACCTGTTTCTCATGCGGGCCATGGCGCCCCCGGAAGTGACACTGGGCGACATCTACCGTTCGGTGGTTCCCTTCGTGTTCATCATGATCGTCACCCTGGCGCTGGTGATGATCTTTCCCCAGATCGCCCTCTGGCTGCCCCAGTGGCACTACGGCGTCGGGGGAGGCTGATTCGTCAGGAGCGGCACTCTGCGCCGTGCGGTTGGCGGCGCAACGGAACAGGCGGAGTAGAGCAGGGCCCATGCCGACCTGAGAACGCTGCGTCGTCAGTGACGGCGCAGGGCTGGGCGGGTGCCAGGCACCCCTTTGACTCTCCTGGAGGTAACCCATGAGTACCAGACGTACGTTCCTCAAAGGCGCCGCCGTCGCCACCGGCGCGGTGGGCGCTACGCTGGGCGCGCCCTTCGTGCACGCCCAGTCCGGCAAGAAGATCACCTGGCGCCTGCAGACCTACGCCGGGCCGGCGCTGGCCGAGCACGTGATCAAGCCGTCCATCGACGCTTTCAACAAGGCGGCCAACGGCGAGATGGAAATCCAGCTCTACTTCGCCGACCAACTGGTGCCCACCGGCGAACTGTTCCGCGCCATGCAGAAGGGCACCATAGACGCGGTGCAGAGCGACGACGACTCCATCGCCGCGCCCGTGGACGTCGCCGTGTTCGGCGGCTACTTCCCCTTCGCCACCCGCTACAGCCTGGACGTCCCTGCGCTCTTCCACACCTATGGCCTGAACAAGATCTGGGAAGAGGCCTATGGCGAGGTCAAGGACGTGGTCTGGCTCGGCGCGGGCTCCTGGGACCCGTGCAACTTCGCCACCGTCCAGCCCATCCGCAGCCTGGCCGATCTCAAGGGCAAGCGCGTCTTCACCTTTCCCACGGCGGGCAAGTTCCTCACGCGCTTCGGCGTGATCCCGGTGACCTTGCCCTGGGAGGACGTGGAGGTGGCCATTCAGACGGGGGAGCTGGACGGTATCGCATGGTGCGGTATCACCGAGGACTACACCGTCGGTTGGGCCAACGTCACCAAGTACTTCCTCACCAACAACATCTCCGGCGCCTGGATCGGTTCCTACTTCGCCAACGCCAAGCGCTGGGCCGAAGTGCCCGAGCACCTGAAGACCCTGTTCCGCCTGTGCATGGACAGCTCCCACTATTACCGCCAGCACTGGTACTGGGGCGGCGAGGCCAGGCTGCGGGTGGAAGGCACCAAGCTGCAGCTCACCTCCATCCCCGACGCGGAATGGAAGACGGTAGAGGACGAGGCCCTCAAGTTCTGGGACGAAATCGCCAAAACCAGCCCGCGTTGCGCCAAGGTCGTCGAGATCTTCAAGCAGTACAACGCGCTGATGGCCAAGGCCGGCCCGCCGTACCGCTACTGAAATAGACCGGCCCGGTCCGCTGCCCGCGGGCCGGGCGTCCGACCACAAGGAATTGCCCATGGACCTGTTGCGTTGTGTTTCGCCCATCGACGGCTCCACCTATGTCGAGCGCCCCCTGGCGACCCGTGCCGAAACCGCCGCCGTGCTCGCGCGCGCCGAAGCCGCGCGAATGCCCTGGCGGGTGACCCCGGTGGCCGAGCGCGTCGCCATCACCCGTCGCGCCATCGCCGCCTTCGCCGCCCGCGAGGCGCAACTGGCCGAGGAACTCTGCTGGATGATGGGGCGGCCGATCCGCTACGCGCCGGGGGAGATCCGTGGTTTCGTCGAGCGCGCCAGCTACATGGCGGATATCGCCGAAGAAGCCCTGGCCGACATCCGCCTGCCGGACAAGCCCGGCTTCACCCGCCTGATCCGCCGCGAGCCGCTGGGCCTCGCCCTGGTCATCGCGCCCTGGAACTACCCCTACCTGACGGCGGTGAACGCCGTGGTGCCGGCCCTGCTGGCGGGTAACTGCGTGCTGCTCAAGCACTCGGCGCAGACCCCGCTGTGCGCCGAACGCATGGTGGAGGCCTTCGCCGAGGCCGGTTTGCCGGCCGGGGTGCTGCAATACCTGCACCTGACCCACAGCGATACGGAGCGGCTGATCCAGGCCGACCCCGTGCGCCATGTGGCCTTCACCGGCTCGGTGGCCGGCGGGGCCATGGTCGAGCGCGCGGTGGCCGGGCGCTTCATCAGTTCCGGGCTGGAGCTGGGTGGCAAGGACCCGGCCTACGTGCGCGCCGATGCCGATCTCGGCCACGCCGTGGAAACCGCCATCGACGGCGCCTTTTTCAACTCCGGCCAGTCCTGCTGCGGTATCGAGCGCATCTACGTGCACGCCGATCTCTACGATGCCTTCGTGGAGCAGGCGGTGGCCCTGGTTGGGCAATACCGCCTGGGCCGCTCCGACGACCCGGAAACCACCCTCGGCCCGCTGGTGCGCGCCGAGGCGGCGGAGTTCGTCCGTGGGCAGATACGCGAGGCCGTGGGGCAGGGCGCCCGGCCGCACCTGGACGTTGCCGCCTTCCCGCTGGACCGCACCGGCAGCGCCTACCTGGCGCCGCAGGTGCTGACCCAGGTGCATCACGGCATGCGGGTGATGAACGAGGAATCCTTCGGGCCGGTGGTGGGGATCCAGAAAGTGCGCGACGATGAGGAGGCGCTGGCGCTGATGAACGACAGCCCCTACGGCCTCACCGCCGCCATCTTCAGCCAGGACGAGGAGATCGCCCTGGCGCTGGCCGACCGGGTGGACGCCGGCACCGTCTTCCTCAACCGCTGCGACTACCTGGACCCGGCCCTGGCCTGGACCGGCGTGAAGAATTCCGGACGCGGCTGCACCCTGTCGCGGGTGGGGTACGAACACCTGACGCGGCCCAAGTCCTTCCACTTCAAGACCCGCCTGTGAGGTGTGCCATGGACCCGAGCCATTTCCGCATGAACTGGAACTACCCGACCTCGGTGCGCGTCGGCGTCGGCCGCATCGCCGAGCTGGGCGCGGCCTGCCGCGAGCTGGGCATGCAGGCGCCGCTGCTGGTCACTGACCCCGGCCTGGCGGCCCTGCCGATGGTCGAGGCGGCCCTGCGGCAGTGCCGCGACGCCGGGCTCAACGCCGGGTTGTTCCACGGCATCAAGGGCAACCCCACCGGGCCGAACGTGATGGATGGCGTGGCCGCCTTCAAGGCCGGCGGCCATGACGGGGTGATCGCCTTCGGCGGCGGCTCGGCCCTGGACGCCGGCAAGGCCATCGCCCTGATGGTGGGGCAGGACCGTCCGCTGTGGGATTTCGAGGACGTCGGCGACAACGCCTCGCGGGTCAATGTCGCCGGCATGGCGCCGGTGGTCGCGGTACCCACCACCGCCGGCACCGGCTCGGAAGTGGGGCGCGCGGCGGTGATCACCGACGACCAGGCACAGGTCAAGCGCATCATCTTCCATGCCCGGATGCTGCCGGCCATCGTCATCCTCGACCCCGAACTCACCCTCGGCCTGCCGCCGAAGATCACCGCCGCCACCGGCCTGGACGCGCTGTCCCACAGCCTGGAGGCCTACTGCTCGCCGCTCTACCATCCGATGGCCGAAGGCATCGCCCTGGAGGGCATGCGCCTGGTCAAGGACTACCTGCCGCGCGCCACCAACCGGGGCAGCGACGTCGAGGCGCGCCTGCAGATGCTGGTGGCCTCCTGCATGGGCGCCACTGCCTTCCAGCGCGGCCTCGGCGCCATGCATGCCCTGGCCCACCCCCTCGGCGCCCTCTACGACGCCCACCACGGGCTGCTCAATGCGGTGCTGATGCCCTATGTGCTGCAGGCCAACCGTGCTCATATCGAGGGGCCCATGGCGCGGCTGGCGCGCTACCTCGGCCTGCCGAAGGCGGGATTCGCCGGGGTGCTGGACTGGGTGGTGAGCCTGCGCGGCGAGCTGGACATTCCCCACAGCCTGGCCGAGATCGGCATCGATGACGCCCGCATCGAACAGGTGGGACGAATGGCCGAAGCAGACCCTTCCGCCGCGACCAACCCGGTCCGCTACGACGCCCAGGCCTACGCCCGGCTCTTCGAGAAGGCGCTGCATGGTCGGCTCTGAACTAATCTGATCAATGCAGCGGTGAGGTTCACCTGATCCGTGGCCACGCGGGCCGTGGCCCGCTCCGGGGCCGGTGCCCCGGCGTTATTCCAACACCCGCGAACCAGACCCTCGCCGATGCACGCCGGCGCCACAGGGCGTCGGTCCCGGATTCAACCTTGTTGGGAGAGCGGAAATGACTGAGTCATTCAGGGCGGTCGGGGGTTGCCGCTGCGACCAGAATCCCGTGCGCTACGAGTACAGTGCCCGTCCAGCGGAGTTGCACTACTGCCTGTGTACCGACTGCACCGACATCTGCGGCGGTGCCATGGCGATCATCGCGGTGGTGGACAGGAGTGCCTTCAAGATCACCGCCAACGCCGACAAGCTCAAGTGCTATCACTCCAAGGCCACCTGCCATCGCTACTTCTGTTCCGAGTGCGGCTGCCACATGTACCTGCACGTGGACGGCTTCCCCGATTTCGAGTTGGTCCACATCCCCACCCTGGACCGCGATTCCGACCCTGGCGGCAAGCCGGACCGCTATGTGTTCGTGCGCTCGAAGCACCCGCTCCTGACCCTGCCGGACGACGGCCTGCCCCGTCACCAGGGCTGGGCCAGCAGCGGAGACCCGGTGACCGACTGACAGGTATCGACCTGGCAGGGTGACAGGCTCCTCCCACCTTCAGGGAAAGGGGTGCCGGGAAATGCGCTGGTTTTTGGCCAGCGTCGCCTGTCACGCGGCACTGGCCAGGGTTTCGCGGAAGGCCTCGAAGGCCGCCGTGGAGTACCCCTGGCGCCAGACCAGCAGGGTTTCCACCTGCATCAGCGCGAGCGTGCGCAGCGGCGGGGGTTCGCGCTGCAGCTCCAGCACCGAGCGCGGCAGGATGCCGACGCAGGAACCGGCCGCGACGCAGGCGAGTATCGCGTGGTAGGAGCCCACCTGCTGCACCTTCGGCACCGGGCGGCCGCCGGCGGACAGCCAGCGCTCGGCGATCTGCCGGTAAGTGCAGCCCTCGGCGAAACCGGCCAGGCCGGGCACCTGCACGTCCGCCGGGTTACTCACCGGTGGGTGGCTGGCCGATAGCACCAGCAGCAGCTCCTCATCGAATACCGGCAAGGCTTCCAGCCCCAAACCTGCGACCTCCTCCTGCCAGGCCTGCTTGCCTCGGGGCCAGGCTACCAGCGCGCAGTCCAGCCGCCGGGCGAGTACGCCTTCAACCAGGGCCTGGCTGGTACCGGTGCTCACTTCCAGCGCCACCTCCGGGTAGCGCCCATGGAAGCGGCCGAGTGGGCCGGGCAGGCGGCTGGCGGCGGTACTCTCCATGCTGCCCAGGCGCAGGCGGCCGCCCGGCCTCTGCGGGTGCATGGCCTGGCGCGCCTCGTCCGCCAGGGCCAGCAGCCGTTCGCTGTAGTCGAGGAAGGCCTGGCCGCGGTCGGTGAGGGTCATGCGCTTGCCGTCACGGAGAAAGAGCGCGGCGCCCAGTTCTTCCTCCAGTTGGCGAATCCTGGTGGTGACGCTCGACTGCGCACGCTGCAGGCGTTGCGCCGCACGGGTCACACTGTTTTCCAGGGCCACGGCGCGGAAGATCTCCAGGCTGGATAGATCCATGGGTTTTGATCTCTAATGGAGAATGAATTATTAAAATTATTCTCGATATACGATAGATTGGCCAGGTTTTCACGCGCCAGGGAGTCGCTGCCTCATGTCCATCACCCAACTGCTCGGCATCGAGCACCCCATCATCCAGGCCCCCATGGTGGGCGTATCCACCCCGGCCCTGGCGGCTGCCGTGTCCAATGCCGGCGCCCTGGGCTCGATCGGCATCGGCGCCAGCACCCCGGCCCAGGCCCGCGTCATGCTGGCGGAGACCCGCGCGCTCACGGATGGTCCGTTCAACGTCAACCTGTTCTGCCATCGGCCGGCCAAGGCCGATCCGAAGCGCGAGGGCGCCTGGCTCGAGCACCTGCATCCGTTTTTTGCCGAGTTCGGCGCCGAGCCGCCGGCGGCGATCCGGGAGATCTACAAGAGTTTCCTCGATGACCCGGACATGCTGCAGATGCTGCTGGAGGAACGCCCTGCGGTGGTCAGCTTCCACTTCGGCCTGCCGCCGGGGGACTGGATCCGGGCGCTGAAGGCGGCCGGCATCCGCCTGCTGGCCAGCGCCACCACGCTCGAAGAGGCCAGGCTGGTCGAGGCCGCGGGTGTGGATGCGATAGTCGCCCAGGGCGTGGAAGCCGGCGGTCACCGGGGCGTCTTCGAGCCCGAAAAAGGTGACGCGGGCATCGGTACCCTGGCGCTGCTGCGGCTGATCGCGCGCCACTGCAGCCTGCCGGTGATCGCCGCCGGCGGCATCATGGACGGGCAGGGCATTTCCGCCGCCCTGGCCCTGGGCGCACAGGGCGTCCAGCTGGGGACTGCCTTCGTGCCGTGCCCCGAGTCCGCCGCCAACGCCGCCTACCGCGCTGCGCTGAAAAGCGAACGTGCCCATCACACCCGCATCACCGCCGTGATCTCGGGCCGCCCGGCGCGGGGAATGGTCAATCGGCTCTGGACCGATCTCGATACCCTCGCCGCGCCGGCACTGCCGGACTATCCCACCACCTACGATGCCGCCAAGGCCCTGCACGCCGCCGCGATTGCCAGGGGGTGCAACGATTTCGCCGTGCAATGGGCCGGCCAGGGCGCGCCGCTGGCGCGGGAGCTGCCAGCGGCGGAGTTGGTGAAGCTGTTGGTGGAGGAAATGAAGGGTTAGTCCGGAGGGCAGGCCTGTGGCCTCGCCCCTACAGAAGACCCTGGAACCTCGCACCGACTGCCCCCTTTCCCTTCAGGGAGAGGGCCGGGGAGAGGGGGCGCACCCGGAATCCACAAAAAAGCCCGAACGACCTCAGGGCCATTCGGGCAGTGGGGCCTTGGGCCCCGGCGGATCCTTTTGGTTATGTCTGCGTTAGCTGTTGCCAGGTTTCAACCATCGCGCTGAGAACTTCCTACGGGGAATAGCCAGTCGCAACACTTGATGCAGACAGAGCCGATCCTTTCGCTCAGCCAGGCGGCTGCTTGCGGTACTCGGTGGTGGTCATCCCGGCATAGCCCCAGTTATCGGTGTCGACCTCCTCGATGACGATGTGGGTCAGGTCGGGGCGCTTGCCGAGGACCCGCTGCAGGGTGTCGGTGATCTCGGCGATGACCTGGGCTTTCTGCTCGCGGGTCACGCCGTCGCGGGTGATGCGTACGCTGACGAAGGGCATGGTGTTCTCCTCCTTACCAGGTGCCGGTGCTCATGCCGCCGTCCACCGCCAGCACTATGCCGGTGGTGAAGCTGGCGTCGGTGAGGTAGAGCACCGCGTCGGCGATGTCCTGCACCTGGCCGATGTGGCCCACCGGCTGCAAGCCGTTGAGGAACTCGCGGATGGACGGGTCGTGCATCGGCGTCTCGATGATCCCGGGGGCCACGGCGTTGACCTTGATATCGTGGGTCGACAGTTCCAGGGCCAGGGCGCGGGTGAACTGGTTGAGCCCGCCCTTGATCAGGGTCGGCAGCGCGGCCGGCACATCGCGGTTGGGCTGGATTCCAACCGACGCGGTGATGGTGACTATATGGCCCTGACGACGGGGGACCATGTGCCGTGCGGCCTCCTGGGAGGCGTAGACCACGCCCTTGAGGTTGGTGGCGAGCATCGATTCCAGGTCGTCCTCGCTGTACTCGGTGAAGGGGCTGGGCACGAAGATCCCGGCATTGTTCACCAGCACATCCACCTGGCCGAAGCGCTCGATGGCGCGTTCGAACAGACGCTTGGAGGTTTCCGGCCTGGCGATGTCGCCCGCCACGCCGATGAAGTTCTTCGGGCTGCCCAGTTGTTCGGCGGCAGCTGCCAGGCGTTCTTCGCTGCGGGCGGAGCCGACGACGTTGAAGCCGCGTTCCAGATAGGCCTTGGCCAGGCCGAAGCCGATGCCGCTGGAGGCGCCCGTGATCACTACGGTTCTGTTGATGCCTTGCATGTCGATGGTCCTCGAATGAAACGATCGGGAGGTTCTGCAGAGGGCGCCTCTCTGTTGGAGTCGACTATATTTGTGTCGCTTAAGTGGATAAATATGGCCTCCAACACTTCAGTTGATACCTGGTGTAACTAATCTTGAAGCGCCAGTTCGACGACATCCTGCTCGGCAGCATCGAGCTCTTCTGCCTGGCGGCGGAGGAGGGCAGCTTCACCGCGGCGGCGCTGGTGGCCGGGGTCACTCCCGCCGCGGTCAGTCGTTCCATCTCGCGCCTGGAGGAGCGCCTGGGGGTGCGGCTGTTCGTGCGCACCACCCGCAGCATCCGCCTCACCGAGGGCGGCCGTGGCTACTACGAGGAATGCCGCCAGGCCCTGGCGCAACTGGTGGAGGCCGAGCGTGCGGTGATGGGCCAGCAGCAGGAGCCGAGCGGCGTACTGCGTATCAGCATTCCCACCACCTACGGCCATCACCGCGTGCTGCCGCTGTTGCCGGAGTTCCGCCGGCGCTATCCGCAGGTGAAGGTGGAAGTGCACCTGAGCAACCGCAATATCGATTTCGTCACCGAGGGCTATGACCTGGCGATCCGTGTGCGCGCCCAGCCGGATTCGACCCTGATCGCCCGTCATCTGGAGGATGCCGCGCTGGTGGTGATCGCCACCCCGGATTACCTGCAACGCGCCGGTACGCCCCTGACCCTGGAGGACCTGGCGCGGCACGAGTGCATCCAGTTCGAACTGCCCAGCAGCGGCCGGCGCATCTCCTGGCTGTTCCGCGACCAGGGGCGGGAGCGGGAGATCTTCGCCGAGGGAAGCTACCTGTTGTCCGATGATGTGGTGCAGGGGGGCGTTACCCTGGCCAAGCACGGTGCCGGACTGTTCCAGACCTACCGTTTCGTCGTCGAGAAGGAACTGGCCGACGGCAGCCTGGTGGAAGTGCTGCAGCCCTATGGCGGGCGTTCGCGGCCGTTCACCCTGCTGTATCCGCAGAACCGCCACGTGCCGCTGCGCCTGCGCGCCTTCGTGGATTTCCTGATGGGCTATCGCGAGCAATGGCGCGCTGTCGATCCGCCGGGCGGCCAGACGACCAATGGGTGATCGACTATCGTCTTCCAACTCCACCAGGACGTGCGCCATGAACAAACGGATCCACGCCATCACCCCATGCCTGTGGTTCGACGACCAGGCCGAGGCTGCCGCCAACTTCTACATCGGCATCTTCCCCAACTCGAAGATCACCGCCATCAGCCATTACGGCGAAGCGGGCAAGGAAATCCACGGCAAGGAGCCGGGCTCGGTCCTGACCGTCAACTTCGAGCTGGACGGCCAGGCTTTCACCGCCCTCAACGGCGGGCCGATCTTCACCTTTACCGAGGCGGTGTCCTTCCAGGTCCACTGCGAGACCCAGGACGAGGTGGATCACTACTGGGAGCGGCTGTCGGCCGGCGGCGACGACAACGCCAAGCAGTGTGGCTGGCTCAAGGACAGGTATGGCTTGTCCTGGCAGGTGGTGCCCGCCGCGCTTGTGGCCATGTTGACGGACCCCGACACCGCCAGCGCCCAGCGCGTCTTCACCGCCATGCTGCAGATGAAGAAGCTGGATATCGCCGCGCTGAAGAAGGCTTTCGCCGGCTGAGGCCGGTTTTCTGTGGCGGTGCAGTGTCAGTCGTGTAGGGGGATAGCGTTTTTCTATCCACCAGCGCGGCCACGCAAGGCCCCGATGGTGGAAATCCCGCAAGGGATTTCCACCCTACACGCCGATTGACATGGAATCTCTCACGAGCCGTCAGGCGTCGACGTTCACCACCACCCGCCCGCGCACCTTGCCCGCCAGCAGGTCGCCGGCCACTGCGATGGCGTCGCCCAGGCCGATCTCGCGGGTAATGGCGTCCAGCCGGGCGATGTCCAGGTCCCGCGCCAGGCGCTCCCAGGCCTGGATGCGCTCGGCACGCGGGCGGGTGACGCTGTTGATGCCCAGCAGGCTCACGCCGCGCAGGATGAAGGGCGCCACCGTGGCCGGGAGGTCCATGCCCTGGGCCAGGCCGCAGGCGGCCACGGCGCCATCGGCGCGCAGGCCTGCGCAGACGTTGGCCAGGGTATGGCTGCCCACCGAATCGATGGCGGCGATCCAGCGCTCCTTGCCCAGCGGACGACCCGGCTCGGAGAGTTCGCTGCGATCGATGATTTCGGCCGCGCCCAGGCCCTTCAGGTAGTCCACCTCGCTGGTACGGCCGGTGGCGGCCACCACCCGGTAGCCCAGGCGGGCGAGCAGGGCGATGGCGAAGCTGCCCACGCCACCGTTGGCACCGGTTACCAGCACGTCGCCCTGGCCCGGCTTCAGGCCATGGCGCTCCAGGGCCAGCAGGCAGAGCATGGCGGTGTAGCCCGCGGTGCCGATGGCCATGGCCTGACGCGGGCTGAAGGCGGAGGGCAGGGGAATCAGCCAGTCGCCCTTCAGCCGCGCCTTCTGCGCCAGACCGCCCCAATGGGTCTCGCCGACGCCCCAGCCGTTGAGCAGCACCGAGTCGCCCACCTTGTAGTCCGGATGGCTGCTGGCTTCCACCGTGCCGGCCAGGTCGATGCCCGGGACCATGGGGAACTGCCGTACCACCGGGCTCTTGCCGGTAATGGCCAGGCCGTCCTTGTAATTCAGGGTGCTGTAGGCCACCCGCACGGTCACATCGCCCTCCGGCAACTGTGCCTCGTCCAGCCGGGTGTTGTGGGCGCGGTAACCCGCCTCGTCCTTCTCGATCAGGATTGCGTCGAACATACTCACACCTCTATTTAGACCAGTCGTCTACAAATGGACCCGGAAAACCTATCGTGGCAATCCGGCCAGAAAACCCTCGAAGAAAATATCCAGCGGGACATTGTCCCGCGTCAGCCGGGAGCGCTGTACGGCGCCTTCCCAGCCAATCCAGAAGAATGCCGAAAGCGCCTCGCAATCGGCCTCCGCCGCAAGTTCGCCGGCGCTCTGGGCATCGCGCAGGCACCTGGCCAGGCGCTCCTGCCAGCTGCACAGGGTGGCTTCCAGGAGCAGGCGGAAGCTTTCGGGGAGGATGGCCACCTCCTGGCCCAGGTTGCCCACCAGGCAACCCCGGCAGAACTGGTGGCGGGCCATGCCGGACTTGGCGTCTTCGACGAAGTTCCGCAGGCGCTGGAGTGGCGGCACCTCGTCCTGCAGGAGCCAACGGTCAAGCTTGTGAGCGAAGTAGCTGGCATAGCTCTCCAGTACTGCCTGGCCAAAGTCTTCCTTGCTGTCGAAGTAGTGATAGAAGGAGCCCTTGGGCACGCCCACGCGCTTGAGCACCCGGTCGATGCCGGTGGCGACGAAGCCCTGTTCGGTCAGGATTTCCATGCCGCAGCGGATCAGTGCGGCACGGGTATCGGGGAAGTCCCGGTCGACCTTGGGTGGCCTGCCGCGACGGGGTCTGGAATGGATGTCGGTCATGGGGAGGGGATTTTAGACCGATTGTCTATAAAATCAATCGAACCAGGGTCTAACGGCGTAGCTCCATTGTGGGAGCGAATTCATTCGCGAAGGGCGAGCTGAGGCTCAAAGTGGACCGACGTCCGCCTTGCCGTCGTGGCGTTCGTTCATCCAGCGCAGGACCTGCTCGCCGAACTCGGGCGGGGCCTTGCGGGCGACGCGGCGGACCAGGTCGAGCACGGTCTGCTGGGCCAGGGCTTCTTCCATGCGTTGCTGCGCCTGGAGCATCACCGCATGGATCGAGCAGGGGCCGGCGGCAGCCCAGTCCGGCGTCGGGCAGCCGGCCTGGAACAGCGCGCATCGCTCGCGCACATCACGACACTCGAAAATCTGCTTGTCGCCATCGATGGCCCGGACGATATCCAGCACCGTGATCTCGTCGGCCGGCCGTGCCAGGCGGAATCCGCCGCGCACACCTTCGGTGGCCGCCACCAGGCCGGCCTTGGCCAGGCGGGTGAATACCTTGGCCAGCAGTTCCGGCGGCACGCCCTGAAGTTCGGCCAGGGTACGCACGCTGGCCTCGCGGCCATCCCCTTTCTCGTCCGCCAGGTAGAGCAGGCAGTGAATCCCGTACTCCACGCCCGAGCTGTACAACGCCATCTTTAACTCCGAGTAATATGTTCGCCTTTTTTGGCGGTCGTTTCCGAACCCTGAACCTGCGTTGACGGTCGCGATCGCGGCCGTACGAGTTCATTGGATGGCTTAATCCTAGGCGTAAATACATGGGAAGCGAAGGATGTTGCCCATCCAGGAAGGATGATGGCGACGAGTGGCGTGTCGAGCAAGAAAAAAAGCTTGCTGAAATTAACTACGACAAATAGATTCGTAGTTATCCGGTGCGGCTGGCAGCGAGAACCTCAGAGTCCGGCATGCGGATGTCGGGCGTGACCGCCCGGAGCAACTCAACTTCGCCTTGTGGAGATACACATGAAAAAACGCATTCTGATCGTCGGCGCCGGCTTCGGCGGTATGTGGAGCGCCCTGAGCGCAAGCCGTCTGCTGGACCAGCATGGTCGCGACGATGTCGAGGTGATGGTGCTCGCGCCCCAGGCCGAACTGCGCGTCCGACCGCGCTTCTACGAGCCGGAGGTGCACAAGATGGTGGCACCGCTGGACGAGCTGTTCGACGCGGTGGGCGTGACCTTCGTGCAGGGTTTCGCCGAGCGCATCGACGTCGAAGGCAAGCGTGTGGGCTATCGCACTGCCGATGGCCAGTTCGCCGAACAGGGCTATGACCGCCTGGTGCTGGCCACCGGCAGCCAGGTGGTGCGCCCTGCGCTCGCAGGCGTCGAGCATGCCTTCGACGTGGATCAGCTTGAAGAAGCGGTGCGCCTGGAGCGCCATATCCAGTCCCTGGCGCAGCGTCCGGCTTCCGTCAGCCGCAATACCGTGGTGGTGGCCGGCGGCGGCTTCACCGGTATCGAGACCGCTGCCGAAATGCCGGCCCGCCTGCGCGCGGCACTGGGGGGCGACGCCGAGGTGCGCGTGATCATTGTCGACCGTGGCAGCGAGATCGGTGCCGCCCTTGGCGAGGGGCCGCGCGTCGCCATTGCCGAGGCGAGCGAGGAGCTGGGCCTGGAATGGCGTCTCGACAGTGCGGTGGCTGCGGTGGATGCCGCTGGCGTGACCCTGGCCAGCGGTGAGCGTATCGATGCGGACACCGTGGTGTGGACCGTCGGTGTGCGGGCCAGTTCGCTGACCGAGCAGGTTCCCGCCGAGCGTGATGGCCAGGGGCGCCTGCATGTGGACGCCAACCTGCAGGTGCCGGGCCAGGTCGAGTTGTTCGCCACCGGTGATGTGGCCCGAGCCGCTTGCGATGACCAGGGGAACCACGCGCTGATGTCCTGCCAGCACGCCATTGCCCTGGGGCGCTCGGCCGGCAACAACGCGGCGGCGAGCCTGCTGGGGGGTGCGCCCATCCCCTACAGCCAGCCCAAGTACGTCACCTGCCTGGACCTGGGGGCCTGGGGGGCGGTGTTCACCGAAGGTTGGGACCGCCAGATCAGGTTCGAGCGGCAGGAAGGCAAGTCCATCAAGCAGGAGATCAACGGTGTGTGGATCTACCCGCCGGCGGCCGACCGCGCTACCGCCCTGGCTGCCGCTGACCCGATGATCCCCGTGGTGGCCTGATCCGCCCCCGCCAACCGCTCGCTGTCACGCGGTCTCCCACCGCGTGGCGGCGGGTTCGCAAGCTGCCATCCCGGAGGTCATCGTGGGCCCGACTATCCTGATTTCCACCCGGCCCCTGGCGGGCCAGTTCATCGAACAGTTGATTTCGCACTGGTTGCCGCAGGATTGCTGGAGCTTGCAAGCGCAGTCGACGGAGGGCCGCCGCTGGCGGCTGCAACTGGCCGTGGATCCCTGCAGCGACCCGGTTGGCCGGATGTTCGAGGCCGTGGTGATGAGCCATTGGCTGAAGGGACTGGAGTTCGAAGTATCGGATGGCGCGGGCTGACAGCGCCGGTCGGACGGCTCGAGGGAGCAATGCCTTCCGTAGCCTTTGGCTTGGTCGTCACGTTCAAGACAACGTCCCGGGGACGTGGATTCGCACGTGCAAAAGTCAGGCGGTGGTCCCCGCCGAATAGCCAATTCCCCGGAAAGCCAGCAGGCCAATGGCGACCCTTGGTCAGTTGAACCTTGCCTGACCGCGCCCTGTGCTATATCCCGAAGTGAGCAAGGCATGCGCCGACCTTCAGTTGAACTTCCCCGCCACGCCCGCCGGGCCGGCCGACCGTGGCCCCGGGCCTTCAACAAAGAGGTAGACCCCATGAGTACCCTGCAATGCGTTTACCGCGATCACACCATTGTCGCTGACGTGGTCGAGCATCCGGGCATCCCGACACCCTGGGCTGCCGGATGCCACATCACCTCTCCGGATGGCCAGACCACCCGCCGTATAGCCCTTCCCGTGCAGTTCGCCTTCCTGGCTGACCTGGAAAAGGCGCAGCACGCCTCCATCGCCCATGGCAAGTGGCTGGTGGACCAGTGCCTGGATGAGGGACGCGAACTCTTCCTGCGCAAGAGCGCGTGAAATCCCGGGGCAGGGAGGCCCCTTGTACGACAACATTGCGCCTCCATCTGCTGCGGCGCGGTAGTCGCGCGGGCGACGTGCAAGGAGCAACCCCCATGATCGATGCCCATTCCGACCTCGTCAGTCTCGAGGCCTGATCAGGCAGCATCGACGCGGGGCTGGTGCTCACGGCAGATCAGATCGATGGACGGGCGGCCCAGGGGTTCCCGGGTGAGTCCGCAGAAGGGCTCTCCATCCCGCTGCTGGTGGAAGCGGCACGTCTTGCACAGGCCGAATCCGGGCACATCGACCCGGCGCTGGATAGTGCGCAGCAGCTCCCCCAGCAGCCGTTCCAGTTCCGCAGCATCCGCGCCCATCTCGGCCGCGGCATCCACCAGGAAATCCGGTGGCGTCACCGCGGCCAGCAGTTCCCGCGCCGCGGGCGTGAGCTCCAGGTGCACACTGCGCTTGTCGTTCAGGTCCGGGCGCTTCTCGATCAGGCCCTTGGCCTCCAGCGCCTTCAGCGATTGCGACACGGTCCCCTTGGTCAGCCCCAGGTAGTCGGTTACCGCCAGGGGCGTGTCCGAGTAATGGTTGCAGCGCGCCAGGTATTCCAGGGCGCTGAGCTGCACGGGCTGCAGGTCTGCCAGCAGGGGATGCTCGCGATGCCAGATGCGCATCAGGCTGGTGAGCCGCTCGAACAGGTCGAATAGGGTGGTCATCTTCACCTCCGTCGATAAATAGTATCGAGTAAAAACTATGTTGACAAAGGAGTTCTTCCGGGTAGTCTGATTTATGTATCGATTCGATACTAATTTCATCGGGAGACTGAAAATGACCAATGCTCGCTACTACCACGCCGGCTGCCCGGTTTGCGTGTCTGCTGAACAGACCCTGCTGAACCTGCTCGCCCCTGAGGTGAAACTGGAAGCGGTGCATCTGGGCGAAGCCCCCGGCCGCATCGCCGAGGCCGAAGCTGCTGGCGTGAAGTCGGTTCCCGCGCTGGTGGTGGACGGCCAGGTGCTGCACATCAACTTCGGCGCCGCCCTTGCCGACCTGAAGTGAAGAGGGCGTCGAAATGCAGGTGAAAGTCTTCGACACCCATGTTCGTACCCGTGATGGCCGCTACCTGCACTTCGACGTGCTCACCAGTGGCGGTGACCAGGTCCGGGCCAGCCAGTACGCCAGCGAGTGGCTCGCCAGCCGCGGCGTGCATGGGGCCGACATCGCCGCCAGCGAGTGCCTGTTCTGCCACAGCGAAATCGCCAGTGCGCAGGTGGCCGAGGCCATCGGCCGGCAAGGCTATTCCATCATCCCGCTGCAAGGCTGCTGAGGAGGTCGTCATGTACCAGCCCCTGGATTGCGACCTGCACGACCTCCTGGAAATCGCCTGCCTCTACCGCTACCTGATACGGGTGGAACTGATCGATGGGGGTGGATTCGAGGCCAGGGCGCTGACCACCCATACCAGTGCGGAGAAGGAAGAGTTCTTCGTGCTGGAGGTGGAGGATGGTCCCTGTTCGGTGCGCCTCGACCGCCTGCTGGCGATCACGCCACTGGAGCCGGGCGCGCGTTTTGGCCGGGTGGAACTGGCGGGGAAGGTGTGCGTGGTCTAGCCGTGTCAGCCCTGTGGGGTGGATAGCGCTTTTCTATCCACCAGCGAGGCATTGCAAGACACCGATGGTGGAAATCCCCAAAGGGATTTCCACCCTACGCGCCGATTGACATGGAATCTCCCACAAATGACACCCAACAAAATGGCTCCGGAGCCCGTGCTTGGGCTAGCCTTCGCAGGCCAGCCGTGACCAGGACCCGCCGTTGAACATCGATACCCGCATCAAATTCCGCCACCTGCTGTGCTTTCTCGAGGTCGCGCGCCAGGGCAGCCTGGCGCGCGCCGCGGACCAGTTGGCGGTGAGCCAGCCGGCCATTTCCAAGACCCTCAAGGAACTGGAGGAAGTCCTCGACGCCAGCCTCTTCGAACGCGGCAAGACCGGCGTCAGCCTGACCGAGGCGGGGCTGGCCTTCATGCGCTACGCCGGCCCTTGCGTGCAGGCCCTGCGCGATGGGGTGAACAGCCTGCGCGAGGGCGAGTATGCCGCCGGTACCCTGCGCCTGGGCGTACTGTCCACCGTGGAAGGGTTGCTGGTGCCGGAAGTGGTGCGGCGTCTGCACCAGCGCCACCCCGCGCTGGTGGTCAGCGTGCTCACCGGGCCGGGAGCCTATCTGCTGGCGCAACTGCGGGTGGGCGAGCTGGACCTGGTGGTCGGCCGCGTGACCGACAGCCCGGATATCCAGGGCCTGACCTTCGAACACCTCTACAGCGAATCCATGACCTTGGTGGTCCGTGCCGGCCACCCGCTGCTGGAGGAGGGCGCCGACCGCCGCTCCCTGGACGGTTTCCCCCTGGTGCTGCCATTGGCGGGCACCACCATCCGCAAGCACGCCGACGGTTTCTTCGTGCAGAGCGGCATAAGCCCCCCGCGCCAGCGCCTGGAAACCCTGTCCCTGGCCCTCAGCCGGCGTTACGTGTTGAACGGTGACGCGGTGTGGATCGCACCGCTGGACGCCGTGCGCCTGGACCTGGGCAAGGGTGAGCTGGTGGAACTCGACCTGGGCTTCAAGGAGCCCGGCGGCTCGGTGGGGATCTGCAGCAATGCCTCGCTGCTGCTGTCACTGGCGGCGCAATGGGCAGTGGAGACCCTGCGGGAAGTGGCCCTGGACTATCGCGAGGGTCGCCTGACATAACCAAATGGTTATGTCAGGCGGGCATGATTTCAATTTCCCGCCGGCCTCCGCTGGATGACACTGCGACCCACGGCCCGCTGCCCTGGTACCGATAGGCCGCCTGATGAATCCAATAAGAGGAAACCGTGATGTCCGATGCGGAAAACAGCCGCTTCGTCATTCGTGACCGAAACTGGCACCCGAAAGCCTTCACCCCCGACTACAAGACCTCCGTGGCCCGCTCGCCGCGCCAGGCGCTGGTGAGCATCCCGCAGTCCGTTTCCGAGACCAGCGGCCCGGACTTCTCCCACCTGAAGATGGGCCAGCACGACAACGACCTGCTGCTCAACTTCAACAATGGTGGGTTGCCCATCGGCGAGCGCATCATCGTTTCCGGCCGGGTCGTCGATCAGTACGGCAAGCCGGTGCCGCACACCCTGGTGGAGATGTGGCAGGCCAACGCCGGCGGTCGCTACCGCCACAAGAATGACCGCTACCTGGCTCCGCTGGACCCGAACTTCGGTGGTGTCGGCCGCGCCCTCACCGACAGCGATGGCCGTTACATCTTCCGCACCATCAAGCCGGGCCCCTATCCCTGGCGCAATGGCCCCAACGACTGGCGCCCGGCGCATATCCACTTTTCCATCAGCGGGCCGTCCATCTCCACCCGCCTGATCACCCAGCTGTACTTCGAAGGCGACCCGCTGATCCCGATGTGCCCGATCGTCAAGAGCATCGCCAACCCCGACGCGGTGGAAACATTGATCGCCAAGCTCGACATGAGCAACGCCAATCCCATGGATTGCCTGGCGTACCGCTTCGACATCGTCCTGCGCGGCCAGCGCCAGACCCACTTCGAGAACCGCTGAGGAGAACCCCGCATGCCTATCGAACTGCTGCCGGAAACCCCCTCGCAGACCGCCGGCCCCTACGTGCACATCGGCCTGGCCCTGGCGGCCGCCGGCAACCCGACCCGCGACCAGGAAATCTGGAACCGGATGGCCAAGGCCGACGCCCCCGGCCAGCACATCCTGCTGCTGGGCAACGTCTACGACGGCAACGGCCACCTGGTGCGCGATTCCTTCCTGGAGTTCTGGCAGGCCAACCACGAAGGCGTCTACGACAGCGCCTTCGACCTGGAGAAACCCTTCAACTGTTTCGGCCGCACCGCCACCACCTTCGATGCCGGCGAATGGACCCTGCAGACGATCAAGCCGGGCGTGGTGAAGAGCGCCGCCGGCGTGCCCATGGCGCCGCATATCAACGTGTCGCTGTTCGCCCGTGGCATCAACATCCATCTGCAGACCCGCATCTATTTCGATGACGAGGCCGCGGCCAACGCCGTCGATCCGGTGCTCAACCTGATCGAGCAGCCGCAACGCCGGGAAACCCTGGTGGCGCACCGCTGCGAGGTGGACGGCCAACTGGCCTACCGCTTCGACATCCGTATCCAGGGAGAAGGGGAAACGGTGTTCTTTGACTTCTAAGGAAAGGGAACCCGCCTTCGATGGGCTGGCCGAAGCCGTTGGCCAGCGCATCGAAAGGCACTTCGACGGACTGCTGGAGGCCCGTGGTTACCGGGCCGACACGGCGCAACTCACAGCCGTTGCCCGGCTCGGGCAATGGCTGGAGTCGTTTCTGGCCGGCAGGAAAGGCTGGCTGCGGCGCCTACCCGCCGGACTCTATCTCTGGGGCGGTGTAGGGCGCGGCAAGAGCTTCGTCATGGATGCCTTTTTCGCCGCCGCGCCGTTATCCGCCAAGCGCCGCGTGCACTTCCACGCCTTCCTCCAGGAGTTGCAGGCACGCATGCAGGCCTTTGCCGGCCAGCCCGATCCGCTTGCCCTGGCCGCGAAAGAGCTGGCGGCACAGACGCGGCTGCTCTGCTTCGATGAATTCCATGTCCACGACATGGGCGATGCCGTCCTGCTCGGGCGTCTGCTCAAGGTGCTGGTGGAGGAGGGCGTGGGCCTGGTCTGCACCTCCAATTACGCCCCTGAAGGCCTCTGCCCGAACCCGCTCTACCGCGAACGCTTCAAGCCCGCCATCGCGCTGATCGACAAGCGCTTCGAGGTGCTGAACCTGGATGGCGGCGAGGACTACCGCCAGCGTCGCGGCGAGCTGGAAGCCTGGGGCCACTACTGCTGGCCGCAGTCGGGCTTCGCCGCGGGCTGGATCGAGCGCCAGCTGGGCCTGACCGCTGCCGTCGACCGGGATGTGGAGGTGGCGGTCAACCACCATCCCCTGAACCTGCGGGCCATGGAGGGGGAGTGCGCCTGGCTGGACTTCGACGAACTGTGCCGCCGGCCGCATTCCAGCGCCGACTTCCTCTGGCTCTGCCGGCGCTTCCGCCGGCTGGCGATCAGCGGCGTGCCTTGTCTGGGGGAGGAGGGCATCGACGTGCAGCAACGCTTCGTCAACCTGATCGATATCGCCTACGACGCCGGGACCCGGCTGCTGATGGCCAGCGAGGCCAGCCTGGACGACCTGTGCCGGGGCAAACCCCATATGGACTTCTCCCGTACCCGCAGCCGGTTGCAGCAGTTGAAACCGCTGCAGCCGGGCCATGGCGACTGATCACTGAAGAACCCTAGATGCTCCAGATACTTGGCATTACTGCGCCGATCTTCATCCTGATCGGCATTGGCTTCCTGTCCGCCCGCGGGCGGTTGGTGGGCCCGGAACAGGTCCTCGGCCTCGGCAGGTTCGTGATCACCTTCGCCCTGCCGGCCCTGGTGATACGTGCGCTGCTGGAAAAGCCCCTGGACGAAGTGTTCGACGCCACCTACCTGCTGGCCTATGGCATGGGGTCCCAGGTGGTGTTCTGGGGCGGTTTCCTGCTCTCCCGCCTGGTACGCAAGGACAGCCTCAGTGGCAGCGCGCTGAGCGGCCTGGGCATGTCGGTCTCCAACAGTGGCTTCGTCGGCTACCCGATAGTGGCCATGGTGCTGGGCTCCCCGGCAGCGGTGGCCTTGGCCCTCGGGATGCTGGTGGAGAACCTGCTGATGATTCCCCTGGCCCTGGCCATCGCCGAACTGGGCCGGCAGAACGGCGGAGGCCTGCGCGCGGCCTTGCTGGATACCTTCGTGCGACTGCTGCGCAACCCGGTGATCATCGCCATCAGCATCGGCCTGGCACTGGCCCTGCTCGAGGTTCGCCTGCCGGCCGTACCAGCCAGGGTGGTGGAAATGCTGGCCGCGGCTTCGGCGCCGGTTGCGCTCTTCGTCATAGGCGCCAGCCTTTATGGCCTCAGGGCCGGCGGGCTGGTGAAGGATGTGGCGCAGCTCAGTATCGGCAAGCTGCTGCTGCATCCGCTGGCGGTATGGCTGAGCTTTCAACTGCTGCCGCCGGTGGAGCCGACACTGCGGGTGGCCGGGGTGCTCTTCGCCTGTGCGCCGATGATGAGCATCTACCCCATCCTCGGTCAGCGCTTCGGGCTGGAAGGCCGCTGTGCCGCGGCGCTGGTGGTCTGTACGGTTCTGGCCTTCGTCACGATCAGCGGCTTTCTCGGATTGCTGGTCTAGTACCCGACGCGGCTGTCGCGCTGGCTATCCTCTATGGGGCATCCGCACGACCGTGCGACCCACACTGGCAGGAGGAGGCGATGATGAGCAAACGATTGAGCGAGGAAGGCATGGACCTGCTGTTCCGCCAGGCACGGACCTACAGTGGCTGGCTGGAAAAACCGGTCAGCGACGATACCCTGCGCCAGCTCTACGACCTGATGAAGTGGGGCCCCACCAGCGCCAACTGTTGTCCGGCGCGCATCCTCTTCCTGCGTACGGAGGAGGCCAAGCGCCGGCTCCTGCCCGCGCTGGCACCCGGCAACGTGGACAAGACCATGGCGGCGCCGGTCACGGCCATCATCGCCTACGACGTGAAGTTCTACGAACAGCTGCCCAAGCTCTACCCGCATACCGACGCCCGCGGCTGGTTCGCCGATACCCCGGAGCTGGCGGGCATCACGGCGCGGCGCAACAGCTCGCTGCAGGGTGCCTACTTCATGATCGCGGCCCGGGCGCTCGGACTGGACTGCGGGCCCATGTCCGGCTTCGACAACGCGCTGGTCGACCATGAGTTCTTCCCGGCCGACGGCCAGGGCGATGCCTTCCAGCTGGAGCACTTCCCGGACAGCCATGTGAAGACCAACTTCCTCTGCAACCTGGGCTATGGCGACCCGTCCAGGCTGCATCCGCGTTCTCCGCGGCTGGAGTTCGACGAAGCCTGCAAGTTGCTGTAGGGCTTGGGAGTCGTGGGGGCGATTTCAACCGCTAAGCAGACCGCAGGTCTGCCCTGAGACATTTCAGGGGCAGCTGCGCCGCCCATGGCGAATGAATTCGCCCCCACATGGCGGGCCGGGGTGATGGCTTCTGCCGGGGGGAGGGAAATCCGGCTGCGCCTCTTGAGCGAAGCCGTTGCCGGGCGCCGAGGTACCTGATCAAACCGGGGCGCCGGTTGGCGGGGGCAAAGTACGAGTCGAGGACGGCAGGGTCAATTGCGATTATCGAACTTTGGTTCGATAATCGGCCGAGTTTGCCCTGACTGCGATCCACCAAGGACAACAAGAATGACCGAAGAACTGCGTGCCCCCCTGCCACCCCTGGCCCCACCGATCATCGCCTCGCCGGCCAAGCGCATCGAAGCCTTCACTGGGGACCCCAATTTCATGACCTCCCTGGCCCGGGGCCTGGCGGTGATCCATGCGTTCCAGGAGCGCAAGCGCCACCTGACCATCGCCCAGATCAGCCACCGTACCGAGATTCCCCGCGCCGCCGTGCGCCGCTGCCTGCACACCCTGATGAAGCTGGGCTACGTCACCACCGACGGTCGCACCTACTCGCTGCTGCCCAAGGTACTGACCCTGGGCCACGCCTATCTGTCCTCGACTCCGCTGGCGGTCACCGCCCAGCCGATCCTCGACCGCTTGAGCGACCAGCTCCACGAGGCCTGCTCCATGGCCACCCTGGAGGGCGACGAGATCCTCTACATCGCCCGTTCGGCCACGCCCAACCGCCTGATCTCGGTAGATCTCAGCGTCGGCAGCCGGCTGCCGGCCTATTGCACCTCCATGGGGCGCATCCTCCTGGCGGCCCTGGACGATGCCGCCCTGGACGACTACCTGGAGCACGCTGACCTGCAGGTGAAGACCAGCCGCACCGTGCATACCGTCGACGGCCTGCGCGCCAGCATCGAGGAGATCCGTCGCCAGGGCTGGGTGATCATCGACCAGGAGCTGGAAATGGGCCTGCGCTCGGTGGCCGTGCCGGTGCGCGACTCCGCCGGCCAGGTGCTGGCCGCGCTGAACGTCGGCACCCACGTCGGCCGAGTCAGCCGCCAGGAGCTGGAAACCCGCTTCCTGCCGGCCCTGCTGGAGGCGAGCAAGGAGCTGAGCACGCGGTTGTTTCACTAGGTCCGCCGCCCGCGTCTTTTCCGTAGGGGCGAATTCATTCGCCAAGGGCGGCGCAGCTGCCCCCTGCTCGGCCACAGGGCAGACCTTCGCCTGCTTGGCAAATGAATTCGCCCCTGCAAGGTCTCCCTCCTGCCGCCAGCAAAGCGTTCGACTATCGAACGCTTTGCCGATTATCGAATTGAACCGCCTGTCGTCTCTTCGTAAGGTCTGCACAGCCGTGCCACCAGCCAGCGCGGCCCATAACAACAATGAGAGTCAGCTCCGGCATTAGCCTGTTGCGCCGGGCAAGCCCTCATTCCTGTCCAGTCAAAGTCTTCCCCGCCAGAGGCCGCAGAGAACGGCCCGCATGCGGAGGAGGGCCCATAGCAGGAATCTTGCATGACCAGCCCAGCCCACCTGCCGTCCACCGGCACGCTCGACGTTCAAGCCTTCATCAACGCCCAGCCGCTTTCCGCCTACCAGTGGCGCATCGTGCTGCTGTGCTTCCTCATCGTCTTCCTCGACGGCCTGGATACCGCCGCCATGGGCTTCATCGCCCCGGCGCTGACCCAGGACTGGGGCATCGACCGCGCCAGCCTCGGCCCGGTGATGAGTGCCGCACTGATCGGCATGGTCTTCGGCGCCCTGGGCTCCGGCCCCATGGCCGATCGCTTCGGTCGCAAGGGCGTACTGGTGACCGCGGTGTTCCTGTTCGGGCTGTTCAGCCTGATCTCCGCCTTCAGCGCCAACCTCGAACAACTGCTGGTGCTGCGCTTCCTCACCGGCCTGGGCCTGGGAGCCGCCATGCCCAACGCCACCACGCTGCTTTCCGAGTACACCCCCGAACGTCTCAAGTCGCTGCTGGTGACCAGCATGTTCTGTGGCTTCAACCTCGGCATGGCCTCCGGCGGCTTCGTTTCAGCAAAGATGATCCCGGCCTTCGGCTGGCACAGCCTGCTGCTGCTCGGCGGCCTGTTGCCCCTCGCGCTGGCTGTGGTGCTGCTGCTCTGGCTGCCGGAGTCGGCGCGCTTCCTGGTGGTGCGCAACAAGGGCGCGGACAAGGTGCGCCAGGTGCTCGCGCCCATCGCCCCCGGCGAGGTGGCCGTGGCTTCCGGCTTCAGCGTGCCGGAGCAGAAAACCGTGCAGAGCCGCAACGTGTTCCAGGTGATCTTCTCCGGCACCTACAGCGCCGGCACCCTGTTGCTCTGGCTGACCTATTTCATGGGCCTGGTGATCGTCTACCTGCTCACCAGCTGGCTGCCCACCCTGATGCGCGACAGCGGCGCCAGCCTGGAGCAGGCCGCCTTCATCGGCGCGCTGTTCCAGTTCGGCGGCGTGCTCAGCGCCGTGGGCGTGGGCTGGGCCATGGACCGTTTCAACCCGCACAAGGTGATCGGCATCTTCTACCTGCTGGCCGGCGTCTTCGCCTGGTGTGTGGGCCAGAGCCTGGGCGAGGTGACCCTGCTGGCCACCCTGGTGCTGCTGGCCGGCATGTGCGTCAACGGCGCGCAATCGGCCATGCCCTCCCTGGCCGCGCGCTTCTACCCGACCCAGGGCCGCGCCACCGGGGTTTCCTGGATGCTCGGCATCGGCCGTTTCGGCGCCATCCTCGGCGCCTGGATCGGTGCGACCCTGCTGGGCCTGGGCTGGAATTTCGAGCAAGTGCTGACGGCGCTGGTGGTGCCTGCCGCCATCGCCACGACGGCGGTGATCATCAAGGGGCTGGTCAGTCACGCGGACGCTACCTGAGCGTCAGCAGCCGATTCGTAACCGTTTATCTCCACCCGAGGCGCTGAGGTAACGGCTCACATAGAATCCCGTGAATGAAGATCGCGGGCGCTTGCCAACCGGCATGACGCCCGCGGCGTACAACAACGACAAGAGTGCCTGTTGATGGATAGTCGCCTGCTGAGTGAGCGCAGTAGGGTGTTCGAGCGTGCGGACCCCTACGCCGTGTCCGGGTATGTGAACCAGCATGTCGGGTCGCACTGCATCCGGCTGCCCGCCGCCGGCCATCCCCAGGCCAGCCTCAACCATCGCAAGTTCGCCAACCTCGACCTCTGCCGCATCAGCTACGGTGGCGCCGTCCGGGTCACCTCGCCGGCACTGGAAACCATCTACCACCTGCAGATACTCCTCAGTGGCCATTGCCTGTGGCGCGGCCACAAGCAGGAGCACTACCTGGCGCCCGGCGAGCTGCTGCTGATCAACCCCGACGACCCGGTGGACCTGACCTATTCGGACGATTGCGAGAAATTCATCCTGAAGATGCCGACCACGCTGCTGGAAGGTATCTGCGACGAACAGCGCTGGCACCGCCCGAGCGCTGGCGTGCGTTTCCTGCAGAACAACTACCAGCTCGCCGAGCTGGAGGGCTTCGTCAACCTGCTGGCCATGGTCTGCCAGGAGGCCGAGGCCAGCGATCCGCTGCTGCGGGTGCAGGAGCATTACGCGCAGATCGTCGCGAGCAAGATGCTCACCCTGATGAAGACCAATGTCAGCCGCGAGAGCCTGGGCTGCCAGGAGGCATCCTTCGACCGCATCCTGGCCTACATCGAGCACAACCTGAAGCAGGACATCAGCAGCGAATTCCTGGCCCGCCAGGCCAGCATGAGCCTGCGCTCCCTCTATGCGCTGTTCGAGCGCCACCTGGGCACCACGCCCAAGCACTACATCCGCCAGAAGAAGCTGGAACGCATCCGCGCCTGCCTGGCCGACCCCAGCTGCAACGTGCGCAATGTCACCGAGCTGGCCCTGGACTACGGCTTCCTGCACCTGGGGCGCTTCTCCGAGAGCTACAAGGCCCAGTTCGGCGAGCTGCCTTCCGACACCCTGAAGCGGCGGGGGCTCTGACCCGGCCTCTCTCCCGGGGGCGAATTCGCCCCTACAAGTGTTCGTCGACCCCCAGCCATTTGTTACAGCTTCCACCACCCTGCACAAAACGGATAGCGGTCTGCAAAAAGCGGATATTGCCGTTTCCCCCACATCCCTAACCTGACCTGGCCTGAACAATAACAACGGAGGCCCTGGCCATGTCCCTGGGATTCGACTTTCTGCATTCCCTGCTTGAAGAAGACAAGGAGAAGGGCATCTACCGCTGCAAGCGGGAGATGTTCACCGACCCGCGTCTGTTCGAACTGGAGATGAAGCACATCTTCGAAGGCAACTGGATCTATCTCGCCCACGAGAGCCAGATTCCCGAAAAGAACGACTACCTCACCCTCAACATGGGGCGCCAGCCGATCTTCATCGCGCGCAACAAGGATGGTGAGCTGAATGCCTTTCTCAACGCCTGCAGCCACCGTGGCGCACAGCTGTGCCGGCACAAGAGCGGCAATCGTTCCTCCTATACTTGCCCCTTCCACGGCTGGACCTTCAACAACTCCGGCAAGCTGCTGAAGGTCAAGGACCCGGCCGAGGCCGGCTATCCGTCCAGCTTCAATTGCGAAGGCTCCCACGACCTGACCAGGGTCGCCCGTTTCGAGTCCTATCGCGGCTTCCTCTTCGGCAGCCTGAATCCCGATGTGAAGCCCCTGGTGGAGCACCTGGGCGAGTCCGCGAAGATCATCGACATGATCGTCGACCAGTCCCCCGAGGGCCTGGAAGTGCTGCGCGGTTCCTCCAGCTATATCTATGAGGGCAACTGGAAGCTGACCGCCGAGAACGGCGCCGACGGCTACCACGTCAGCTCCGTGCACTGGAACTACGCGGCTACTCAGAACCAGCGCAAGCAGCGCGAGGCCGGCGAAGAGATCAAGACCATGAGCGCCGGCAGCTGGGCCAAGAACGGCGGCGGCTTCTACTCCTTCGACCATGGCCACCTGCTGCTCTGGACCCGCTGGGCGAATCCCGAGGACCGTCCGCTCTACGAGCGCCGCGACGAACTGGCCCAGGACTTCGGCCAGGCCCGCGCCGACTGGATGATCCAGAACTCGCGCAACCTCTGCCTGTACCCGAACGTCTACCTGATGGACCAGTTCAGCTCGCAGATCCGCATCGCCCGGCCGATCTCGGTCAACCAGACCGAGATCACCATCTACTGCATCGCACCGAAAGGTGAGAGTGCGGAAGCCCGCGCCAAGCGCATCCGCCAGTACGAGGACTTCTTCAACGTCAGCGGCATGGCCACCCCGGACGACCTGGAAGAGTTCCGTTCCTGCCAGCTGGGCTACCAGGGCAGTCGTGGCTGGAACGACATGTCCCGCGGCGCCGAGCACTGGGTGGAGGGCGCCGACGAGGCCGCCAGGGAAATCGACCTGCATCCGCTGCTGTCCGGCGTGCGCACCGAGGACGAAGGCCTGTTCGTGCTGCAGCACAAGTACTGGCAGGAAACCATGCTCAAGGCCGCCGCGGCCGAGCAGCAACTGATCCCCGTGGAGGCTGTGCAATGAGCATCTCTTACGACGCCGTGCGCGACTTCCTCTACCGCGAGGCGCGCTACCTGGACGACAAGGACTGGGACAACTGGCTGGAACTGTACGCCAGCGACGCCAGCTTCTGGATGCCGTCCTGGGACGACCGCGACGAGCTGACCGAAGATCCGCAGACCGAAATCTCGCTGATCTGGTACGGCAACCGTGGCGGCCTGGAAGACCGCGTGTTTCGCATCAAGACCGAGCGTTCCAGCGCGACCATGCCGGACACCCGCACCTCCCACAACATCAGCAATATCGAGGTCCTCGAAGTGGCCGATGGCCTGTGTCAGGTGCGCTTCAACTGGCACACCCTGAGCTTCCGCTACAAGACCGTGGACAGCTACTTCGGCACCAGCTTCTACACCCTCGATGTGCGTGGCGAGAGCCCGCTGATCAAGGCGAAGAAGGTGGTCCTGAAGAATGACTACGTGCGTCAAGTCATCGACATCTACCACATCTAGGGTGAGCGCCATGTCCCACAAGATCGCACTGACTTTCGAAGACGGCGTCACCCGTTTCATCGACGCCAACCCCAGCGAAACCGTGGCCGACGCGGCCTATCGCCAGGGCATCAACATCCCGCTGGACTGCCGCGACGGCGCCTGCGGCACCTGCAAGTGCTTCGCCGAGGCCGGCCGCTACGACATGGGCCAGGACTACATCGAGGATGCGCTGAGCGAGGAAGAGGCTGCCCAGGGCTACGTGCTCACCTGCCAGATGCGCGCCGAGAGCGACTGCGTGGTGCGGGTGCCGGCGTCCTCCGACGTCTGCAAGACCCAGCAGGCCAGCTATGAAGCCGCCATCAGCGAAGTCCGCCAGCTGTCCGACAGCACCATCTCGCTGTCCATCAAGGGCGAGTCCTTGAGCAAGCTGGCCTTCCTGCCGGGCCAGTACGTCAACCTCAGGGTGCCGGGCAGCGAGCAGACCCGCGCCTACTCCTTCAGCTCCCTGCAGAAGGACGGCGAGGTCAGCTTCCTGATCCGCAACGTGCCGGGCGGCCTGATGAGCAGCTTCCTCACCGGCCTCGCCAAGGCCGGCGACAGCATGTCCCTGGCCGGCCCGCTGGGCAGCTTCTACCTGCGCGACATCCGCCGTCCGCTGCTGCTGCTGGCCGGCGGCACGGGCCTGGCGCCCTTCACCGCGATGCTGGAGAAGATCGCCGAAGAGGGCAGCGAGCACCCGCTGCACCTGATCTACGGCGTGACCCACGACCATGACCTGGTGGAGATGGACAAGCTGGAAGCCTTCGCCGCGCGCATTCCCAACTTCACCTACAGCGCTTGCGTGTCCAGCCCCGAGAGCAGCTACCCGCAGAAGGGCTACGTGACCCACCACATCGAGCCTGCGCACCTCAACGACGGCGATGTGGATGTCTACCTCTGCGGCCCGCCGCCCATGGTGGAATCGGTGAACCAGTTCATCCGCGACCAGGGCATCGCGCCGGCCAACTTCTACTACGAGAAGTTCGCCGCCAGCGCGGCCTGAATCCCCCCTCTCCCACGCGTGGGAGAGGGGCCGGGGGAGAGGGGAGTGCCGCCACACGGAGGTGGG
>NZ_JBHSOU010000070.1:72398-204863 GCF_042656385.1 Pseudomonas sp. GCM10022186
AGGTCGCGCTGGTCACCGGCGCGGCCCAGGGTATCGGCCGCCGGGTGGCCGAGCGGCTGGCGGAGGAGGGGGCACGGGTGGTTGCCGTGGACCGCTCCGAGCTGGTCTTCGAGCTGCAGGACGAACTGGGCGCCGGCGTTGAGCTGCTGGCCCTGACCGCCGACCTCGAAAGCTTCGCCGAGTGCCATCGCGTGGCCGCCGCCGCGGTGGAACGCTTCGGCCGGCTGGACATCCTCATCAACAACGTGGGCGGAACCATCTGGGCCAAGCCCTACGAGCATTACCAGGGGCACGAGATCGAGGCCGAGGTGCGCCGTTCGCTGTTCCCGACGCTCTGGTGCTGCCACGCCGCGCTGCCCTACATGCTGGAGCAGGGCGCGGGCGCCATCGTCAACGTGTCCTCCATCGCCACCCGTGGGGTGAACCGTGTGCCCTACGGCGCCGCCAAGGGCGGGGTGAATGCCCTGACCGCCTGCCTGGCCTTCGAGAACGCCGGCCGTGGCATCCGCGTCAACGCCACCGCTCCCGGCGGCACCGAGGCACCGCCGCGGCGCATCCCGCGCAACACGGCGCAGCAGAGCGAACAGGAAAAGGTCTGGTACCAGCAGATCGTCGACCAGACGGTCGACAGCAGCCTGATGAAACGCTACGGCACCATCGACGAGCAGGTGGGGGCGATCCTCTTCCTCGCCTCCGACGAAGCCTCCTACATCACCGGCGTGACCCTGCCGGTGGGTGGCGGTGACCTGGGTTGAAGATCAACGCTGCGACGATGGGTATCGCAGGCTCAACCCATCCTACGGGGCCCCGGTGCGTTTGTAGGATGGGTTGAGCGAAGCGATACCCATCACAGCCAGAGCAAGAGCATCACCGGCCGGGCACCGTCACGCGCCCGTCCATGCGGTTACTGCACAAAAACAACAAAAGAGACCAACGCCATGCGAAAACTCGACGTACACGAGATCATCGACAATGCGCGCTTCACGCCCTTCCACTGGATGGTGATGTGCTGGTGCGCGCTCCTGCTCATCTTCGACGGCTACGACCTGTTCATCTACGGCGTGGTCCTACCGGTACTGATGAAAGAATGGGGCCTGACCCCGCTACAGGCCGGCGCCCTGGGCAGCTATGCGCTGTTCGGCATGATGTTCGGCGCGCTGGTGTTCGGTTCCCTGGCCGACAAGATCGGCCGCAAGAAGGGGATCGCCATCTGCTTCGTGCTCTTCTCCGGTTTCACCGTCCTCAACGGCTTCGCCAGCACCCCGACCGAGTTCGGGATTTGCCGCTTCATGGCGGGCCTGGGCATCGGCGGGCTGATGCCCAACGTGGTGGCGCTGATGAACGAGTACGCGCCGAAGAAACTGCGCAGCACACTGGTCGCCATCATGTTCAGCGGCTATTCCCTGGGCGGCATGCTCTCGGCCGGTGTCGGCATCTACATGCTGCCGCGCTTCGGCTGGGAAGCCATGTTCTTCGCCGCGCTGCTGCCGCTCCTGCTGCTGCCGCTGATCCTCTGGTACCTGCCGGAGTCCGTCGGCTTCCTGCTGCGCCAGGGCCGTGTCGACCAGGCCCGTGCCATCCTCAAGCGCCTCGACCCGCAGGCCGGCATCGGTGACCGGGATGAACTGGTGCTGAGCGAGGTGAAGGTGCAGGGCACCCCGGTGCTGGAGCTGTTCCGCGAAGGTCGTGGCCTGCGCACCCTGATGATCTGGGTGGCCTTCTTCTGCTGCCTGCTGATGGTCTACGCGCTCAGCTCCTGGTTGCCGAAACTGATGGCCAACGCCGGCTACAGCCTGGGTTCCAGCCTGTCCTTCCTGCTCGCCCTGAACTTCGGCGGCATGTTCGGCGCCATCGCCGGTGGCTTCCTGGGGGATCGCTTCAACCTGCCAAAGGTAGTGGTGGCCTTCTTCGTAGTCGCAGCGCTGTCCATCAGCCTGCTGGGCTTCAAGAGCCCGACACCGGTGCTCTACCTGCTGATCGGCATCGCCGGCGCCACCACCATCGGCACGCAGATCCTGCTTTATGCCACCGCCGCGCAGTTCTACGGCCTGGCGTTCCGCTCCACGGGCCTGGGCTGGGCCTCCGGCATCGGCCGCAATGGCGCCATTGTCGGGCCGCTGCTGGGTGGCGCGCTGCTGGGCATCAACCTGCCGCTGCAGCTCAACTTCATGGCCTTCGCCATCCCGGGTGCCATCGCCGCCCTGGCCATGTGCTTCGTCCACCAGCGCCAACCCAAGGCGGCGCCCCTGGTGACCGCCGCACAGGGCTGATCCCGTTCGCGACACTGGCCTGGAGGCAGCATGCGCAGCTTGTTCAAGGACTGTTCATTGTCCGCCGTGGTGGCGGGGTTCATCGCCACCATGATTTCCTACGCCGGTCCCCTGGTGATCGTGTTCCAGGCGGCGGAGAGCGGCGGCATGCCGGCCGAGCTGCTGTCCTCCTGGGTCTGGGCGATCTCCATCGGCAGCGGGGTGCTGGGGATCGTCCTCAGCCTGCGCTACCGGGTGCCGGTGATCATCGCCTGGTCGGCGCCGGGCTCGGCGCTGCTGGTGTCCATGCTGCCGGGCATCGGTGCCGGCGAGGCGGTGGGGGCCTATGTGATGGCCAACGCCATCATCCTGCTGGTGGGCCTGTCCGGCGCCTTCGACCGTATCGTCGGCAAGCTGCCGGCGGCGATCTCGGCGGCCATGCTGGCAGGCATCCTGTTCAGCTTCGGCACCCGGCTGTTCACCTCCCTCAAGGATGAACCGCTGATGGTGATGGCCATGTTCCTCACCTACCTGCTGGTGCGGCGCCTGTCGCCGCGCTACGCGGTAATGGCGGTGCTGCTGGTGGGCTGCGCCATCGCCGCCGGTAGCGGGCAGCTCAATGCCGCGGCCCTGGTGATCGGCTTCGCCACCCCGGAATGGGTGACGCCGGAATTCACCTGGCATGGCCTGTTCAACATCGCCCTGCCGCTGGTGATGGTGGCCCTGACCGGCCAGTTCGTCCCCGGCGTGGCGGTGCTGCGCAATGCCGGCTACCCGACACCGGCCAGTCCGATCATCTCCGCCAGCGGCCTGGGCAGCCTGTTGCTGGCGCCCTTTGGCTGCCATGGCCTGACCCTGGCGGCCATCACCGCGGCCATCTGCACCGGCCGCGAGGCCCATGAAGACCCGGCCAAACGCTACGTCTCCGGCGTGGTGGGCGGGCTGTTCTACCTGCTGCTGGGCATCTTCGGCGCCACCCTGGTATCGATCTTCACCGCGCTGCCCAAGGAGCTGATCGCCGCGCTGGCGGGGCTGGCGCTGTTCGGCGCCATCGCCGGCGCCCTGGCCGGTTCCATGGCGGTCCCCGAGGACCGCGAGGCGGCCCTGATCACCTTCCTGGTCACCGCGTCGGGCATGTCCTTCCTCGGGCTGTCGGCGGCGTTCTGGGGGCTGATCTTCGGCATCGTCGCCCATCTGCTGCTGACTGCGCGCCGCGCACCCGAGGCAACTCCGGAACAGGAGGAGGTACTGGAACCCAACCCCTGAACGAGCCCGGCGCCGGGCCGACCGCGAGAGCTGTTCGCGGCCGGCGCCATCCTTTCCCCCGTTTGCGTGCCGAGCCCCGTCAGAGGGCCCGCGGGGGGAGTTTTTTCCCAATAAAAACAAGAGTGACGTCATGACCAACAACACGAGCAAGCTGTGTGTACTGCTTTCCGCCGGCGTGGGCGCCGGCCTGGTCCAGGCCGCCGAGTCGGGCTTCATCGCCGGCTCCACCGCCACCCTGCAGGCGCGCAACTACTACTTCAGCCGCGACTTCTCCGACATCGTCGGCCCGAACAAGCAGTCCAGGGCCGAGGAATGGGCCCAGGGCTTCATCCTCAACTTCAAGTCCGGCTACACGCCCGGCCCGGTGGGCTTCGGCATCGACGCCATCGGCACCCTCGGCATCAAGCTCGACAGCAGCCCCGACCGGGTGAACACCGGCCTGCTGCCGGTGCAGGAAGACGGCGAAGCCGCCGACGACTACAGCCGCCTGGGCGTGGCCGGCAAGATGCGCGTGTCGAAGACCGAGCTGAAAGTCGGCGAGCTGCAACCCAACCTGCCGGTGCTGGTGTTCAGCGATATCCGCCTGCTGCCGCCCAGCTACCAGGGCGCCAGCCTCACCTCCGGCGAAATCGCCGGCCTCACCCTGCAGGCCGGCCACCTGAACAGCACCAGCCTGCGCAACGAGGCCGGCGACGACAGGATCCAGGCCATGCTCGGCCACCTGCCGCAGCGCCAGGCCTCGGCGGACGCCTTCAACTACGCCGGCGGCGACTATGCCTTCAACGCCAACCGCACCACCCTGAGTGCCTGGTACGCGCAGCTGGAGGACATCTACGACCAGCGCTTCTTCGGCCTCAAGCACAGCGAGCCGATGGGCAACTGGGTGCTGGGCGCCAATATCGGCTACTTCGACTCCAGCGAGGACGGCAAGCAGCTGATCGGCGAGATCGACAACCAGGCTTTCTATTCCCTGCTCTCGGCCAAGCGCGGCGGCCATACCTTCTTCATCGGCTACCAGGCCATCTACGGCGACAGCTCCTTCCCGCGCGTCTTCGCCAACGTCAGCCCGCTGGGCAACGAGGTACCCACCTACGAGTTCGCCTTCGCCGACGAGCGTTCCTGGCAGGTCCGCTACGACTACGACTTCGCTGCCCTCGGCATCCCCGGCCTGGTAGCCAGCACCCGCTACATCACCGGCGACAACGTGGACACCGGCCAGGGCTTCGAGGGCAAGGACTGGGAGCGCGACCTGGATATCGGCTACGCCTTCCAGAGCGGCGCCCTCAAGGGCCTGGGCGTGCGCGTGCGCAATGTCACCGCGCGCTCCAACTACCGCACCGACATCGACGAGAACCGCCTGATCCTGTCCTACACCTGGACGCTGTTCTAGTTCCGAGCGCCGTTGCCCGCCATGGGCACGGCCTGCTTTACCTGTAGGGGCGATTTCAATCGCCAGGCGGGCCGGAGGCCTGCCCTGTTCAGGCCCAGAGGGGGCAACTGCGTTGCCCTTGGCGAATGAATTCGCCCCTACAGAATTTTTTTCCGATCGACGTCAAATGGAGTCTCCTTCCATGTCCCGCGAATGCGCGGCCGCGTTGCTGCTCGGCAGTGGCGGCCTGTTCTGCTTGATCGCCTTCTATCTGGACAACGCCTGGCTGCTGGTCCTGTCGTTGCTCGGCATCGCCGCCGGCGGCCTGCTGTACCACCTGCAGCCGCCCAGGCTGGTCGAGGTGCGCGTGGAGGTGCCGGTGCCGACGCCGGTGGTCCAGGCGGTCAGCGCAACCGTAGCGGAACCCGCGCGCACTGCCCCTGCCGTCCAGCTGCAAGGCCCCCTGGCCGAACTGCTCGATGCCATCCTGCAGTGCGAGGCGGACATGCAATACGCCAACCAGTTGGCCCGCTCTTCCAGCGAGAAGGTCCAGCTCGGCGCCGAGAGCATGCGGGCCACCGCGGGCGCCATCGCCGAACTGGACGCCTACATGGCGCACATCGGCCAGGTGTTCAACGAGCTGGGCAGCCAGTCCGTGCGTATCGGCGCCATAGTCGGCAGCATCCAGGACATCGCCAAGCAGACCAACCTGCTGGCGCTCAACGCCGCCATCGAGGCGGCACGTGCCGGCGCCCACGGGCGCGGCTTCGCCGTGGTGGCGGACGAGGTGCGCAACCTGTCGCTGCGGGCCAACGAGTCCAGCGGGCAGATCCGCCTGATCGCCGAAGGGCTGCAGAAGGCCGCCCTCGATGCGCGGGCGGGCATGGAGCATGTCGGCGGCTCCACCCGCGCAGGGCTGGAGAAGTCCAACGCGGCGCTGGACGCCATGGACGAGATGCGTGCCGGGGCGGCGGCACGGGTGGAGATCGTCGAGCGCATCAATCAGCGCCTGGCGGACCAGCGGGCCCTGGCGCAGCGGATGGCCGGCGTGATGGAGAAGGTGTGAATAGGGGGCGCTCTGCTCTTGCTTGTGGGGGCGAATTCATTCGCTAAGGGCAGCGCAGCTGCCCCAGGGAGGCTCCGTAGGGCAGGCCTTCGGCCTGCTCAGCGAATGAACTCGCCCCCACAGGAACAGCAGGACCTGAGCAGAGAGAGGGACAATCGGTAGCAAGGTATACATCTGTTCGATAACCGCACGAATAGTCGATTATCGGATTGTTTCGGGGGTGGGGCAGGGTTACTTTTTCCTCACCCGGCGCTCCCAACGCCCTGGATAACAACACGAGATCGACCATGGCTGAAATCATTTCCCTCCGCGAAGCCGTCGAGCGTTTCATCAACGACGGCGACAAAGTAGCCCTCGAAGGCTTCACCCACCTGATTCCCACTGCCGCGTCCCACGAGATCATTCGCCAGGGCAAGAAAGACCTGCACCTGGTACGCATGACCCCCGATCTGGTCTACGACCTGCTGATCGGTGCCGGCTGCGCGCGCAAGCTGACCTTCTCCTGGGGTGGCAACCCCGGCGTGGGCTCGCTGCACCGCCTGCGTGACGCGGTGGAGAAGCAGTGGCCGAACGCCCTGGAAATCGACGAGCACAGCCATGCCGACCTGGCCAACTCCTACGTCGCCGGCGCCTCGGGCCTGCCGTTCGCCGTGCTGCGTGCCTACGCCGGTTCCGACCTGCCGAAGGTCAACCCGAACATCAAGTTCATCCAGTGCCCCTTCACCGGCGAGCAACTGGCGGCGGTGCCCTCGGTGCGCCCGGACGTCACCGTGATCCATGCGCAGAAGGCCGACCGCAAGGGCAACGTGCTGCTCTGGGGCATCCTCGGCGTACAGAAGGAAGCGGCCCTGGCGGCCAAGCGCTGCATCGTCACCGTGGAAGAGATAGTCGACGACCTGAACGCGCCGATGAACGCCTGCGTCCTGCCCACCTGGGCCCTGACCGCCGTCTGCCATGTCCCCGGCGGCGCCCATCCGTCCTACGCCCACGGCTACTACGAGCGCGACAACCGCTTCTACCAGGCCTGGGACCCGATCGCCCGCGACCGCGAAACCTTCACTGCCTGGATCGACGAATACATCCTCGGCACTGCCGATTTCGCCCAGTTCCAGCAGAAAATTGCGGAGGCCAAGTGATGAGCGCTCAATCCACCCGTGACTACAGCACCAATGAAATGATGACCGTGGCGGCTGCCCGTCGCCTGAAGAACGGCGCCGTCTGCTTCGTCGGCATCGGCCTGCCGTCCAAGGCCGCCAACCTGGCGCGCCTGACCTCGTCCCCGGACGTGGTGCTGATCTACGAATCCGGCCCCATCGGCGCCAAGCCCAGCGTGCTGCCGCTGTCCATCGGCGATGGCGAACTGGCCGAAACCGCCGACACCGTGGTGCCCACCGGTGAGATCTTCCGCTACTGGCTGCAGGGCGGGCGCATCGACGTCGGCTTCCTCGGCGCCGCCCAGGTGGACCGCTTCGGCAACATCAACACCACTGTGATCGGCGACTACAACAGCCCGAAAGTGCGCCTGCCGGGCGCCGGCGGTGCACCGGAAATCGCCGGTTCCGCCAAGGAAGTGCTGATCATCCTCAAGCAGTCCCACCGCACCTTCGTCGACAAGCTGGCCTTCATCACCTCGGTCGGCCATGGCGAAGGCGGCGACCACCGCCAGCAGCTGGGCCTGCCCGGCAAGGGCCCGGTGGCGATCATCACCGACCTCTGCATCATGGAACCGGAAGCCGGCACCAACGAATTCATCGTCACCTCGCTGCACCCGGGCGTGACCCGCGAGCAGGTGGTCGAGAACACCGGCTGGGCCATCCGCTTCGCTGCGGACGTGACCGAGACCGCGGCCCCGAACGAAGTCGAGCTGACCGCGCTGCGCGCCCTGGAAGCCCGCACCGCCGCTGCCCACGGCCAACAAGGGGGTGAGGAATGAGCCGCGAGGTCTACATCTGCGACGCCATCCGCACGCCCATCGGTCGCTTCGGCGGCGGCCTGGCGCCGGTACGTGCCGACGACCTGGCCGCCATCCCGATCAAGGCCCTGGTGGAGCGCAACCCCCAGGTCAAATGGGACCAGCTGGACGAGGTCTTCCTTGGCTGCGCCAACCAGGCCGGCGAGGACAACCGCAACGTGGCGCGCATGGCGCTGCTGCTGGCCGGCCTGCCGGAAACCATCCCCGGCGTGACCCTGAACCGCCTCTGCGCCTCGGGCATGGACGCGGTGGGCAGCGCTTTCCGCGCCATCGCTTCGGGTGAAATGGAACTGGCCATCGCCGGCGGCGTGGAATCCATGTCCCGCGCGCCCTATGTGATGGGCAAGGCGGACAGCGCCTTCGGTCGCAGCCAGAAGATCGAGGACACCACCATCGGCTGGCGCTTCATCAACCCGCTGATGAAGGCCCGGTACGGCGTCGACGCCATGCCGCAGACCGCCGACAACGTCGCCGACGACTACCAGGTCTCCCGCGCGGACCAGGACCTGTTCGCCCTGCGCAGCCAGCAGCGCGCCGGTCGCGCCCAGGCCGAAGGTTTCTTCGCCGAGGAAATCGTCCCGGTGGTGATCAAGGGCAAGAAGGGCGAGACCGTGGTCGACCAGGACGAGCACCTGCGCCCCGACACCACCCTCGAAGCCCTGGCCAAGCTCAAGCCGGTCAACGGTGAAGGCAAGACCGTCACCGCCGGCAATGCCTCGGGTGTCAACGACGGCGCCGTGGCACTGATCCTGGCCTCCGCCGACGCGGTGAAGAAGCACGGCCTGACCCCGCGTGCGAAAGTGCTCGGCATGGCCAGCGCCGGCGTCGCTCCGCGCGTCATGGGCATCGGCCCGGTACCGGCGGTGCGCAAGCTGATGGAGCGCCTGAACCTGGCCATCGGCGACTTCGACGTGATCGAACTGAATGAAGCCTTCGCCGCCCAGGGCCTGGCCGTGATGCGCGAGCTCGGCATCGCCGACGACAGCGACAAGGTCAACCCCAACGGCGGCGCCATCGCCCTCGGCCACCCCCTGGGTGCCAGCGGCGCGCGCCTGGTCCAGACCGCCCTGCACCAGCTGGAGAAATCCGGCGGCAAGCTGGGCCTGGCGACCATGTGCGTCGGCGTGGGTCAAGGCCTGGCCCTGGCCATCGAACGCGTCTGATGCCTCCTGGTGCGCACGGCACCCCCTACCGTAGGGTGCGCCGCGCGCACCGGCCGTTCCATGCGGCAAACGCTGGCCCCGCGCGGCTGACTGCTATACAACGAAACACCATCCCGAATTCCGGAGCACTGGCTTGAACAGCCCGAGCAACCAACTCTTCGATGCCTACTTCACGGCGCCCGCCATGCGCGCGGTCTTTTCCGACCGCGGCCGGGTGCAAGGCATGCTGGATTTCGAGGCCGCCCTGGCGCGCGCCGAGGCGAGCGTGGGGCTGATTCCCGCTGAAGCCGTGGCGCCCATCGAGGCTGCCTGCAAGGCCGACCTCTACGACCATTCCGCGCTGGCCCTGGCCATCACCACGGCCGGCAATTCCGCCATCCCATTGGTGAAGGCCCTGGGCAAGCGCATCGCCGCCCAGAGCCCGGAAGCCGAACGCCATGTGCATCTGGGCGCCACCAGCCAGGACGCCATGGACAGCGGCCTGGTGCTGCAACTGCGCGCCGCCACCGAACTGCTGGAGCAGGACCTCGCCGGCCTGGCCCACGCCCTGGCGGTGCAGGCCGAACGCTTCGCCGATACGCCGCTGGCTGGCCGCACCTGGCTGCAGCAGGCCACCCCTGTAACCCTCGGCATGAAGCTGGCCGGGGTGCTGGGTGCCGTCACCCGCCATCGCCAGCGCCTGGCCGAGCTGAAGCCGCGCCTGTTCTGCCTGCAGTTCGGCGGCGCTTCCGGCAGCCTGGCCGCCCTCGGCGAGCAGGCCTGGTCGGTGGCCGAAGCTCTGGCCCGCGAGCTGGACCTGGACCTGCCCGACCAACCCTGGCACACCCAGCGCGACCGCCTGGTGGAATTCGCCAGCCTGCTGGGCCTGATCGCCGGCAGCCTGGGCAAGCTCGGCCGTGACCTGAGCCTGCTGATGCAGACCGAGGCCGGCGAAGTCTTCGAACCTTCGGCTCCCGGCAAGGGCGGTTCCTCCACCATGCCGCACAAGCGCAACCCGGTGAGCGCCGCCGTGCTGATCGGCGCCGCCACCCGCGCGCCGGGCCTGGTCTCCACGATGTTCGCCGCCATGCCCCAGGAGCACGAGCGCAGCCTCGGCCTCTGGCACGCGGAGTGGGAGACCCTGCCGGAACTCTGCTGCCTGGTTTCCGGCGCACTGCAGCAGGCGCTGCTGGTGGTGCCGGGCCTGGAAGTGGACGCCGCGCGCATGCGCCGCAACCTCGACCTGACCCGGGGCCTGGTGCTGGCCGAGGCGGTGAGCATCGCGCTCGCCCAGCGCATCGGCCGCGACGCCGCCCATCACCTGGTGGAGCAGTGTTGCCGCCAGGCGGTGAAGGAGAGCGCCCACCTGCGAGCGGTGCTGGGTGCCAACGCCGAAGTCAGCGCACAGCTTTCCGCCGCCGAGCTGGACCGCCTGCTCGACCCGGCCCATTACCTTGGCCAGGCGCGCCGTTGGGTAGAGCGCGCCATTGCCGACCACAAGAATTTCTCGCGCTAGGAGTTTTCCATGCCTGCCGTACGTCTCGCCGATGGCGACCTGAACTACCTCCTCGAAGGCCCGGCCGGTGCGCCGGTGCTGGTGCTGTCCAACTCCCTGGGCACCGACCTGCACATGTGGGACGTCCAGATCCCGGCCTTCACCCGGCACTTCCAGGTGCTGCGCTACGACACCCGTGGCCATGGCCAGTCCCTGGTCAGCGAAGGGCCCTACAGCATCGAGCAACTGGGCCGCGACGTACTGGCCCTGCTGGACGCCCTGGATATCCAGAAGGCCAGCTTCTGCGGCCTGTCCATGGGCGGCCTGATCGGCCAGTGGCTGGCGATCAACGCTCCCGAGCGCATCGAGCGCCTGGTGCTGTGCAACACCGCCGCCAAGATCGGCAGCCCGGAAGTCTGGAATCCGCGCATCGACACCGTGCTGTCCGGTGGCGCCCAGGCCATGCGCGACTTGCGCGATGCCTCCATCTCCCGCTGGTTCACCCCGGAATTCGCCGAGGCCGAGCCGGCCAAGGTGGAGTCCATTGTCGGCATGCTGGCGCAGACCTCGCCCGAGGGTTATGCGGCCAACTGCGCCGCGGTTCGTGACGCCGACTACCGCGAGCAACTGGGCGCCATCCGCGCGCCCACACTGATCGTCTGTGGCAGCGGTGACCCGGTGACCACCCCCTCGCATGGCCGCTTCATGCAGGAGCGCATTGCCGGCGCCGAGCTGGTGGAGTTCCACGCCGCACACCTGTCCAACGTGCAGGCCGGCGACGCCTTCAGCGAGCGCGTGCTGGATTTCCTCAGCGCCTGATCTCCATCTCTTCTGTAGGAGCGAGCTCTGCTCGCGAAGCTCTTGCTTGCGAGACGTTCGCGAGCAGAGCTCGCTCCTACGGCCCCCACCTAGAGGATTTCCGTATGGACGAAAAAGAACGCTACCAAGCCGGCATGCAGGTGCGCCGCGCGGTGCTGGGCGATGCCCATGTGGACCGCAGCCTGCAGAACCTGACGCCGTTCAACGAAGAGTTCCAGGAGATGATCACCCGCCATGCCTGGGGTGATATCTGGACCCGCCCGGGCCTGCCGCGCCATACCCGCAGCCTGATCACCATCGCCATGCTCATCGGCATGAACCGCGAGGGCGAGCTGAAGCTGCACCTGCGCGCCGCGAAGAACAATGGCGTGACCCGTGACGAGATCAAGGAAGTGATCATGCAGAGCGCCATCTACTGTGGCATCCCGGCGGCCAACGCCACTTTCCACCTGGCCGAGGCCGTGTGGGACGAGCTTGGGGTGGAATCGCTGCAAGGCTGATCCAGCGCAAGACAGAACGCCGCCCGGACCACGCATCCGGGCGGCGTTTTTCATTAGGGGCGCGTGGTCCTTGTAGGGGCGAATTCATTCGCCAAGGGCAACGTAGTTGCCCCCGGATGCAGCGGCGCCTGCTCGGCAACTGAAATCGCCCTCACACAGGAAGGGCTTCAAACCCCCGCCGCATGCTTGCCGGCGATATAGCCGAAGGTCATCGCCGGCCCGAGGTTGATGCCGCCGGAGGGGTAGTGCCCACCGAGCACGCTGGCCATATCGGTGCCCGCGGCGTAGAGCCCGGGAATCGGGCGGCCCTGGCCGTCCAGTACCCGGGCGTTGCCGTCGGTGCGCAGGCCGGCGAAGGTGCCGAAGCAGCCGGGCTGCACCTTCACCGCGTAGAAGGGGCCTTGTTCGATGGGCGCGACGCATGGGTTCGGGCCGCGGTGCAGCGCATCGCCGCTGCGGCGGTTGAAGGGCGTGCCGCCGCGGCCGAAGGCCGGGTCCTCGCCCCGCCGGGCATGCTGGTTGAATTCTTCCACCGTGGTGGTGAGGCCCGCCGGGTCGATGCCACAGGCTTCGGCCAGCTCCGCCAGGCTGTTGCCCCGCTTCAGGTAGCCGTTGCGCAGGTGCGGCCAGAGCGGGATCGGGGCCGGTCGGGCGAAGCCCAGGCCATAGCGGCGCTGGAAACGGTGATCGCAGACCAGCCAGGAGCAGGCTTCCTCGCCCTCGGGTACGGCCTTGAGCATGGCGTCGACATAGTCATAGTAGCCGCCGGCCTCGTTGACGAAGCGCCGGCCGTTCTTCAGCACGCCGATGATGCCGGGCTTGCCGCGCTCGATGATGTGCGGGAAGTGCCCGAAGCTACCGTCGGGGTAGGGCACCCTTGACACCGGCGCCCAGGCCACCGGCGAGCGCAGGTCGTCGGCCACCACGCCACCGGCGGACTCGCCCAGGCGCAGGCCGTCGCCGGAGCAGGAAGGCGGGGGCAGGGCGAGGTTGTCGTAGCCGCTGGCATCGCGGGGGAACATCGTCTTGCGCCGCACCGGGTCGTTGGGAAAGCCCCCGGCAGCCAGCACCACCGCCCTGGCGCGGATCTCCAGCTCTTCGCCATGGCGTATCACCACCGCACCGCGCACGGTGCCGTCTTCCTGGAGCAGGCGGCGGGCCGGCGTGGACTCCATCAATGTCACCCCGAGGTCGGCGGCGGACCTGGCGAGCCGCGCCACCAGCGCTACGCCGTTGACCAGGTGCATGGCGCGGCCATAGCGAGCCAGGTGGTAGAGGTGAGTGGTGAAGCGCCGGGCGACATGGACAAAGGCACACGGGGAACGGGTCATGGCGAGGAAGGCGCCGAGGTCCGCCCCGGCCATGATCGGCATGCCCATGAAGGAGGTCTCGCGCATGGTCTTGCGCAGGCGTGGCAGCAGGTCCAGCACCTCACGGCCGTCGTAGGGCGCGGCGATCACCTGGTGGCCGCCGGTAGCGGCGCCGGGGGTGTCGCCATGCATGTCGGGAATGCCGTTGCCATCGACGAACTTCAGCGCCGTGTGCCGTTCGAAGAAGCCCACCATGTCCGGGCAGGCTGCGAGGAAGGCGTCCACCAGTTCGGGGCGGAAATGCTCGCCGAGTTCGTTGCGCAGGTAGGTGCGCGGCTGCTCGATGTCTTCATGGATGCCGGCGCGGCGGGCCAGGGGATTGCGCGGCACCCACATCCAGCCACCGGACCAGGCGGTGGCGCCACCGAGCACCGGCTCCTTTTCCACCAGCACCACCCGCTGCCCGTGATGGGCGGCGGTTACCGCTGCGGCGAGTCCCGCCGCGCCGGAGCCGATGACCAGCAGGTCGCAGTCGAGGCGGTGTTGGGTGGTGCTTTCGGCAGGCATTGGGCAATTCCTTAATTAGTGGAACGTGGTTCCGTATTCTATGGCTGGCCTCGGCTGCGACCAAGGCCGTCAACGGGCAAGTGGCCGATCAGCGAACACAAAGGCTGGATACGCGTCGATATCGGAAGGGTGCGCCGGCCGGCAGGGCCCATGAAAAAGCCCGCCAGAAGGCGGGCTGAGGCAGTTGAAGCACGCTTGCCAAAGGATTCAGAGCAACGAAAGCGGGTAGTTGATGATCAGGCGGTTCTCGTCGAAGCTGGTGTTGCTGCCCCAGTCGCGGCGCATGGTGGAGTTGCGCCACTTGACGCTCAGGGCCTTGAAGGCGCCGGACTGCACCACATAGGCCAGTTCGGTCTCGCGGCCCCATTCCTCGCCGTCACGCACAGCGCCGACATGCACGTTGTCGCCACTGAGGTAGCGGTTCATCAGGGTCAGGCCGGGAATGCCGAGGGCGGCGAAGTTGAAGTCGTGGCGGACCTGCCAGGAACGCTCGCCGGCGTTGTCGTAGCTGGAGTTGTAGCTGTCGTTGGCCAGGGTGCCGCCGCTGGTGCCATTGACGCGCATCCAGGCATCGTCGCCGCTGACCTTCTGCAGGCCGACATAGAAGGTGTTGGCAGCGTACTTGGCGGAGAACAGGCCGGACCAGGTGCGGTTGTCCAGGTCGCCGGCCAGGGCGCTGCCGTCTTCCTTGCCGGTGAAGTAGCCGAGGGTGGCGCCCAGTGTCCAGTCGCCGATGGGCTGGCTGTGCACCAGCTGGGCGAACTGCTGCTGGTAGATGTCCTTCAGCTCGGCATTCCACAGGCCCACCAGGGTGCGGTTGTCGTTGAAGGCGTACTCGCCGCCGACGAAGTTGAAACGGTCGGAGGTGAAGGCGGGCCTGCCGTTCATGGACATGTCTTCCATGCTCGCGTCGTTGCGCGGGCTGTTGCCGCGGAACTGGCCGCCGTAGAGGGTCAGGCCGTCGATTTCCTTCGAGGTCACCTGACCGCCCTGGAAGGTCTGCGGCAGGGAACGGCCATCGTCGGAGCGCAGGATTGGCAGCACCGGCATCCACTCGCCCGCCTTCAGCTCGGTCTTCGACACACGCATCTTCCCGGCTACCGCGAGGCGGCCGAAATCGTCGGCCGGGCGGCCATCGTCATGCACCGGCAGCAACTGGGTGCCCTTGGTGCCGCGGCCGCCATCGAGCTTGACCGACAGCAGGCCGAGCATGTCGACCCCAAGGCCCACGGTGCCCTCGGTGAAGCCGGACCTGGCGTCGAGGATGAAGCTCTGGGTCCACTCCTCGGCCTTGCCCTGGGTGGCGGAGTCGCCGACGAAGTTGCGGTTCATGTAGAAGTTGCGCAGGTTCAGGGTCGCCGTGGCGTCCTCCACCAAGCCATGCTCCTCGGCGGCCTGGACGGGCAGGGCGGCCGCGGCGATGGCGGCGGCGAGGATGCAGGGAAGGTAGGGCTGGCGGCTGGAGAAATTCATGCTTGGTCTTGCCTCTGTAATTGTCGTTTTCGGGGGCGCAGACGCCCCTTCGCGTCTGGTGCGCGAACGCGGCTCGGAACTGGGGCTACGGGTGCGTCAGCGGGCTTTGTGGCGCTCGATCAGGCGTGAGATGCAGCGCTGCAGGAGTTCGCCCAGGGGCGCACCGACGGAGGCGAAGGAAGACGTGCAATCGAAGACGGACCCGGAAACGGGGGAGGCGTGGGAAGTGCTTGGCTGGAACATCGTCGTGGACCTTTCTTGTATTTATGGAAAGTCGAGGCGCTGCTGGGATCGCAGGCTGGTTGCGGCAGCGCCTCGACCATGGAGCCGATGGTGGGATGCACCAGCCCCTGATTCAATTCACGGGAAACGCTTCTGTTCGATTATCGAACTGAAACTAACCATTTCGTACATTTTCAGAGAGAGCGATTCAACCCAAGGTCCAAGTTCCAGGTTTCTCGCCAGCGGCGTTGTCTTCTAGAATCGGCGCACATTCACCAGGATCAGGTCCCATGGCTGGTAGTCAGATCGAACGCGCCTTCAATCTCTTGGAACGCCTCACCACCGACCCGCGTGGCTTGCCGATGCAGACCCTGGCGGATGAGCTGGAAATCCCCAAGAGCGCTACCCACCGCATGCTGGCGGAGCTGATCCGCCTCGGCTATGTGCGGCAGAACCCGGATAACAGCCGCTACCAGCTGTCCACCCGGCTGGTGGCCATGGCGTTCCGCTACCTCGCCAACAGCGGCGCCGATATCGTCCAGCCGATTCTCGACCGTCTGGCCCAGGAGACCGGGGAGCTGGTGCGCCTGGGGGTGATCGACGGCGGCCACCTGACCTGGATCGTCAAATCCCAGGGTGCCCGTTCCGGATTGCGCTACGACCCGGACATGGGCCGTGACGCGCCGCTGTTCTATACCGCCTCCGGCCATGCCTGGCTGGCCAGTCTGAGCGACGCCGAGGCGCTGCTGCTGGTGGAGCGCCAGGGCGTCGCCGACCGCAAGGACTTCGGTCCCAACGCCCCGCGCTCCAATATCGAGCTGCTGGAACGCCTGCGCCTGGCCCGCGAGCGTGGTTATGCCTGGGTTGTGGAAAGCTCGTCGGTGGGCATGTCGGCCCTGGCGGCGGTGGTGCGCGACCCGGGTACCGGCAAGGCCATCGGCGTACTCAGCGTCGCCGGCCCCACCGCGCGCCTGCCGGAGGATCGCATGCACGAACTGGCGCCGCTGCTGCTGGCGGCCACGGCCGAGCTGTCGGCGGCGAGCAAGGCTTCCGAGTTCTTCGTCTGAGCACTGCCCAGGCGGTGAGACCCGCTAGATTGTGGGGACGAATTCATTCGCCATGGGCAGCGTAGCTGCCCTCTTGGGGGCTGGATGGGCAGGCCTGCGGCCTGCTTGGCGATTGAAATCGCCCCCACAGAGAACCTCCTTCTCCTGCACCTCCTCAGCTCAGGACGCCTGATCGATCCGCAGGTCATTTTCCTCTTGCGATAATATGGAACAGAGTTCTAAATATCGCGAATCCAATTGTGGAACTGGATTCCGAGAAGAATATGACCGAACGCATTTTTTCCCTCGCAGCACTCACTGTCCTCGAACTCTCGCCACCGGACATGGTGGAAGTTGCCGCACGGACCGGATACAGCCACGTCGGCCTGCGCCTGGTTCCGGCTACGCCCGAGGAACATCACTTCCCGCTGGTGACCGATGCCGGGCTGCGCCGCCAGACCCGGGAGCGCCTGCGCGACACCGGGGTGAAGGTGCTGGATATCGAGATCCTGCGCCTGAAGGCGGAAACCCGCGTCGCCGACTTCCTGCCGGTGCTGGAAGTCGGCGCCGAGTTCGGCGCGACCGAGGTGCTGGTGGCCGGCAACGATGCTGACGAGGCGCGCCTGACCGAGAATTTCGCCGCTTTCTGCGACTTGGCCACGCCTTATGGCATTCATCCAAGCCTGGAGTTCATGCCCTGGACCGACGCCCGCGACCTGCCTCAGGCCGTGCGCATCGTCGAGAACGCCGCCCGCGCCAACGGCGGGGTGCTGGTGGACGCCTTCCACTTCAATCGCTCGGCTTCGCGCCTCGACGACCTGGCCGGGGTGGCTCCGGCGCGCCTGCGCTATGCGCAGCTCTGCGACGTGGCCGGCCCGCGCCCGGACGACATGGACGAGATACTCCGCCAGGCGCGCAACGAGCGGCGCTTTCCCGGCGACGGCGACAGCGATCTGGTCGGCCTGCTGCGCACCTTGCCGGCGAGCATCCCACTGAGCCTGGAAATTCCCACCCGCCAGCTGATGGTGCAGGGTGTCAGTGCCCTGGAGCGCGCCCGGATCGCGATGGAAAAGGCGCGCACGCTGATCGACCGGATCTGAGCGTTCACCCTTCACGCGGCCGGCTGGGCCGCGTTCTTTTTTCAAGGGGTCCATTAGCGCCGGTACCCCGCTTGCCGGAGCCAACCAACCGCTGCCACCAAGGGGCGCGCAGCGGCCCCATTGGGAGGCGCGGGGCAGACCTGCGGTCTGCTTGGCGAATGAATTGGCTATGTCGGCGTTAGCTGTTGTAGCACCGAATGGAAGCGTCTAATACGGGATTTTCGGGCCTCCGTGCCCGCCTGACATCTCCCTCTCCCCCGGCCCCCGCCCTGCGCCCCTGCCTGATCGCTTCGCGCTCAGGCGTTCATCGGCACCGGAAGCGGTGCTTCCGAAAGCGTGCCTCTTCACCCCGGAGGGAGAGGGGTGACTCGCGCCTGAGCGGGCGCGGCAATCCTGATGCCTGCTCATTGTCTGAACCTGTGCCGCAGCGGTGGGGCAGCGACTGCGCCCCGTCAGGAGGCCGAGCGGAATCGTTGCAGAGGGGGACGAGCGGCATGGATGCCGCGAGTGGCGTGCGGGGCCATGGATGGCCCCTCACGCCGGGCCCCCGGCGCAACGATGGAGCGAGGGAAACGCAGTAACAGCCGAAGGCTGGTCACCCGGCGAAGCCGGGCCGGATGTAGGGGCAAGCGCTTTGGTTCCTTTCTGTGGTGCGGCATCCCGACGTTTGAGAAAGGGACTCGCCCGGGAGGGCGAAACAGGGACTCGCCGTCCGCTCGATAATCAGCTTGGCTCAGGACGTTCTAGCAACATTTAACGCAGACATAGCCAATGAATTCGCCCCTACAAGCAACCGCGCACCTGACGATTCCGTGCACGGGGCGGAATGGAGATTCGGAGAGAGATGGCGCGGGGAGGGGGAATGCGGAGGCCCGGCCGGGCCTCCGCGAGGGGTGGATCAGCCTTCGACCTGTTCGATCTTGCGTGGGGCCATGAAGTACAGCCAGGTCAGGGCGATGAAGTACATGGCCGGGATCATGGTGAAGAGCACGGCGTAGTTGTTGTTGGTGGCGGTCAGCACACCGCCGACGATCTGGGTCATGAACATGCCGCCGATGGCTGCGCACATGCCGCCGAAGCCGAACACGGTGCTCATCAGGTGCTTGGGCGTGTAGTCCATCACCAGGCTCCAGATGTTGGCGGTCCAGGCCTGGTGTGCGCCCACGGCCAGGGCGATGGCCAGTACCGCGACCCACAGGCCGCTGGCGTTGGCGGCGAAGACCACGCCGACTATGGTGCAGGCGAAGATCAGCATGGAGGACAGGCGCGCGGTGATGGGTTTGACGCCGCGGCCGATCAGCCAGGAGCTGAGAATGCCGCCGCCCACGCTGCCGAAGTCGGCGGTCAGCCAGATCAGGATCAGCGGGATGCCCATCTGGGTGACGCTGATGCCCAGGCCGTACTGCTGGTTGAGGAAGGGCGGCAGCCAGTAGAGGTAGAACCAGAACACCGGGGCGGTGATCGAGTAGGCCAGGGCGAAGGCCCAGGTGCCGCGCATGCGCAGGATGCGGGAGAAGGGCACCTTGACCGGCTCGGGTTCGACCGCCTGGTTGATGTAGTCCAGTTCGCTCTGCTTCACCCGCGGATGTTCTTCCGGGTTGAAGTAGTTGATCGACCAGAACACCAGCCAGACCAGGCCCAGGCAGCCCATGCCGACGAAGGCGGCCTGCCAGCCCCAGACACTCAGGATCAGCGGCAGCAGGGCGGGAGTGACCATGGCGCCGACGTTGGTGCCGGCGTTGAAGATGCCGGTGGCCAACGCGCGTTCGCCGGCCGGGAACCAGAGGCGGGTGGTCTTCACGCAAGCGGGATAGTTGGCCGCCTCGGTCAGGCCGAGGATGAAGCGGCAGACCATGAAGCCGGCGGCGGACGTGGCCAGGCCGTGGGCGCCGGTGGCCAGGCTCCAGAACAGTACGGCGAGGAAGAAGGCGCGCTTCACGCCGACCTTGTCGATGAAGCGGCCCTGGAGGAGGAAGCCGATGGCATAGCCAACCTGGAACCAGAAGTTGATGTTGGCGTAGTCCATCGCCGTCCAGCTCATCTTCTCGGCGAGGATGGGCTGCATCACACCGAGGGCGGCGCGGTCGATGTAGTTCAGGGTGGTGGCGAAGAACACCAGGGCGAGCATGCCCCAGCGCATCTTGCCGACGGCCATGGCGTCGCGGATCTTGGCGAACATGCCGCCTTGCTGGAGGGCGGGATCAGGGGCGATGCGGGTGGTTTGAGACTGGATCATTGTTGTTTTGCCATCCGTTCTGTGACTGGTACGCCAGTCGGTCTTCGACTCGTTGCGGCCACCGCTTCCTGCTTCGGCGACGCCTTCTCGGCGGTGCACGAAGGGGCGATCCATGCCAGGGTCCGGCGAATCTTCCTTGAAGGAATACTGTGGCGGTTTGACCGGGTTGTGGCTTCAGGCCAGGCCTGGAGGGGCTGGGGCAACCGGGGTTATTCGGAGTGCGGCTGACTGCACCGCAAGGCCGGCGTGGCCGCAGAGGTAGCAGAAGGAGAGCGGGAAGGGGGCGTGCAGGCTGGTAGAACCTTGAGTGCGAGCATGAGCAGGTACCCGTTTCTTGAAATTGTTATGTGACGCTTGGTTTGCCATCGCAGGGCCTGTCGGATGACTGGGCTGGCAGTGATGCCACCCGGCGGGTTGCCTGCAACATGGGGTTCATGTTGCGCAGTGATCGAAAAAGCGTCAATTCGATAACCGGCCTTTTGTTCGTTAATCGAACACAAAACTAACTGGTTCGTACATTTGAATTGCTGCGCTGACTTTACGCGCGAATAATCGATCCAGCTACGAAAACAAACGGCTTCGCCTGCTTTTGTAGGGGCGAATTCATTCGCCAAGCAGGCCGAAGGTCTGCCCCTGGGACTTGTAGGGGCCGCTTCGCGGCCCTTGGCGAATGAACTCGCCCCTACACGTATCTCCCGCGCCCACCCACAAGGAGCTGAAGCATGCAGCGTTCCATTGCCACCGTCTCCCTGAGCGGTACCCTGCCGGAAAAGCTCGAGGCTATCGCCGCCGCCGGTTTCGATGGTGTCGAGATCTTCGAGAACGACCTTCTCTACTACGCCGGTAGTCCCCGCGAGATCCGCCAGATGTGCGCGGACTTGGGGCTAGCCATCACCCTGTTCCAGCCCTTCCGCGATTTCGAAGGCTGCCGCCGCGACCGCCTGCAGAAGAACCTCGACCGTGCCGAGCGCAAGTTCGACCTGATGCAGGAACTGGGCACCGACCTGGTGCTGGTGTGCAGCAACGTCCAGGCCGACGCCTTGCCGGATGAGGAAGTCCTTGTCGACGACCTGCGCCTGCTCGCCGAACGCGCCGGCGCGCGCAACCTGCGCATCGGCTACGAGGCCCTGGCCTGGGGCCGCCATGTGAACAGCTGGCAGCAGGTCTGGAACCTGGTGCGCCAGGCCGACCACCCGGCCCTGGGCGTGCTGCTGGACAGCTTCCATACCCTGTCCATCAAGGGCGATCCCAGCGGCATCGCCGAGATTCCCGGTGACAAGATCTTCTTCGTGCAGATGGCCGACGCGCCGCTGCTGGCCATGGACGTGCTGGAGTGGAGCCGGCATTTCCGCTGCTTCCCCGGCCAGGGCGAGTTCGACCTGGCGGGTTTCCTCGCGCCCATCATCCGCAGCGGCTACAAAGGCCCGCTGTCCCTGGAGATCTTCAACGACGGTTTCCGTGCCGCGCCGCCGCGGGCCAACGCCGCCGACGGCCTGCGTTCGCTGCTTTACCTGGAAGAGAAGACGCGCAAATTGCTGGAGAAGGACCCTGTGCCCCCGGCCAACCTGGACATCCTCTTCGCGCCGCCGCCGGCCAGCCGCTACGACGGCGTGGAGTTCCTCGAGTTCGCCGTGGACGAGGTGCAGGGCGCCAGGCTGGCCGGCTGGCTGGAGCGCCTGGGCTTCGTCCGCGCCGGCCAGCACCGCTCCAAGGATGTCAGCCTGCTGCGCCAGGGCGACATCAACATCGTGCTCAATGCCGAACCCTATTCCTTCGCCCACGGCTATTTCGAGGCCCACGGCCCGTCGCTGTGCGCCACCGCCCTGCGGGTCAAGGACAGTGCCAGCGCCCTGGAGCGCGCCCGCGAATTCAAGGGGCAGCCCTATCGCGGCCTGGTGGGCCCCAACGAGCGGGAAATCCCGGCCGTGCGCGCGCCGGACGGCAGCCTGATCTACCTGGTGGAACAGGCCCCCGCCGGCCAGACCATCTATGACAGCGACTTCGTCCTCGACCCCGCGGCCAGCCAGGGCGGCCAGCTGCAGCGCATCGACCACATGGCCCTGGCGCTGCCGGCCGACGGCCTGGACAGCTGGGTGCTGTTCTACAAGAGCGTGCTGGACTTCGAGGCCGACGACGAAGTGGTATTGCCGGACCCCTATGGCCTGGTGAAGAGCCGCGCCATCCGCAGCCGCTGCAGCAGCATCCGCCTGCCACTGAACATCTCGGAGAACCGCAACACGGCGATTTCCCATGCGCTGTCCAGCTACCGGGGTTCCGGCGCCCACCATATCGCCTTCTCCTGCGAGGACATCTTCGCCGAGGTCAGCCGCGCCAAGGATGCCGGTGTGCCGCTGCTGGACATTCCGCTGAACTACTACGACGACCTGGCGGCGCGCTTCGATTTCGACGACGAGTTCCTCAGCGAACTGGCCTACTACAACGTGCTCTATGACCGCGACGCCCAGGGCGGCGAGCTGTTCCACGTCTACACCGAGCCGTTCGAGGGGCGCTTCTTCTTCGAGATCCTGCAGCGCAAGAACGGCTATGCCGGCTACGGCGCGGCCAACGTCGCGGTGCGCCTGGCGGCCATGACCAAGGCCCGCAGCGGTGCGGTCGCCAAGGCCAAGCTGTAGCACGACGGGAAGCCTGGGGCGCTGCCCGCTCCAGGCTTCCTTACGGCCGCCGCCCAGCCCATAATCGTTCCAGTTTCCGCTGGCCGTGAGCCCAAGATGACAATAACTGCCGAACTCCCAGACCTGTCCGCAGAGGCTCCCCGCAAAGGGCGCAAGAACAATCCGGAGAAAACCCGCGAGAACATCCTCCAGGCGGCCATCGCCGAGTTCGTCCAGCAGGGCCTGTCCGGGGCCAGGGTGGACGCCATCGCCGAGCGCATGCACACCTCCAAGCGGATGATCTACTACTACTTCGGCAGCAAGGAGCAGCTCTATGTCGAAGTGCTGGAAAAGCTCTACGGCGATATCCGCAGCACCGAAGGCAAGCTGCACCTGGCCGAACTGGAACCCCGCGAGGCGATCCGCCGCCTGGTGGAGTTCACCTTCGACCACCATGACCGCAACGTGGATTTCGTGCGCATCGTCAGCATCGAGAACATCCACCATGGCGAGTACGTCAAGCAGTCCAAGGCCATTCGCTCCATGAGCACCACCGTCCTCGACGCCCTCGGCGAGATCCTCCGCCGCGGCGAGGCCGAGGGCGTGTTCCGCTCCGGCCTCAACGCCCTCGACCTGCACCTGCTGATCAGCTCCTTCTGCTTCTATCGCGTCTCCAACCGCAATACCTTCGGCGAGATCTTCCAGATCGACCTCACCGACGAGCAGGTCAAGACGCGGCACAAGGAAATGATCTGCGAGTCGGTGCTGCGTTACCTGCAGGCCTGACCGTTTCCGTCGCCAGGGCGAGGCCGGCCAGGTAGCCGAAGGTCATTCCCGGCCCCAGGGTGATCCCGCCGCTGGGGTAGTGCCCAGCCATCACGCTGGCCATGTCGTTGCCCACCACATAAAGACCGGGGATGGCGTCGCCCCGGTCGTCCAGCGCCCGCGCCGAGGCATCGGTGCGCAGTCCGGCAAAGGTGCCCAGGCTGCCGGGTACCAGCTTCACGGCATAGAAGGGGCCCTGGCGAAGCGCCCCCAGAGATGGATTGGGGCCATGCAGCGGTTCGCCCTGGGCCCGGTTGTAGGGCGAAGTGCCGCGCTGGAATTCCGGGTCGCTGCCGCGTTCGGCATAGGCGTTGAACGCTGCCACCGTCGCTTCCAGTTGCGCCCCGTCCATACCGCATTGGCGAGCCAGTTCGGCGAGGGTTGCCGCCTTGTGCAGGTAGCCGTTGCGCACATGGCCACCAGTCGGGAAAGGAAAGGGCCGCGCCCGGCCGATGCCGTAGCGGCGCTGGGCGCGGTGGTCGCAGATCAGCCAGGCGGCCGGTTCTTCCCCGGCCGGGGTGGCGCGGAATAGCGCATTCATGAAGTCATGGTAGGAGTCGGCCTCGTTGGTGAAGCGCCGGCCATTGCGCAGCACGGCGATGAAGCCTGGCTTGGCGCGTTCCATCAGGTGCGGGAAACCGCTGAAACCACCGTCGGCGCGCGGCACCCGCGAGACCGGTGCCCAGGCGGCGGGGCTGGACAGGTCCTCGGCGACCCGGGCGCCCACGGCTTCGCCCAGTCGCAGGCCGTCGCCGGTATTGCTCTTCGGCGCGGCAGAAAGGTGCTCGTGGCCGAACAGCCGGGCGCTGCGCTGGCGATCATGGGGAAAGCCGCCACAGGCCAGGACCACGCCGCGACGGGCCATCACCTTCACCACACGGCCATCCTGCTGCAGTTCCGCGCCGATGATGCGTTCACCGTCCCGCAGCAGGCACCTGGCGGCCGCGCCGGTCTCCAGGCTCACTCCCAGATCGAGCGCGCTGCGTAGCAGGCGCGCCACCAGGGCATTGCCATTGACCAGGTGCAGGCCACGGCCATGCAGCAGGCGATCACGCCAATGCCGCAGCAGGCGTCCGGCGACGTAGAGGGCCGAGCGCGGCGAGCGGCTGGCATTGAGAAAGTGCGCCAGGTCCGCACCGCCCGCGATACCCATGCCACCCGGGCTGATCAGGTCCAGGGGTGGGCGCAGGGCCCGCAGCCAGGGGCCGAGACGGCGGCCGTCATAGGGCAGGGCGCAGAGGGAGCGGCCGCCGCGCACAGCGCCGGGGGCGTCGTGCATGTCCGGCATGCGGCTGCCGGACTGGAACTGCACCTGGGTATGGCGCTGGAAGAAGTCCACCATCTCCGGGCCATGGCGAAGGAAGGCGCGCAGGCGTTCATCCAGTTGCTCCACGCCCAGTTCGGTGCGCAGGTAGCTTTCCACCGCCTCCTCGGAGTCCTCGATGCCTTCGGCCCGGGCCAGGGGATTGCGTGGAATCCACAGCCAGCCGCCGGACCAGGCGCTGCTGCCGCCGAGCTGGCCGGTCTTCTCCGCCACCAGTACCTGCAGGCCCTGGTGTGCGGCGGTGACCGCCGCGGCCAGGCCGGAGGCGCCGGAGCCGATCACCAGCACATCGCAGTGGTGTTCGACCATGGCGCTCACTGCAGCGGCGAGAAGGCGGTGGGGCGCATCAGGCGCGACTCGAGATGCACCACGGCATCCAGCTCCTTGTTCAGGCGGCCGAACTCGGCCCAGCGCGGGTCTGCCGCCATCTTGGCGCGACGTTCGGCACGATCGTCGAGGCTTTCGTAGGCCCAGATGTGCACCACCTGGTTGGCCTCGCCGAACTCGGTGGTGAAGAAACCCACCAGCTTGCCCAGGTGCTCGGTCTGCAACTCCAGGCAGTGGCTGCGGTAGAGGGCCAGCCAGTCGGCCAGTTTGGTGGGCTTGATGGTGTAGGTGCGCAGTTCGTAATACATGGTGCTGTCCTCAGCGATTGGATTGCAGGCGGTCGGCGATGTGGCAGGCGGCGAGGTAGCCGAACGTCAGGCCCGGGCCGATGGTGATGCCGGGGCCGGGGTAGGTGCCGTCCATGATCGAGTTCATGTCGTTGCCGGCGGCGTACAGGCCGGCGATGGGCCGGCCCTGGCGGTCCAGGACATTGGCATTGGCGTCCGTGACCAGTCCGCGGGCCGAGCCCAGGTCGCCGGTATGGATGCGGATGGCGTACCAGGGCGCCCGGGTCAGCGGTGCCAGGCAAGGGTTGGGCTGATGATGCGGGTCGCCCAGGGACTGGTTGTAGCTGGTGGCGCCCTTGCCGAAGTCGCGGTCGACGCCGGCACGGGCATCTTCGTTGTGCCGGGCGAGGGTGGTGGCGAGCCCTTGCGGGTCGACCCCGAGGACCTGCGCCAACTGCTCCGGCGTATCGGCGCGGAACAGGTAGCCGGCTTCGACCAGCGCGCTGTTGTCCACCGGGCTCGGTCGCGCCAGGCCCATGCCGTAACGGCCCATGGCCTCGGCATCGCAGATCAGCCAGCAGGGCGCGTTGCCCTCCCGCTGCATGGCCTGGACGAAGCTGTGGTAGGAGTCGGCCTCGTTGGTGAAGCGCCGGCCCGCATGGTTCACCGCGATGATCCCCGGCTTGGCGCGGTCGGTGACCAGGTGCGGGAAGCGCTCCAGTTCTCCGCCGGGCCGACGCACCTGCGAAACCGGCGCCCAGAAGAAGTTGGCCGCCATGCCCTGGCCGGTGGCCGCGTCCACTTTGGCGCCCAGGGCCAGGGCGGCGCCATCGTTGGTCGCCGGCGACATGGTCAGGTGGTCGCCGCCGGTGTCCGGTCGGAACTGCGCGGCCTGCTCGCCGGCGGCGAAACCGCCCATGGCACAGACCACGCCGCCACGGGCATGCAGGTCGAGCAGCTGGCCGTCCTTGCGTACCCGCACGCCGCAGACGCGGCCCCGGTCGAGGATCAGGGATTCGGCGCTGCAGTCCAGCCAGAGTTCGACACCCTTGGCGAAGGCGCTGGTGGCCAGGCGGGCGATCAGGGCATTACCCACGGTGAGGCGGGTGCCGCGCTCGTGGCCGAGGCGGTCGCGGCCGTAGCGCGCCAGCAGCTTCAGGCAATGCCAGAGCGACCTCGGCGAGCGGCGGAAGCTGAGGAAGTGCTGGATATCGACGCGGTTCACCATCATGCCGCCGAACAGCAGCATGCCCTCCGGCGGGCGGCGCAGGTCCTTGAAGCGCGGGCCCAGGCGGCGGCCGTCGTACTCCACCATCTCCAGGGCGCGGCCGCGGTCGGTGGCGCCTTCTTCCAGCGGGTAGTAGTCCGGCGAGAAGGGCCGCAGGGTATAGGCCAGCTCGCTGTTCCGCTCGAGGAAGCCCAGCGCTTCGCGTCCATGGCGGATGAAGGACTCCACCAATTCGGGGTTGTAGCCGGGACCGATGGTTTTCTTCAGGTAGGTGCGGATGGCCTCGGGACTGTCCTGGATGCCGGCGGCACGGGCCTGGTCGCTGTCGAAGATCCACACGGCGCCACCGGAAATGGCCGAGGTGCCGCCGAACTGGGTGGCCTTTTCCACCATCAGCACCTTCAGGCCCTTGCAGGCGGCGGTGGTGGCCGCGGCGAATCCGGCGGCGCCGCTGCCCAGGACGATCAGGTCCCAGGTGCCTGCGATGTTTTCCGCCCGGGGCGGCTGCACGGCTGTGTTCATGGCACGCTCCTCAGGCATCCGGCGGCATCACGCCCATATGGGCACCGAGATTGCCCATCTGCGCGCGGGCCATTTCCGGTCCGGTCTGGATGCGGCAGCCGAGGTTCCGGGCGAGGGCGAGGAAGGGGGTGATCACCGGGCTGGTCACCACGTCGGCCACCAGCGCCTTGGGGGAAAGGCTCTCCAGCAGAACGCCCGGCAGCGGCAATTCGCCGGTATCGCCCATGCCCACGGGAGTGGCGTTGACCACCAGGTCGAAGGCACCGAGGCCGTCGTAGGCATTGCCGACCGCAAGGCCCGGGAAGGCGCCGCGCAACACGCCGGCCAGGTGTTCGGCACGGGGCTGGTCGAGGTCGGCGATCACCAGTTCGCCCACGCCGGCTTCGCAGAGGCCGTAGGCGATGGCTGCGCCAACGCCGCCGGAGCCCACCACCAGGGCGCGCTTGCCGGATGGCTCGAAACCATGGGCGTGGGCGGCCTTGAGGAAGCCTTCGCCGTCGACGTTGTCGCCCAGCAGCCGGCCATCGGCCTCGCGGCGGATCACGTTCACCGAGCCGAGAGCCGCGGCGCGGGGGCTGAGCTGGTCCAGCTGGCCGGCCAGAACCTGCTTGTAGGGCACGGTCACCACGCAGCCGCGCAGGTTCTTCCAGCCGCGCAGGGCCTGGATGAAGGTGGCGAGATTCTGCTCGGCCATGTCCACGGCGATCATCGCCAGCTCCCGGCCGTTCTCGGCGAACCAGGTGTTGAAGTTTTCCGGCGATTTCACCTGGGCGATGGGGCTGCCGATGATGGCCACCAGTTCGGTCGAACCACGGATCATGCTGATCTCCTGGGCTTGTTGTTGTGCCGGCAGTATTGCCAGCGGCCAGGGGGCAGCCAATGAATCCGAGGGCTGTTTTGCTTGATGATCGCAACACCACTGCGATAATCGCACTATTCGGCGAAATCAGTCCGTAGGGTGCGCTGCGCGCACCGCAACTCCTGCACGGGGTCCGTGGTGCGCACGGCGCACCCTACGGGGCGAACACGCGGCACATAGAGGGCAGGGTAGAGCGGATGAAGACACCGGTGATCCACCAGCGCGACCTGATCGCGGGCCTGCAGAAGGGCCTGGCGCTGATGCAGCTGTTCAGCGACGAGCATCCGCGCCTGTCCGTGCCCCAGGCCGCCGCCATGTCGGGCCTGACCCAGAGCGCCGCGCGGCGTTTCCTGCTGACCCTGGTCCATGAAGGTTTCGCCGAGACCGACGGCCGCCATTACTGGCTGACCGCCAAGGCCCTGCGCATCGGCCAGGCCTACGTGGATTCGGCACAGCTGCCGCGCATGCTGCGGCCGATAGTAGAGCAGGTGGCGCGGACCACCCAGGAGCATGTCTCGGTGGGGCTGCGGGACGGTGACGACATCGTGCATATCGTCCGCAGCCGCTACAGCCATATCGCTTCGCTGTCGATCCGGCCGGGCTCGCGGATGCCGATGTACTGCACGGCCAGCGGGCGTATCTGGCTGGCGTCGTTCTCGCCGGAAGAGCTGGAGGCCTATTTCGCACGGGTACCGCTGCGCCAGCTGACGCCCTATACGCGAATCGGGATCGAGGAACTGAAAACGGAACTGCGGAAGGTGGCCACCCAGGGCTTCGCCGTGGTGGACCAGGAATACGAGGCGGGGATGTGCGTGCTGGGCGTGCCGCTGACCAACCGCAAGGGCGAGTTGAAAGCCAGCCTGACCATCACCACTCACGCGTCACGCGTGAGCGGCGAGGAGATGCGCCAGCGCTACCTGACGCCCCTGTACGAGGCGCAGGCGCTGCTCAAGCCGGTGCTGGATTGAACGGTGCTGCCGTAGGCTGAGGCCCACCTTGGAATCAGATTCGTAGGGTGGAAATCCCGGTGAGGGATTGCCACCGCAAGGGCCTGAGCCGGAGCGTTGGTGGATAGAAAAGCGCTATCCACCCTACGGGCGCAATCGTAGGGTGGAAATCCGCGTGGCGGATTTCCACCGTCCGGGTCAGCCATTCATGCTGGCGAAGTGGGCCATCATACGCTGAGCGTCCGCGGTCACACCGCTGAACAGTTCGAAGGCCTTCACCGCCTGGAACACCGCCATGGTGCCGCCGTCCAGGGTGCGGCAGCCGAGGGCGCGGGCGTCGCGCAGCAGCTCGGTTTCCAGCGGGAAGTAGATGATCTCCGCCACCCACAGCTCGGGTCGCAACAGCCCGGCCGGCACCGGGGTGCCCGGCAGCTTGGCCATGCCGATGGGCGTGGTGTTCACCAGGCCATCGGCTTCGGCCATGGCATTGGCCAGGTCGGTGCCCAAGGCCGCGCGGCCGGCGCCGAAGTGCTGGTTGAGGCTGTCCACCAGGGCCTGGCCACGCACGGCGTCCACTTCGAACAGGGTCAGGCGTTCGACGCCCTCGGCCAGCAGCGCATGGGCCACCGCCGAACCGGCGCCACCGGCGCCCATCTGCACCACCTGGCGGCGCTGCACATCCGGCAGGCCACGACGGAAGCCTTCGCCGAAGCCCAGGCAGTCGGTGTTGTGGCCGACGCGCTTGCCATCCTTCAGTACCACGGTGTTCACCGCGCCGATGCCGGCGGCCTCGGGGGAAAGTTCGTCCAGCAGCGGGATGATCGCCTGCTTGCAGGGGAAGGTGATGTTCAGACCGGTGTAGCCCATGCGCTCGGCGGCGGCGAGCAGGTCGGGAAGGGCGGAGCTGTCCAGCTTCAGCTGATCGAGGTCGATCAACCGGTAGAGGTAACGCAGGCCCTGGGCATCGCCCTCGTGCTCGTGCATGGCCGGGGTGCGGGATGCCTGGATGCCGGCGCCGATCAGGCCGGCGAGCACTGCGTTCTGGTGGTTGGACATGGCGCTCACCCCTTGTTGAACAGTTGGCCGAAGTGCTGCAACGCCAGGCTGTAGCCCTGGCTGCCGAGGCCGCAGATCACGCCGACGGCGATGGCGGAAACGAAGGAGTGGTGGCGGAATTCCTCGCGCTTGTGCACGTTGGACAGGTGCACTTCGATCACCGGCAGCTCGCTGGCCACCAGGGCGTCGCGGATGGCCACGGAAGTATGGGTCCAGGCGGCGGGGTTGATCAGGATGCCGGCGCAGCGACCGCGAGCCTGGTGGATCCAGTCGATCAACTCGCCTTCATGGTTGGTCTGGCGGAAGTCCACCTCGAAGCCCAGCCCGGCGGCGGTGCGGCCACACAGGGCAGCGATGTCGGCGAGGGTTTCATGGCCGTAGGTGGCGGGCTCACGGGTGCCGAGCATATTGAGGTTCGGGCCGTTGAGGACCAGGACAGTGCGAGTCATTACAGCGATATCTCCATTGTTGTTCTGGCCCGGCCGGGGAGCCGGGACGGTCTGGCAATGAAAATGTACTAACTAGTTAATTAGGTCAATTTGCCGCAGGGATTAGCGTGCGGTTATCGGACGGGAATAGGAGGATTGGCCGGGGGCCGGCCGAGATCCGGATCATGTCGTAGGGTGCGCTGTGCGCACCGGAACCTCTGCGCGAGCGCTTTGGTGCGTGCGGCGCACCCTACGGACGGTTCATGCTCGGTGCTTGAACGCCAGGCGGAAGCGGTGCAGCAGCGGCTCAGTGTAGCCGCTGGGCTGGGCGCAGCCTTCGAAGACCAGGGCACAGGCGGCCTGGAAGGCGATGGAGGCGTCGAAGTCCGGCGCCATCGGCCGGTAGTTCGGATCGCTGGCGTTCTGCTGGTCCACCACCTTCGCCATGCGCTGCAGCACCTCCAGTACCTGATCGCGGCTGACCACGCCGTGGCGCAGCCAGTTGGCCATGTGCTGGCTGGAGATGCGCAGGGTGGCGCGGTCTTCCATCAGGCCCACGTCGTGGATGTCCGGCACCTTGGAGCAGCCGACGCCCTGTTCCACCCAGCGCACCACATAGCCGAGCAGGCCCTGGGCGTTGTTCTCCAGTTCTTCGCGTATGGCGTCCGGGCTCCAGTCGGGCTTCTCGGCCACCGGCACCGTCAACAGGCCGTCCAGCAGCCCTTCGCGCTCGGCGGCGAGATCGATACGCTCCAGCTCCTGCTGCACCGCCTGCACATCCACCTGGTGGTAGTGCAGCGCATGCAGCACCGCGGCGGTGGGCGAGGGTACCCAGGCGGTGTTGGCGCCGGCCCTGGGGTGGGCGATCTTCTGCTCCAGCATGGCGGCCATCAGGTCCGGCATGGCCCACATGCCCTTGCCGATCTGCGCCCGGCCGCGCAGGCCGCAGGCCAGGCCCACCAGCACATTGTTGCGCTCGTAGGCCTGGATCCAGGCAGTAGACTTCATGTCGCCCTTGCGCAGCATGGGGCCGGCCTCCATGGCCGTGTGCATCTCGTCGCCGGTGCGGTCGAGGAAGCCGGTATTGATGAAGGCGACCCGTGCCGAAGCGGCGGCGAGGCAGGCCTGGAGGTTGACACTGGTGCGCCGCTCCTCGTCCATGATGCCCATCTTCAGGGTATGGCGCGGCAGGCCCAGCAGGTCTTCCACGCGGCCGAAGAGTTCGTCGGCGAAGGCGACTTCGGCCGGGCCATGCATCTTCGGCTTGACGATATAGATGGAGCCGCGCCGCGAGTTGCGCCGGCTGTGCAGGTCATGCAGCGCCGCCAGGGTGGTGATCACTCCGTCGAGGATTCCCTCGGGGATCTCCCGGCCTTCGCCGTCGAGGATCGCCGGGTTGGTCATCAGGTGGCCGACATTGCGCACGAACATCAGCGACCGGCCGGGCAGGCTCAGGGCCGAGCCGTCGGCGGCGGTGTAGTGGCGATCCGGGTTGAGGCTGCGGGTGAAGGTCCTGCCGCCCTTGCTGACGGCCTCGGTGAGGTCGCCCTTCATCAGGCCCAGCCAGTTGCGGTAGACCTGCACCTTGTCGGCGGCGTCCACCGCGGCCACCGAGTCCTCGCAATCCATGATGGTGCTCAGCGCCGCTTCCAGCAGCACGTCCTTCACGCCGGCGGCGTCGGTCTTGCCGATCGGGTGGTTGGCGTCGATCTGGATTTCGACGTGCAGGCCATGGTTCTTCAGCAGGATGGCGCTGGGCGCCTCGGCTGCGCCCTGGTAGCCGACGAAGCGCTGCGGATCGCGCAGGCCGCTCTGGCGGTTGCCGAGGCTGACCTGCAGCTGGCCGTCCTCCACCCGGTAGCCGGTGGCCTCGGCATGGGAGCCGTCGGCCAGTGGCGCGGCCTGGTCGAGGAAGGCGCGGGCGAAGGCGATCACCCGCGCGCCGCGCACCGGGTTGTAGCCGGCGCCTTTTTCGGCGCCCTGGTCTTCGGCGATGGCATCGGTGCCGTAGAGGGCATCGTAGAGCGAGCCCCAGCGTGCATTGGCGGCGTTCAGCGCATAGCGCGAATTGGATACCGGCACCACCAGCTGCGGCCCGGCCTGTTCGGCGAGTTCCGGGTCGACATTGGCGGTGTTGATCCGCACCTGGGCAGGCTCCTGCACCAGGTAGCCGATTTCGCCGAGAAAGGCACGGTAGGCCGGCATATCACGAATCGGACCGGGGTTGGCGCGATGCCAGGTGTCGAGCTCCGCTTGCAGACGGTCGCGCTCGGCAAGCAGGGCACGGTTCTTCGGCGCCAGGTCATGGACCAGGGCGTCGAAGCCCCGCCAGAAGGCGGCCTGCTCCAGGCCGGTGGACGGCAGCGCTTCGTTGTCGATGAAGGCGGCCAGCTCGGTTGCCACCTGCAGGCGGTGGCGGGATACGCGTTCGGTCATGCTGTTTCTCCGTTGAATCTCAGGCCAGGCACTGGGCGCCGGCACGGGCGATCTGGGCATCCTGCTCGGCCTTGACGCCGGACACGCCGACGGCGCCGACCACCTGGCCGTCCACCAGCACCGGCACGCCGCCTTCCAGGGAGGTCAGCAGTGGCGCCGAGAGGAAGGCGCTGCGTCCACCATTGACCATGTCTTCATAGCCCTTGGACTCGCGGCGGCCGAGGGCGGCGGTGCGGGCTTTCTCGGTGGCGATGTAGGCGCTTATCGGCGCGCAACCGTCGAGGCGCTCCAGGGCCAGCGGATGGCCGCCGTCATCGACCACGGCGATGGCCACGTTCCATTGGTTGGCGTCGGCCTCGGCACGGGCGGCGGCGAGGATGCGGGTGACTTCGCTCAGGTTGAGCACGGCTTTGGTATGCATGGTTTACCTCGCAGTTGAGTTCGGTTCGTTACGAACTGGCAGGGTCTTTCTTCAGCCCATGGCTTCGTCCACCAGTTCGATCCAATGCCTGACGGGCGTGCGGCCGGCGCCGTCCAGGTGGGTCTGGCAGCCGATGTTGGCGGTGGCGATGACCTGGGGCTGGCCGCTCTCCAGGGCGTTGAGCTTGTTGTCGCGCAGTTGCCGCGACAGCTCCGGCTGGGTGATGGAGTAAGTACCGGCGGAGCCGCAGCAGAGGTGCCCGTCCGCCACCGGCGTCAGGTGGAAGCCCAGTCGGCGCAGCACGCCCTCCACCGCGCCGCCGAGCTTCTGTGCATGTTGCAGGGTGCAGGGGCAGTGGAAGGCCAGGCGCAGGTCGCCGCGGATGCCGAGGCTTTCCAGCGGCGCATCGCGCAACACTTCCACCAGGTCCCTGGCCAGTTGGCTGACCCGCTCGGCCTTGGCGGCGTAGTGCGGGTCGTCCTTGAGCAGGTGGCCGTAGTCCTTGACGAAGGCACCGCAGCCGCTGGCCGTCTGCACTATGGCTTCGGCGCCGGCTTCGATGGCCGGCCACCAGGCGTCGATATTGCGCCGGGCGCGGTCGAGGCCGGCGGCCTGGGCGTTCAGGTGATAGTCCACGGCGCCGCAGCAACCCGCCTCACGGGCTGGCTCGACGCTGATGCCCAGGCGGTCCAGCACCCGGGCGGCGGCGGCATTGGTGTTGGGGGAAAGCCCCGGCTGCACGCAGCCTTCGAGCATCAGCACATGGCGGGCGTGGCGGACGGCAGGACGTGGACGCGCCGGGCGAACCTGGCGCGGCAGCTTGGCCTTGAGCGCTTCCGGCAGCAGCGGGCGGAGGGCGTTCCCGGTGTGCACCAGCGCCTTGAACAGCCCGGCATGGGGCACCACGGCACGCAGCCCGGCGCGCAGCATGCGCTCGCCAAGGGGGCGCGGCACTTGTTCCTCGACCACCGCGCGGCCGATATCCAGCAGGTTGTGGTACTGCACGCCGGAGGGGCAGGTGGTCTCGCAGTTGCGGCAGGTCAGGCAGCGATCCAGGTGCTGCAGGGTGCTGGCGCTGGGCTCATGGCCTTCGAGCACCTGTTTCATCAGGTAGATGCGCCCACGCGGGCCGTCCAGCTCGTCGCCGAGCAACTGGTAGGTGGGGCAGGTGGCATTGCAGAAGCCGCAGTGCACGCAGGCGCGCAGGATGGCTTCGGCCTCTTCGCCGCGCGGCAGGGCGCGGGCCTGTTCACTCAGATGGGTTTGCATGTGCGGCCTCAGACTTCTGCGTACATCCGCCCGGGGTTGAAGATCCCCTGCGGGTCCAGTTGCGCCTTGAGCTGGCGGTGGTAGCGCAGCAGCGCCGCCGGCAGCGGCTGGAAGGGGCTGTCGCAGGCTTGGAAGCAGGTGGCGTGGCCACCGGCGCGGCTGGCGACGGCGCGGATCTCCTCCGCCGCTGCCTCGGACTTGAGCCAGCGCTGGGCACCACCCCAATCCACCAGCTGGGCGCCGGGCAGGTCCAGGGCCGGGGTGTCGTTGGGCAGGGACAGGCGCCAGAGCGGGCGGGGATCGGCGAAGAAGGGCAGGCGCTGCTCCTTGAGGTCTTCCCAGAAGCCCGGCTCCACGGTTTCGCAGCCGAGACGGTCGCGGGCGGCGGCCACCGAGCCCTCGCCACCTTCCACGCGCAGGTGCAGGTAGTCGCCGTCATGGCAGGCGGCGCTGATGGGCAGCGGCTGCTGGCCCCATTCGGCGAGCTTGCGCAGGGCTTCCGCCACGTCCACCGCCAGGCGCAGGTTGGCCACGGCGCGGGGCTTGGGCAGCACCTTGAGGGAAACCTCGGTGAGCAGCCCGAGACAGCCGAAGCTGCCGGCCATCAGCCGCGACAGGTCGTAGCCGGCGACGTTCTTCATCACCTCGCCGCCGAAGCGCAGGTGCTTGCCGCCACCGGTGATCACCCGCGTGCCGAGGACGAAGTCGCGCACCGCACCGGCCCAGGGCCGGCGCGGGCCGGACAAGCCGGCGGCGACCATGCCGCCCACGGTGGCGCCGGCGCCCAGGTGCGGCGGCTCGCAGGCGAGCTGCTGGCCTGCGGCGTCCAGCGCCTGCTCCAGCTCCGCCAGCGGGGTGCCGGCGCGCACCGTCACCACCAGCTCGGTGGGGTCGTAGGTGACGATGCCGCGATGCTCGCGGGTATCCAGCAGTTCGCCGGAAACTGGCCGGCCGAGGCGCGCCTTGCTGCCGCCACCCTGGATGCGCAGCGCACGGCGTTCGGCGATGGCCTGGTTGACCTGCTCCAGCAAGCGGATGCTGGCATCGAAGGAAGTCTGGCTCATCAGAAGCGCTCCAGTTCGGGGAAGGGCAGCTGGCCCGCATGTACATGCATGGCGCCGAATTCGGCGCAGCGGTGCAGGGTGGGGATGTTCTTGCCCGGGTTGAGCAGGCCGCTGGGGTCGAAGGCCGCCTTCACGCCATGGAAGAGGGTCAGCTCGTCGGCGTTGAACTGAGCGCACATCTGGTTGATCTTTTCGCGCCCCACGCCGTGCTCGCCGGTGATGCTGCCGCCCACCGCCACGCAGAGTTCGAGGATTTTCCCGCCCAGGGCCTCGGCCCGCTCCAGCTCGCCGGGCTGGTTGGCATCGAAGAGGATCAAGGGGTGCATGTTGCCGTCGCCGGCATGGAACACGTTGGCCACCCGCAGGCCGTACTCGGCGGAGAGCTCGGCGATGCCGCGCAGCACGCCGGGCAGCTCGCGGCGCGGGATGGTGCCGTCCATGCAGTAGTAGTCCGGCGAGATGCGGCCCACCGCCGGGAAGGCGTTCTTGCGCCCGGCCCAGAAGCGCACGCGCTCGGCCTCGTCGCGGGCCTGGCGCACTTCGGTGGCGCCGGCCGCTTCGAGCACCTGGCGCACCCGCTCGCAGTCGTCGTGGACGTCCGCCTCCACGCCGTCCAGTTCGCAGAGCAGGATGGCCTCGGCGTCCACCGGGTAGCCGGCATGGATGAAGTCTTCGGCGGCGCGGATCGCCAGGTTGTCCATCATCTCCAGGCCGCCGGGGATGATGCCGGCGGCGATGATGTCGCCCACCGCGCGGCCGGCCTTCTCCACCGAATCGAAGGCCGCCAGCAGCACCTTGGCCACCTGCGGCTTGGGCAGCAGCTTGACCGTGACCTCGGTGACCACGCCGAGCAGGCCTTCCGAGCCGGTGAACAGCGCGAGCAGGTCGAAGCCGGGGCTGTCCAGTGCGTCGGAGCCCAGGGTCAGGCGTTCGCCTTCCACCGTGAGGATCTCCACCTTGAGCAGGTTGTGCACGGTCAGGCCGTATTTCAGGCAATGCACGCCGCCGGCGTTCTCCGCCACGTTGCCACCGATGGAGCAGGCGATCTGCGAGGACGGGTCCGGTGCGTAATAGAGGTCGAAGGGGGCGGCCGCCTGGGAAATCGCCAGGTTGCGCACGCCGGGCTGGACGCGGGCGAAGCGCCCGGCCGGGCTGACTTCGAGAATGCGGTTGAAGCGCGCCATCACCAGCAGGATGCCCTGTTCCAGCGGCAGGGCGCCGCCGGACAGGCCGGTGCCGGCGCCACGAGCCACCACCGGCACGCGGCGCTGGTGGCAGAGCCTGAGCAACTGCTCGACCTGCTCGACGCGCTCCGGCAGCACCACCAGCATGGGCGTGGTGCGGTAGGCGGAGAGGCCGTCGCATTCGTAGGGCTTGAGGTCTTCCTCGCGGTAGAGGATGTCCAGGTCCGGCAGGCGCTCGCGCAGCTCGGCCAGCAGGGCGGCCTTGTCGACTTTCGGCAGCGCGCCGTCGACGCGCTCTTCGTAGAGGATGTTCATGGCAGGCTCGGTCTTGTTGTTCTGGTGCCGGCGGTTGCCGGGCAGTCCTGAATCCATCATTGGCGCCGTTTTCGCCTGTCGTCCACCAGTTGCTCGACTGGTCCTACCAGTTTTTTCTCCGCGGGAGGCAAGGATGGTTCATTCCTTTTCCAGCTGTCGCTATGCTGTAGGGCGTTTCATACAGATCCTGGAAATTTGGCTGATAACTGGTCCTACCAGCTGGAGGAAAGGCCGATGCCCGGCGAAAAGCCCGCCGAACGCCGCCAGGTCGCCGATGTGGTGGCCGAGCGCATCGAGCAACTGATAGTCGATGGCGTACTCAAGACCGGACAGGCGCTGCCTTCGGAGCGGCGCCTGTGCGACAAGCTGGGCATCTCCCGCTCGGCGCTGCGCGAGGGGCTGAAGGTGCTGCGCGGGCGCGGCATCATCGAGACCCGCCAGGGCAGTGGTTCCTATGTCGCCGAGCTGACCGGGCCGCGCGACGCCAGCCCGCTGATGCACCTGTTCAGCTCCCAGCCGCGCACCCTCTACGACCTGCTGGAAGTGCGCGCTCTGCTGGAAGGCGAGTCGGCCCGGCTGGCGGCACTGCGTGGCACCGAGGCGGACTTCGTGCTGATCACCCGGCGCTACGAGGAAATGCTCGCCGCCCACGCCGACCCGGAAGGACTGGACTCCCAGGCGCACGCCCACCTGGACCACGCTTTCCACCTGGCCGTGTGCGAGGCCTCGCACAACCCGGTGCTGGTGCACACCCTGCAGTCGCTGACCGACCTGATGCTCAGCTCGGTGTTCGCCTCGGTGAACAACCTCTATCACCGGCCGCTCAGCCTGAAGCAACTCGACCGCCAGCACTCGCGGCTCTACCACGCGGTGATCGAGCGCCTGCCGGAACAGGCCCAGCGCGCCGCCCGCGACCACATCCACGGCATTCGCGACAGCCTCAGGGAGATCGAGCAGGAGGAGCAGCGGCTGGTCAGGGCGACCCTGCGTTTGGAGGGCTGGACCTGATTCGGATCTGCTGTGCGCCGCTTGCTGCCATGGGGGCGCGATTGGCCGTCGAGGCGTTCGCTTTGCGGTAGGGTGCGCTGCGCGCACCGTGTCGTCCGCGCGGATTGCCTGGTGCGCACGGCGCACCCTACGGGGCCTTGCGCCGTATCCGGGCTACTTTCGGAGGCGATGACTTGTGGGGGCGGTTTCAATCGCGAAGGAATGCGCAGCATCCCCCAGCAGGCTCGGTCAGCGAATGAATTCGCCCCCACAAGAAACGCTGTTCAGCCGGGATGGAATCCGGGCTACCTGGCGGGGCTGGTACGACCTTCACCTCAACGACGGGTGATCACCACCTCCAGGTACTCGCTCGGCACTATCAGCGACTCCGGCCCTGCGCGGTTGTAGCGTTCCAGCAGCTCGGTCAGGTCCCGTTCCAGGGCCGACGCGCCATCGGCGGGAAGGGCGGCGAAGGCCTTGTGCACCGGCCCGTACCAGGTACGGAACACCTCGATGAAGTGCGCGGCCGACTGGTAGCGGAAGTTGAACAGGCGACGGGCTACCGAGATTTCCCGGGCGCTGTCGTCGAACAGTTCACGCAGATGGCTTTCGACGCCCCAGAGGGACGGCGGCTGTACCCCGGGTGGCGGCGGCAGGTGGCGGCCAAGGGTCTTGAACACCTGGCCGATGAAGCCTTCCGGCGTCCAGTTGGCCAGGCCGATGCGTCCGCCGGGGCGGCAGACCCGCGCCAGTTCGGCGGCAGCCTTGGCCTGATCGGGCGTGAACATCACCCCGAAGGTGGACAGCACCACGTCGAAGCTGGCGTCCGGGAATGGCAGGGCTTCGGCGTCGGCGGGCTGGAAGGTCACCTCCAGGCGCTCGGCGCGGGCGCGTTCCTGGCCACGCTCCAGCAGGGCCGGCACGTAGTCGGTGGAGGTCACCCGGCCTCCACGGCGTGCGGCGGCCAGGGTGGCGTTGCCGTTGCCGGCGGCGACGTCCAGCACGGTTTCGCCATGGCGCAGGTCGCAGGCTTCGGCCAGCAGTTCGCCGACCAGTTGCAGGGTGGTGCCGATCACGGCGTAGTCGCCGCTGGCCCAGGAGGCCATCTGCCGGCTTTTCAGTGCGTTGAGATCAGTAGCGGTGGTCATTTCGGGGCTCATTCGGCTGTGGTCGGGTCGATGATCGAGCTGATGCGGGAGATGCGATTGGCCGGGAAACCGCCCTGACGGGCATGTTCCCTGACCACCTCCTCGCTGGCGGCGATGTACACGCAGTACAGCTTGTCGTCGGTGACGTAGCTCTGGACCCACTGCACCTCCGGTCCGATGTCTCTGAGCACCCGGCAGGACTTCTGCGATATGGCCTTGAGGTCTCGTTCCGTGAGTTTTCCAGCTTCCGGTATCTCTCTTTCGATGAGGAACTTGGGCATGGTGACCTCGTTTCTTGGCTTTTCTGGCATTGCGGGCACGCCCCGGATGGATTGGACGGCAGGGGGCGTGCAAGCGAACTATCCGCCTCCGTCGCCACGGCGTCCTGTCCGAGCGTCGGCAAGGCCTGTCCGATCGTCCGCGGGAGCAGCCATTTATCCGGCCGGACGCTGTGGCCGGGCCCTGGCGCCCAGAATTTCAGGAGTGCGCCGGAGGTGAGCCCTGATGGACGCTCTGTCGGAAACCCTGCGCGTCGTCCACCTGGTCGGCGCCATCTTCATCAACGCGCGGTTCAGCGCGCCCTGGTGCTACCAGTCGCCCCGGGCGGATTCCGTGGTATCGCTGCTGGAGCCCGGTGCCGAGCGGGTGGTGATCTTCCACCTGATCACCGAAGGGGAATGCTTCGTCGAGCTGGGGCGGGAGCGGCCTGTGCATCTGGTGCCGGGTGACGTGGTGCTCTTTCCCCAGGGCGACGCCCACCGCATGACTTCCCAACCCGGCCTGCCCCCGGCTACCGGCGCGCGCCTGGATGCGGTGCTGGCGCGGCGGCCCCGGCAGTTGGCCTATGGCGGCGGTGGGGCGATCACCCGGCTGGTCTGTGGCTACCTGGCCTGCGACGCCCGGCTGGCCGATCTGCTGCTGGCCGGCCTGCCTTCCCTGGTGCGGGTCAACGTGCGGGACTCCAGCGCCGGGCCCTGGCTGGAAGCCTCTGTCCGCTATGCGCTGGCCGAGGCCCGGTCGCCGCGGCCCGGGGGAGAGGGCGTGCTGGCCAAGCTGGCCGAAGTGCTGTTCATCGAGGTCCTGCGCCTGTACATGAACGAGCAGGCGGCGGGACGCACCGGCTGGCTGGCGGGGCTGGGGGACCGGATCGTCGGCGCGGCCCTCAACGCCCTGCACAAATGCCCGGCGCAGGCCTGGACCCTGGAAGAGCTGGCGCGCACCTCCGGCACCTCGCGCTCGGTACTGGCCGAGCGCTTCCAGCAACTGGTGGGCAGCTCGCCCATGCAGTACCTGACCCAGTGGCGCATGATGCTGGCGGCCAACCTGCTGTGCCGCAGCAACGCGCCACTGGCACGCATCGCCGAGGATGTCGGCTACCAGACCGACACCGCCTTCAGCCGCGCCTTCCGTCGCGAGTTCGGCGCGCCGCCGGCGGCCTGGCGGCGCAGTCAGTTGCGCCGCCAGCCGGCGGGCTAGTCCATCGCCGCGTGGGTATCGGGCGCGCGGGCCACCTTGGGTGGCTTGCGCAGGAGCAGCAGCAGGGGCAGGGCGGCGAGGGTGACGAACATCATCAGGCGGAAGTCCTGCAGGTAGGCCAGGGTCGCGGCCTGGCGGGTCACCTCGGCGTTCAGCGCCGCCAGCCCGGCGGGGCTGGCAAGGTCGATGGCGCCGCTTTCCGTGGCTCGGGTCAGCGCCTGGTTGAAGGGGGTCACGAAGTCGCTGAAGACGGCGTGGTTGATCTGGGTGCGCTGGGCCAGGTAGCTGATCACCACCGAAATGCCGATGCCGCTGCCGACGTTGCGCATCAGGCTGAACAGCGCGGTACCGTCGTTGCGGTAGCGCGGCGCCAGGGTGGAGAAGGTCAGGGTGGACAGCGGCACGAAGACCAGCCCCAGGCCGAAGCCCTGGACCACCCCGGTGCGGATGATGTCGTAGGCGCTCACCTGCGCGGTGAAGCAGGTCATCTCCCTCAGTGACTGGGCGGTGAGCAGCAGGCCCACGCCGATCATCCAGCGCGGGTCGATGCGGGTGATCAGCCGTCCCACCAGCATCATCCCCAGCATGGTGCCCAGGCCCCGCGGGGCGAGCAGGTTGCCTACGTCCAGCACCGGGTAGCCCATCAGGTTCTGCATGAAGGGCGGCAGCAGCGTCATGCTGGCGTACAGCATGATGCCGATCATGAAAATGAACAGCAGGCCGATGCTGAGGTTGCGGTCCCTGAACATGGCCGGTTCGATGAAGGGTTGGCGGTGGGTCAGCACATGGACGATGAACAAATAGAGAGCGAGGCCGGCGAGCATGGCTTCGATGAGGATTTCGCGGCTGTGGAACCAGTCCTGGGACTCGCCGCGATCGAGCATCAACTGGAAGGCGCCAATGGCCAGGGCGAGCAGGGCGAAGCCGGGCAGGTCGAAGCGACGTTCCCGCTCGAGCGGGGTTTCCTTGAGGAAGGCCGCCAGGCCGAACCAGGCCAGCAGGCCGAAGGGCAGATTGATGTAGAACACCCAGCGCCAGTTGTAGTACTCGGTGAGCCAGCCGCCGAGGCTGGGGCCGAGGATGGGCCCGACCATCACCCCCACGCCCCAGATGGCCATGGCCGAGCCGTGCTGTTCGGTGGGATAGGTGTCCAGCAGCACGGCCTGGGACAGGGGCACCAGGGCGGCGCCGAACACGCCCTGGAGCAGGCGGAAGAGCACGATCTGCTCCAGGCTCTGGGCCGCGCCGCAAAGCATGGAAGCGACGGTGAAGCCGACGATGGACCACATGAACAGCCGCTTGCGGCCGAACCGCGCGGCGATGAAACCGGTCAGCGGCATGCAGATCGCAGCCGCGACTATGTACGAGGTCAGCACCCAGCTGATCTGGTCCTGGGTGGTACCCATGCTGCCCTGCATGTGCGGCAGGGCGACGTTGGCGATGGTGGTGTCCAGCGCCTGCATGATGGTCGCCAGCATCACCGAGACGGTGATCAGCCAGCGGTGCGAGCCGGCATCACCGGCGTTGGTCGCGTTCATCCTGGTCAGGGCAGCAGTCTGGCGAGGCTGCGATGGTGGCCGGTGTCGATCTCCACCATCGCGCTGAGGCCGGCACGCAGGGGCGGCAGGTCGGCATCCGGCTGCAGGTGGATGCGTACCGGCACGCGTTGCGCCACCTTCACCCAGTTGCCGGTGGCGTTCTGCGCCGGCAGCAGCGAGAACTCCGAACCGGTGGCGGGACTCAGGCTTTCCACCTCACCTTGCCAGGTGCGGTCGGGATAGATATCGAAGCGCACGCCCACCAGCTGTCCGGGGCGCACATGGGTGAGGTCCTTTTCCGGGAAGTTGGCTTCTACCCAGAGGTTGCCGTCCGCCACCAGGGTCATCGCGGTGTTGCCGGCGCTGATGTACTGGCCGGGCTGCGGAACCTTGCTGACGCTGCCGGGCAGGGACGCGTGAACCGCGGTGCGCTGCAGGTCGAGCCTGGCCTGTTCCAGTTCCGCCTGGGCGCTGAGGTAGCTCGGGTGTCGTTCCACAGGCAGGGCGAGGCTGCCGCCGAGGCTTTCGGCGATGCGCTTCAAGTCGTGCTCGCGGGCGTCGATTTCCTGGGCGGCGACCTGGGCGGCCTGGCTGGACTCGTCGAGCCTGGCGGGGGAGAGGTAGCCCTTCTGCGCCAAGTTGGCCTGGCGCTGCAGGTCCTTTTCGGCGAAACCGTGGCGGGTCCGGGCCAGGGCCAGTTCGGCGGACTTCTCCTGATAGCTGGCCTTCAGCGCCGCGAGGTCGGTGCGCACCTGGGCCAGCCGTGCCTCGGCCTTGGCGACGGCGATACGGAAGCTGGCGGGATCGATGCGGAACAGCAACTGGCCGGCGGCGACCTGTTCGTTCTCCTTGACCAGCACCTCGATGATGGTACCGGACACATCCGCGCTCACCGGCACCTTGTCCGCCTTGGCGTAGGCATTGTCGGTTTCCACATAGCGGCCGCCATGGAGGTAGGCGGCCAGGCTCAGGCCCACCACCAGCAGGGGCACCACCCCCATGAGCAGCAGGCGCTTGGCGCGCGATGGGGCGGTGGCCGGCGCTTCCTGTTGCGGAACTATGACCGTGTGGGTGTTCATGGCATTGCCGTTCCTTGTGGAATCAACGGGAGGACAGGTTTGCGCGCAGCTTGCGCAGTGCACTGGCCAGCACTATCGCCTCGGTCTCGCTGATGCCCTGCAGCGCCGTGGCATGGATGGCGGCACCGGCGGCGCGGATATCTTCCAGGGCCTTGTCGGCCTGCTCGCGGAGGTACAGGCGGTAGGCGCGGCGGTCGTCCGGGTCGGCGCGGCGCTCCACCAGTCCGGCCTGCTCCAGCTGGTCCAGGAGGCGGGCGAGGGTGATGGGCTTGATCTCCAGTCGCTCGGCCAGCTCCACCTGGCGGCAGCCTTCATTGCGCGCGACATGGGCCAGGGCGCGGGCCTGGCCGAGGGTCAGGGTGCTGCCGGTGATCTGCTGCTCGAAGGCGCGACGCATCAGGCGCGAGGCATCGGCGAGGAGGAATCCCAGGCTCTCTTCAAGGGCGGCCATGCTAAGGGCTCCATATAATAAGCGTTGCTTACTATATGGCTGTGACCGGTGAGTCGTCAAAGCGGGATGGGTCGGTGTCCTGTTGAGGCAAATCGACTCTGTAGGGGTGAATTCATTTGCACTTGGGAAACCACGTCCTTGGGGCGTGGTCATGAGTCAGCGGCTCTGCCTGTGACGATTCGAATGTCCGGGCTGGCAGGATGAAGCCGATCCGGTAGGGTGCGCCGTGCGCACCGGCGGTTTGACGTGGTGCCGAAGCCGATCCCGGAATCGGTGCGCGCAGCGCACCCTACGGCCCAGGCCAGGCGAAAGGGGGCGGTCTTGTGCAGGGGGAGGATTCGCCCTCTTCCAGGGGGCTAGCGCAAGTCCAGGTTCTACGAACGTGGATGTTTACTTGTAGGGGCGAATTCATTCGCCAAGCAGGCCGCAGGTCTGCCCTGCAAAGGCCAGGAGGGGCAGCTGCGCTGCCCTTGGCGAATGAATTCGCCCCTACAACTGCCCTTGGCCGTGCCGCGCGCGGCTGGCCTGGACCACCCGATGGGCCGGCACCCGCAACTGCGCCAGCAGGTACTCGGCGAATTCCGGCGAGAAGGGCTGCAGGGCGATGGCGCGTTCCATGCAGCCCAGCCAGGCGCCGCTCAGGGCTTCATCGATGGGCCATTGGGCGTGGAAGGAGGGAATGGCGATGGAACCGTATTTCTCGCTGAACAGCCTGGGCCCGCCCAGCCAGCCGCTGAGGAAGCAGGCCAGCTTGTCGCGGGACAGCTCCAGGCTTTGCGGGTGCAGGCGGCGCAGGTCGGCGGCTTCCGGCAGTTCGTCCATCAGCCGGTAGAAGTCGTCCACCAGGCGGCGCAGGCCGTCGATGCCGCCGGCGGCCTGGTAGGAGGCGTCGCCGGTGCCGAAGGGGAGTTGAGTGCTCATGAGGGCAAATGGGTCGGGAATCGGGACGTGCATCATACCCGCCGGGCCAGGGGCCGTTCAGCCGGCCGTTCGTCGCGATCCTCGAGGAATTCGGTGGGTTCGCGGCCGTCGGCGTTGAGCTGGAAGATGCGTGACGGCCGCCCCTGGTCGTCGAAGAACACCTGGCCGAGCCCGGCGGAGTTCCACAGCCGTTCGCCGGCCTCGGCCTGTGCCGGGATGCGCGGCATCACCTTCATCGGGCGGCGTTTGGTGAACCAGTTCAGCGGCGAGCGCGGCGAATAGAGCCAGCGGTTGAGGCGGTCGAACACCTCCAGCAGGCCACGGGGGAATTCGTTCTTGATGCCGCTGCTGGTGATCTGCCAGATCTTCGGCCCCTGCTGGCGGTGGCGGATCAGCACCTCGTAGACGAAGGAGTAATGCACGTCGCCGGAGAGGATCACGTAGGAGCCGGGTGTGCGCGAGTGGCGGAAGATGTTGAGGATCACCTGGGCCGCGCCACGGTGGGCCATCCAGTTTTCCGCGTCCACCAGCAGCGGGTGGCCGAAGGCGCTGAACACCCGTTGCACTGTCTCGATCAGCTTGACCCCGAACACTGGTGCCGGGGAGACGATGATGGCCGAGGGGTGGTCCAGCAGTTCCTGCTGCAATTCGCTCAGTGCCTCCCAATCCAGCAGTCCGGACGGGCGCTTGAGGTTTATCTCGCTGCGCCAGCGGCGGGTGCGGGTGTCCAGCACCACCAGCGCCGGGGTGGTGGGCAGCACGTACTGCCAGCGGTTGAAGCCGATCAGGCGGTCGATCAGCCGGTCCAGGGCGGCGCTGTCCAGGTGGTTGTCCGCCTCGGCCGTGGCACTCAGGGCCTGGGTCTGCTGCAGCAGTTCGGCGAAGGCGGCCGGATCGTTGCCCCAGCCCTGGCAGAGCATGTAGGCCAGCAGCGCGTTGCCGATGATGCGCTTGGAGAAGGGATGGCCGTAGGCGGTCAGTTCCCACTGGGCGGAGAGGTTCCAGTCGTCGGTGATGTCGTGGTCGTCGAAGATCATCAGCGTCGGCAGGTGCGCCAGTACCCGCGCCACGCCGGGCAGGCCGTCGCGGAAACCGGCCAGGCGGGCTTCCTCCAGGCGGTAGCGCTCGGCCTTGTCCGCCTCCAGGGCGGGCATCTGCGGCGCCACCAGCGTCCAGGGCACCGGCGACCAGACCAGCAGGTACATGGCCAGCACCTCGGCGAACGTCACCAGGTGGTTCTCGGCATTGCTGCTGGTGAAGATGGGCTTGCGCGCGCCGCCGAAGAAGCGCTCGCGCAGGGTTTCGTTGCTTTCCAGCGCCGGCAGCAGGTTGGCCCTGTGGTAGTAGCTGGCCGGGTGAGCGTAGAGCGCGGCGCTGTCGCTGACCACCGCGCCTTCCAGACGCTCGTCGAACAGGCCGAGGCGTTCGATCAACTGGTGGATGGCGCGCAGCATCGGGCCGGCCACGTCATCGGCGTAGACCTGGTCGCCACTCAGCATCAGCAGGGCGGGGCGCTGTTCGGGGGCGGGGCCGGCGGCCAGCAGGCGATCGGCGCAGAGCAGGCCATCATCCGCCGGGTAATGGGGCTTGCGGCAGGAACCGTGGAGCAGATGGTCGATTCGCGAACGCAGCACGAAGCTGGGCTGGCGCGCCTCGCCATAGAGCAGGTGCGGCGCCCAGTCGGCGATGCCCTGGCCGTCGATGAGCAGGTCGTAGTCCACCTGCTGGTCCAGGGGCAGCGAAGTGTCCAGGCGCAGGTCGATCAGGTGCAGGAAGGCGTGCCGGCCGAAGGGAATCACCCGGCACGCCTGGCCCTCCAGTCGATACTCGGCGCTGCCGCCGTCCACCATCAGCCGCAGAACAGGCGTGAGCCGGCGCGTACCGACCAGCCAGAGCACCAGGCGCCGGGTTTCGAGCCGGCGCAGCATGGGGCCGGCGAGGACAGAGGGGAGGTTTTCCTGGGCGGGAACGGCGGACATCGGGACAACGGGCCTGTGAGAACGAGCGCAACAGGATACCGCGAGTGACGGCAGCGCTCCGAAATGGCTTGAAAAAAACTCAGCCCAGTAGTGCGTTTAAATCCATTGTCAGCCCCTGCCGGTGGTTTAGCATCCTTTGACTTGTCCCGCGCTGGCGCCTCGGAGCCGCCAGCCGCCCAGCCCTGATGGAACGGCCTGCCCGGGGAGGCGCCCATGCTTCAGGAACCCTTTGACGGCCCACTGGCCCAGCTCTTTCCAGGCACGCTTCCCGAAGCCCACTCAGGTGCGCCCTGATCCATCTTCTCGCCAGCCTTTTCCTCCAGGGCCGCCGTACCGCCCTGGCCAACCGTGGAACGCCCGCGTCGACGGGCGTCTGTCCTGATGAAACCTTCCGGGAGGCGATATGGCCCTCACCTTGAAAATCAATGGCGCCGAACATAGCGTCGACGTCGATCCCGACACGCCGCTGCTCTGGGTACTGCGCGACGTGTTGGGCATGACCGGCACCAAGTTCGGCTGCGGCATGGCCCTGTGCGGCGCCTGCACCGTACACATGAACGGAGCGGCGGTGCGCTCCTGCGTGATGCCGGTGAGCAGCATGGTCGGCGCCGAGATCACCACCATCGAAGCCATCGGCGACAGCGAGGTCGGCAAGCGCGTGCAGGACGCCTGGCTGGCCAAGGAAGTGGTGCAGTGCGGCTATTGCCAGTCGGGGCAGATCATGTCCGCCAGCGCGCTGCTGGCCACCAACCCGAATCCCAGCGATGCCGAGATAGACGGTGCCATGTCCGGCAACATCTGCCGCTGCGGCACCTACCTGCGTATCCGCGAGGCCATCAAGGTGGCGGCGGGCGCACAGCCGGCCAAAGGGGAGGATGCGGCATGAACGACCTGACTTCCTTTACCGACCTCGGCCTCAGCCGCCGGGGCTTCCTCAAGGCCAGCGCCGCTGTCGGCGGCGGCCTGCTGATCAGCTTCAGCCTGCCGGGCCTGATGGGCGAGGCGCAGGCGGCGGAGGGCGAGTTCAGCCCCAACGCCTACATCCGCATCGACCGCAGCGGCCAGGTGTTCTTCATCATCCAGCCGGTGGAGATGGGGCAGGGCACCTACACCTCCATGCCGGCGCTGATCGCCGAGGAACTCGAAGTGCGCCTCGACCAGATTGTCGTCGAGCACGCCCCGGCCGACGACAAGCGCTACGCCAACCCCATGCTGGGCTTCCAGGTCACCGGCGGCTCCACTTCGGTGCCGGCCAACTGGAAACCCCTGCGCCAGGCCGGCGCCACCGCACGGGTCCTGCTGGTGACGGCGGCGGCGCAACAATGGTCGGTGCCGGTGGACAGCTGCAAGGCCGAGAACGGTGCCGTGGTGCATGTCGAGAGCGGCCGCAAGCTGGGCTACGGCGAGCTGGTGGACGCCGCCGCGCAGTTGCCGTTGCCGGGCGAGGTGCCGCTGAAGGACCCGTCCCGGTTCAAGCTGATCGGCACGCCCGCCAAGCGCACCGACGCGCCGGACAAGGTTCGTGGCAAGGCGATGTTCGGCATCGACGTCCGCCCCGAAGGGGTCAAGGTCGCCGCGCTGACCATCTGCCCGGTGGTCGGCGGCACCCTGGCCGAGGTGGACGACGCGCCGGCCATGGCGGTCAATGGCGTGCGCAAGGTGGTGCGCACCCGGGATGCGGTGGCGGTGATCGCCGACCACACCGGCGCCGCGCGCAAGGGCCTGGCGGCCTTGCAGATCAAGTGGAACGAGGGCGAGAACGCCAAGGTTTCCAGCGCCGGGATGCTGAAGGACATCGCCGAGGCCTCCAAGGCCGAAGGCGTCCAGGCCCGCGCCGAGGGCAACGTCCAGGAGGCCATGGCCAAGGCGGCGAAGCGGGTGGAGGTGATCTACCAGGTGCCCTTCCTCGCCCATGCCTGCATGGAACCGGTCAACTGCACCGCCCATGTACGCAAGGACGGCTGCGACCTCTGGCTCGGCATCCAGGTGCCGGCGCGGGCCAAGACCCTGGCCGCGCAGCTCACCGGCTTGCCGGAAGAGAAGGTGCAGGTGCATAACCAGTTGCTCGGCGGCGGCTTCGGCCGGCGCCTGGAAACGGATTTCGTCGGCCACGCGGTGGAGGTGGCCAAGCAGGTGGATTACCCGGTGAAGGTGATCTATTCCCGCGAGGAGGACACCCGCCACAGCACCCTGCGGCCTTTCCACTACAACCACCTCGCGGCGGGCCTGGACGAGCAGGGTCGGCCCATCGCCTGGACCCACAAGGTCACCGGCGGCTCGATCATCGCCCGCTGGGCCCCGGACCGTTTCAAGAACGGCGTGGACGGCGACGCCGTGCGCGACGCCTGTGGCCCGTACGGCTTCCCCAACCTGGCGGTGCACTACGTGCGCCACGAGCCGCCCAAGGGCATCACCCCTGCCTTCTGGCGCGGCGTGGGCCACACCCAGAATGCGTTCATGGTGGAGGGCTTCATGGACGAGCTGGCGGCGATGAACAAGGTCGATCCCTTCAGCTACCGCTATCCCTTGTTGGAGAAGCATCCACGTGCGTTGAAGGTGCTGGAAACCCTGCGCGAGAAGTCCAACTGGGATTCGCCGCTGCCGGCGGGGCACGGCCGTGGCCTGGCGCTGACCTACTGCTTCGGCACCTATGCGGCGCAGGTGGCGGAAGTGAGCGTGGACGCCAGCGGCCAGGTGAAGGTGCTGAAGATCACGGGCGTGGTGGATTGCGGCATTCCCATCAACCCGGACTCGGTGGTGGCGCAGATGCAGGGCGGCACCGTCTTCGGCCTGACGGCGGCGCTGTTCGGCAACATCACCTTCAAGGACGGCCGGGTGGAACAGGGTAACTTCGACAGCTACCGGCTGCTGCGCATCAACGAGGTACCGCCCATCGAGACCCACATCATCGACAGCGGCGAATCCCCTGGCGGCCTGGGCGAAGTGTCCACGGTGATCATCGCCCCGGCGGTGGTCAACGCCATCTACGCCGCCACCGGCAAGCGCCTGCGCAGCCTGCCGATCGATCCGCAGCAATTGCGCCAGGTCTGACCGCGGCCGGGCGCACCGCTAGCTCGATACCGGTGCGCCCGGCATCCAGACCGGAAAGACTTTCCCCGTCCGTGAAACCGCGCGGCGCGGAATTCACTCTTTGGTATGACTTTCAGAATCACTACTTTGCCTGTTACCCCCGAATGGGGTGTTTGAATAGCGTTGGCCTCCTCGCAATGCCCTTCAGGTAGAGGCCAATGAAAACAACAACAAGAACCTGCAAATCCTTCTGTCCCAGCGCACTGGCGGTCGCGGTCGCAATGAGCATCGCGCTTCCGGCAGGGGCGGTGAGCTTCACCGTCGGTGAAATCGAAGGCCAGTTCGACTCCTCGCTGTCGGTGGGGGCCAGTTGGTCCACGCGTGGGGCCGATCCGGACCTGATCGGCGTGAACAACGGTGGCGACGGCCTATCGCAGACCTCCGACGACGGCCGACTGAACTTCAAGAAGGGCGAGACCTTCTCGAAGATCTTCAAGGGTATCCATGACCTCGAGCTGAAGTACGGCGACACTGGCGTCTTCGCTCGCGGCAAGTACTGGTACGACTTCGAGCTGAAGGACGAGCACCGCCTGTTCAAGGACATCGACGACCACAACCGCAAGGAGGCCGCCAAGGCCTCCGGCGCCCAGCTGCTCGATGCCTTCCTCTACCACAACTATCAACTGGGCGACTTGCCGGGTAGCGTGCGCCTGGGCAAGCAGGTGGTGAGCTGGGGCGAGAGCACCTTCATTCTCAACAGCATCAACTCGATCAACCCGATCGACGTGGCCGCCTTCCGCCGTCCTGGCGCCGAGATCAAAGAAGGCCTGATCCCGGTCAACATGTTCTACGTGTCCCAGAGCCTGACCGACAACCTCTCCGCCGAAGCCTTCTACCAACTGGAGTGGGACCAGACCGTCATCGACAACTGCGGGACCTTTTTCTCCCAGCCGGACGTGGCGGCCGACGGCTGCGACCGGAATCTTGCGGTCTTGCGCACCCAGTCCGGCCTGGCCAGCAGCCTGGGTCCGATCAGTCCCATCGTGCAGGGCACGCTGCAGGACAATGGTGTCGCCTGGGGCAATCCCGACGAAGGTGTGGTGGTGCGCCGCGCCGGGGATCGTGACCCGAACGATGACGGCCAGTACGGCCTTGCGCTGCGCTATTTCGCCGAACCGCTGGATACCGAGTTCGGTGTCTACGCCATGAACTATCACAGCCGCACGCCGTTCCTCGGCATCAACGCTGCCGATCCTGCCGTCTTCGGCCTGTTCAGTCCGCAGAATCCGGCCGGATTCGGCCCGCAGCTGGCCGGTGGCCTGGTCGGCGCCGGGATTCCTGCCGGCCAGTCCGCGGCACTGGCACGGCAGCTGACGCCGGCCCTGGCGCCGCTGGTGGTTGCGGGCAACTCCCAGTATTTCATGGAGTATCCGGAAGACATCAGGCTCTACGGCCTGAGCTTCTCCACCACCCTGCCCACCGGCACGGCGTGGAGCGGCGAGATCAGCTACCGGCCCAATGCCCCGGTGCAGCTGAACACCACCGACATCCTGTTCGCCGGCCTGACGCCCTTGAACCCCAATGTCTCGTTGCAGCGGGCCACTCCCGGTTCCGAGCTGCCCGGTTATCGGCGCAAGGAGGTCACCCAGTTCCAGACCACCTTCGTCCAGTTCGTCGATCAGGTGATGGGCGCTTCGCGACTGACCCTGGTGGGAGAAATCGGCGTTTCCCACGTCGGCGGTCTGGAAAGCTCCAGCAGGGTGCGTTACGGGCGTGATCCCGTCTTTGGGCCCGGTCCGCTGCCGAACGGCACCTGTCAGACCCTCAACGCCGGCACCCTGGGCAGCCCGACGGCGGAGAACGTCAGCAAGTACTGCGAGGACGATGGCTTCGTCACCAGTACGTCCTGGGGTTACCGCATGCGCGCGGTGTGGGACTACAACGACGTGTTCGCCGGGGTGAACCTCAAGCCCAGCCTGGCCTGGTCCCACGATGTCGACGGCTATGGAGCCAATGGCGTGTTCAACGAGGGCAACAAGGCCGTCAGCCTGGGCCTGGACGCCGATTACCAGAACACCTACAGCGCCAGTCTTTCCTACACCGACTTCTTCGGTGGCACCTACAACACCTCGATCGATCGCGACTTTCTCGCGCTCAGTGTCGGGATGAGCTTCTAAGCGCGGCACCAGACGCAGAGGACGAAGACTGATGAACAACAAGAAACTGATGCAATCCGGCGCCCTGGCGCTGAGCCTGCTGGCAACCAGCGTCATGGCCAAGGTCTCGCCGGATGAGGCCGCGAAGCTGGGTACCAGCCTGACCCCGATCGGCGCTGAAAAGGCTGGCAATGCCGACGGCAGCATTCCGGAATGGACCGGCGGCCTGCCGCAGAACGCCGGCACCGCTGACGCCAAGGGCTTCCTGTCGGACCCCTTCGCCGGCGAACAGCCGCTGTTCACCATCACCGCGAGCAATGCCGAGCAGTACAAGGACAAGCTGTCCGCCGGCCAGAGGGCGATGTTCAAGCGCTATCCGGATACCTACAAGATCCCGGTATACAAGACCCACCGCAGTGCAGCGCTGCCGGGCGACATCTACGCCGCGGCCAGGGCCAGCGCGCTGAACACCGAAGGTGTCGACGGTGGCAACGGCCTGAAGGGCTTCGGCGACAGCCGCTACTACGCCTTCCCGATCCCCAAGAGCGGCGTCGAGGTTGTGTGGAACCACAGCACCCGTTACCGCGGCGGTAACATCAAGCGCTACATGACCCGCGTGCAGCCGCAGTCCAACGGCGCATTCAGCATGGTCCAGTTCACCGACGAGGTGTCATACCCCACCGAGCTGCCGGACGTGGACAAGGGCAAGGCCGAAAACATCCTGTTCTACTTCATCCAGAACGTGACCGCCCCTGCGCGCCTGGCCGGCAACGTGCTGCTGGTCCACGAAACCATCGACCAGGTCAAGGAGCCACGCCTGGCGTGGCTCTACAACGCCGGCCAGCGCCGCGTGCGTCGTGCTCCGCAGGTGGCCTATGACGGGCCGGCGACCGCCGCCGACGGCCTGGCGACCTCGGACAACTACGACATGTACAACGGCGCGCCGGACCGTTACACCTGGGAACTGGTCGGCAAGAAGGAGATGTATATCCCCTACAACGCCTACAAGCTCGATTCGCCGAGCCTCAAGTACAAGGACATCATCCGGCCGGGCCATATCAACCAGGACCTGACCCGCTACGAGCTGCACCGCGTCTGGGAGGTGGTGGCCAAGCTCAAGCAGGGCGAGCGTCACATCTACGCCACCCGCCACATGTACTTCGACGAAGACAGCTGGCAGCTGGCCCTGGTCGACCACTACGACGGTCGCGGCCAGCTGTGGCGCGTCGGCGAGGGCCATGCCCAGCAGTACTACCACAAGCAGGTGCCGGGCTATACCGCCGAGGCCCTGTACGACCTGATCTCCGGCCGCTACTCGGTACTGGGGCTGAAGAACGAGGAGAAGCAGAGCTTCGAGTTCGGCGCCAAGGCCTCTGCGTCTGCCTACACCCCGGCGGCCCTGCGCCAGGCCGGCATACGCTGATTCGCAATCGATCGCTCCATGTGTGTATTGCGGCCCTCCGGGGCCGTTTTTTTTGTGCGCCCAGCATGGGCGCAATCTTGTGGGTGAAAGTCCCGCCGTGAGTTGACCACAGCGAACGAAGTGAAGCGCAACTGCGGAAGGGTGACCGACCGTGGGAAGGAAGCGTGGAGCGAAGCCGCGAGCCGATGAACAAGAACCGGATACAAGGCGATGCCGACCAGGGCGAGCGGGCTAAAAGCCGCGAAGCTCTCGTGGTCAAGGGGCGGTGGCGTAGATCCGGCGGTTGTGCGGTGCAGGAGTGCGTTCTTACCTGGGGAGATCTCGCCTTGTGCCTGAAAGGGCGACGGCACCAGCCGGAGCGAGAAGTCAGCCGAGGCCGTAGTAGTCGTTTTTTTCGACGAAGGGCCGAACGAGAGAGAGCGTCGTAGGCCATCTTGATGCGACATGACCGGAAGTCAGATGCCCGCCAAACGCGGGGCGGCCCGCTGTCGCCGTTGCTGGCGAACGTGCTGCTGGACGAAGTGGATCGGGAGCTGGAGCGCCGAGGTCATTGCTTCGTGCGCTACGCCGCCGACGCGAACGTCTACGTGCGTAGTCAAAAGGCGGGTGAACGGGTGATGGCTTTATTGAAGCGTCTGTATGGACGGCTGCACTTGAGCGTCAACGAGAGCAAGAGTGCGGTGGCCAGTGCGTTTGGCCGCAAGTTCCTCGGTTACGCCCTCTGGCTGGCCTCGAACGATGAGGTCCAACGCGGGGTGTCGATGAAGGCGCGGGCAACGCTCAAGCACCGGGTTAGGCAACTGACCCGCCGATCCGGCGGCTGCAGCCTTGCCGAGGTGGTCGGGACACTGCGCCGCTACCTCTTGGGATGGAAAGGGTATTTCGGGCTGGCCCAAACACCGCGAATCTGGCGCGAGCTGGACGAGTGGATACGCCGCCGTCTGCGTGCCCTTCACCTCAAGCACTGGCGTCGCGGCAAGACGACCTATCGGGAGCTGCTGCGCCTGGGAGCTAACCCCCGGGTGGCGCAATCGGTGGCAGCGCTGAGCCGCCGCTGGTGGCATAACAGCCTCTCTGCGGTGCACCGGGTGCTGACGATTGCGTACTTTGACCGTCTCGGCGTGCCACGCCTCTCCTAACCTCAATCTCTCGAACCGCCCGGTGCGGACCCGCATGCCGGGTGGTGTGGCAGGGGAACGGCCTGGGAGGGCCGTCCCCTATGCCGATTTCGCGCAAGCGCCATTGCGCAATCTCCTCAGGCTCTGCAAGGATGGCTCCACCATCGATCTGGAAGCCAATGTGGCCATGGCACAACCGCCGTTCAATCCCGACCTGCCCCGGCTGCCGCCGCTCCACTTTCCCCGCCCACGCCTGCGCGATGCCCTGTTGGAGGCCGATTGCCGGTTGCGCTTGCTATGCGCCGCCGCCGGCAGCGGCAAGAGCGTGCTCCTGGGCGAATGCATGCGGCAGCGTCCGGCCGATACCCGGCTGGTCTATCTTGACCTGCGTGGCCAGCGCCCGGGTGCCGAGGCCTTTGTGCGGCGCCTGGCAAGCGCGCTGGGGCTGGCGTCCGCCGACCTCGATGCGATCACCCAGCACCTGAACGCAGAGGAGCGCCCGTGCTGGCTGGTGCTGGATGACTATCCGCGCCTGGCCGACGGAGAGCTGGATCGGGCATTGAACGAGCTCATCCTTCGTTCGCCGTATCGCACCCGTTGGTGGGTTGCCGGTCGGCGTCGCCCCCAACTGCAGCTGGCTCGTCTGCTGCTGGATGGCGAACTGTTCGAGCTGGGCAGTCATGAACTGGCCTTTTCCGAAGGCGAACTGGGTGAGCTGCTGCAACGGGCCGGCCATCACTGGCCACGCCAGGCGATCCTGGAACTGATGGAACAATCCCAGGGCTGGTGCGCCGGGGTATGCCTGCGTCTGCTCGGGCTCAAGCCTGGCCAGCAGGCGCCGGTCGATGGCGGCAACGCCCTGGTGCTGGAATACCTCAAACGCGAAGTGCTCGATGAGCTGCCCGGCGACTGGCTACAGGCGCTCTGCAGCCTGGCACACTTCCCGCAGTTCGACCGGAGCTTGTGCGAGCATTTGCTGGGCGTGGGGGAGGGCGCGCAGTTGCTCGACCACCTGCTCGAATCCGGCCTGTTCATCGAGACCGTTGACCAGGAGGGCAGGCTGTTGCGGGTGCAACGGGCATTCGCCTCTCTGCTGGCCGGCCAACTTCCCGGCAGCATGGCCAGGTCGCTGTTCCGCAAGGCCTGCCAGTGGTACATGAGCCAGGAGCAGATAGGCCCGGCGATGGAGTACGCCTTCAAGGCCGAGCAACCGGACGTAGCTGCCAGCCTGATGGAGCGCTACACCCAGGACCGCATGCTGCAGGGGCGTGGGTTCGCCCTGCTGCTGGAGTTGCGGAACCAGTTGCCGCTGTCGATGCTGGCCAGCACACCGCGGCTGACCCTGATCAACGCCTGGCTCCTGCTGCTCGGTGGACGGCTCGAGGAGGCGCAGTACTTCATCGACGCGCTCGGACGCTTCCTGCCGCAGCCGGATGCACGCCGGCAGTTCGAGCTGGTCGCGCAATGGAAGGCGCTGATGGGCAAGCTGGCGTATCACCGGGGCGATGCCGAGCAGGCGCGGCCGCTGGTGGCCGAGGCCATCGCCGAGCTGCCGGATCGAGCCTGGGGCCAGCGCCTGCTGTGTGAAGTGCTTCAGGTCGAGCAGGCGCTGATCGTAGGTGATTTCGCAAGGGCCCAGGAGCTCAACCGGTTCGCCATCAAGCAGGCCCGCGAGCACGGCAGCCTGGCCGTGGAAAGCGTGCTGGCCCTCGAACACGTGAAGCTGCTGGAAATCCGCGGGGAATTGCTGCGCGCGGAAACCCTGCTGACCCGCCTTCACCAGGAATTGACCAGCGCCTGGGGCGCGCAGGAGAGCCCGATCAAGGGGCGGGTCCAGTTGCTTCGCGCCGGCCTGCTCTTGCAGCGTGGCTGTTATGCGGAAGCCGAGGCCGCCTTCGAGTCGGGCATACGGGAATGCCGGGCCTGCGCCGATCCGGCCGCTACCTGGGGCTACCTGGGGATGGCCGAACTGGACGCCCTGCACGGCGATTCCGCCGGTGCCTTCGTGCGCATTGCCGAGGCAGAGCGGTTGATGCAGTACGGCCACATCAGCGTGCAGCTGTACCAGGGCTTGATCCTGCTGACCAAGGCGCGGCTCTGGTTGAACCAGGGCAGTCATGCCCAGGCCGAAAAGGCGCTGCGTGGCCAGTTGGCCGAAACCACCCAGCTTCCGCCATTCGGCGCCCCCGAACTGAACGTGCGCCTGCGTCTGTTGCTGGCTCGGGCACAGCTGGCCGGTGAGGCGGTGGAGGAGGCGGTGGACAACCTCGCGGCCATCCATGGCGCTGCGCTGGACGAGGGACGGCGACCATTGGCCTGCGAAGCCGGGTTCAGCCTGGCTGAAGGCCTGTACGGTTGCAACCGGCAGGCCCAGGCCAGGCAGGTCCTGCTGGATGCCCTGGCCATGGCTCGGCAGTTGGGGCTGGCCAGCCTCGAACAGACGTTCAGCCAGCGTAATCCGGCGATGATGCGCTGGGTGAGCAAGGGCTCCGGCAGCCCGGGTGAATGCGAAGCGGTTTCCCTGTTGAGCCGGCGCGAGCTGGCTGTGCTCAAGCTGATCGCCCAGGGCTTTTCCAATCAGCAGATTGCCGAGGCCCTGTTCATTTCCCTGCATACGGTCAAGAGCCATGCTCAGCGCATCAACACCAAGCTAGGGGTGGAGCGGCGCACGCAGGCGGTGATCCGGGCCAAGGAACTGGGGCTGACGCCGTGATCCGCGGCCGGTGCAAAGAGCGCGCGCCTAGTCGTGCATTCTCGCGCGCAGCGCCAGCAATTCCCGTCGCCTGGCACCGGGCGTCATGGCGAACCAGCGGCGGCAGGCACGGTTGAACACGGCCTGCTCGCTGTAGCCGAGCATGCCGGCGATCTGCGACATCGGAATATCCCGTTCGGCCAGGTAGGTGTCGGCGCGATCCCGGCGTATGGCTTCGACCAGTTGCTCGAAGCTGCAGTCCTGTTCGGCCAGCCGTCGTTGCAGCACGCGTTCGTGCAGGCCGAGTTGCTCGGCCACCAGCGGCAGGCGGCACTGCTGGGTCGGCAGCAGGCGCAGCACCAGGCGCCGCACCTGCTCCACCACGTCCGAGGATGCGTCCTGGGTGAACTGGCTCAGGTACTGCACCAGCATGCGGTGGAGTCCGGGGTCCTGCTGCTCGATGCGTTGGTTCAGTTGGGCGTTTGTCAGGACCAGTGCGTTGCAGGCCTGCCCGGTGTACACCTCGGCCTGGAAGAAACGGCGGTAGCGGGCCAGAGGCAGAGGGCCCTGGCCGGACAGCAGGACGGCCTGGGCCTTGAAGCTGCTGCCGTAAAGCATCTTCATCGTGTTGTGCGAAACGCCCAGGGCCAATTCCACCAACTGCCGTTGCGGCTGCGGGGTGGGCAGGCGCAGGCCGAACACCAGCCGTGGCGCCTTCGGCTCGCTGCGGTCCAGGTCGAGCTGGATGCCAGCGCTGTGGTAGCCGATGAAACGGACGATCTCCGCCAGCGCGTGTCCGGCGGTGGCCGAGTTGCGCGCGATGATTGCGATCGGCCCGAGCACATGCAGATTCTGGTACTCGGCCATGCGTAGTCCGAGGTCCGGGCAGTCCAGTTCCTGCGCCGCGTATTCGAGCAACGCCACCAGGGAACTCAATGGCACCCGGGCGTCTTCGTCATCGAGCAGTTCCGCCTTGATGCGAAAGCGTTCCAGGAATGGCGCGGGGTCCTTGCCGAGCTTGGCCAGCAGTTCACGGAAGCCGCCGAAGGAGGTGGTTCTGATCAGGGGGGGCATGTCGTCAAAGATCAAATATAAGTCATGAAAGATCAATTATTCCCTCGCGTCTCCGAGAAGAATTCCAGCACGGGCGCCCCCTACGCCCGGCCCCTTGGCAACTCGGAGCAATACGATGGAATTCGACTACATCATTATCGGCGCAGGCTCGGCCGGTTGCGTCCTGGCCAACCGCTTGAGCGCCAACCCGGCGCTGTCGGTATGCCTGCTCGAAGCCGGGCCCGAGGACCGGTCCCCCCTGGTCCATGCGCCGGCCGGTGTGGCTGCCATCCTGCCCAGCCGGCATGCCAACTGGGCCTTCCAGACGGTGCCGCAGCCGGGGCTCGGCGGGCGTATCGGCTACCAGCCGCGGGGCAAGGTGCTGGGCGGCAGCAGCTCGATCAACGGCATGATCTACATCCGTGGCCACCACAGCGACTTCGACGAGTGGGCGGCGCTGGGCAACCCCGGCTGGTCATTCGCCGATGTGCTGCCGTACTTCCGCAAGAGCGAGCTGAACCATCGCGGCGCCTGCGACTTCCACGGCGCCGAGGGCGAGCTGTACGTGGGGCAGATCGAGGCCCATGCGGCCACCCACGCCTTCATCGAAGCGGGCAGGAAGGCCGGACATCGCTACAACGACGACTTCAACGGCGCCGAGCAGGAGGGTGTGGGCCAGTACGACGTCACTATCCGCGATGGCCGCCGCTGGAGCACCGCAACGGCCTTCCTCAAGCCGGTGCGCCAGGCGCGCAGGAACCTGACGGTGCTGACCGGGGCACATGCCGAGCGCATCCTGCTGGAAGGCAAGCAGGCGGTCGGCGTTTCGGCGATGATTCGCGGCCAGCGCACCAGGCTCAAGGCGCGCAAGGAAGTCCTGCTCAGCGCCGGCGCCTTCGGCAGCCCGCACCTGCTGCTGCTCTCGGGTATCGGCGCGGAAGCCGAACTCAAGCCCCACGGGATTGGCGTGCAGCATGAGCTGCCCGGCGTCGGGAAGAACCTGCAGGACCATCCCGACGTGGTGCAGTGCTACAAGAGCAGCGACACCTCCCTGTTGGGTTATTCCCTTGGCGGCAGCCTGAAGATGGGGGCGGCGCTGGTCGAATACCTGGCGCGCAGGCGCGGTCCCCTGGCGAGCAACTTCGCCGAGGGCGGCGGTTTCCTGAAGACCCGCGCGGACCTCATCCGGCCCGACATCCAGCTGCACTCGGTGGTCAGCATCATCGATGACCACAACCGCACCCTGCACTGGGGCCATGGCTTCAGTTGCCACGTCTGCGTGCTGCGCCCGAAGAGCCTGGGCAGCGTCGGCCTGCAGTCGGCCGACCCCTCCACGCCGCCGCGTATCGATCCCAACTTCCTCGGCCACGACGATGATGTGCAGACCTTGCTCAAGGGCTACCGCATGGCCCGGGAAATCGTAGAACAGGCACCCATGGCCCGCTTCGGCCTGAAGGACATGTTCAGCGAGGGGCTGTATCGCGACGAGGAGCTGATCGACCTGCTGCGCCAGCGTACCGACTCGATCTACCACCCGGTGGGTACCTGCCGCATGGGCAACGACGAAGACGCCGTGGTGGACAGCCAGTTGCGCGTGCACGGCCTCCAGGGCCTGCGGGTGATCGACGCCTCGATCATGCCGACGTTGGTCGGCGGCAACACCAATGCGGCGTCGATCATGATCGCCGAGCGCGCCGCGGAGTGGGTTGCCCAGGCCTGATGCCCGGGGGCTCCGCAAATTCCGATAACAATCGAGGATGCACTGCATGCACCATTCCCTGAAACGGCTCTGCTCCGCAGCACTCGCCGTTGCCCTGTTGCCAACGGCTGCTGCCCATGCCGTTCCCGTTTCCTCCAAGCCGGCGTCCGAGGTGACCCGGGCAGCCAACCAGGCGGTCCTGCAGGCCTTGCCGTTCAGCGACAAGCGGGATTTCGAGAATGCCCAGCGCGGCTTCATCGCCAGGCCGGACACCCTGACCATCAAGGACGCCAGCGGCAAGGTGGTCTGGGACATGGAGTCGTACAAGCGCTATATCGGCCTGGACATGCCCGCGCCGGACTCGGTCAACCCAAGCCTGTGGCGCAATTCGCAGCTGAACATGCTCTATGGCCTGTTCAAGGTCACCGACGGCATCTACCAGGTGCGTGGCTATGACGTTTCGAACATCACCTTCATCGAGGGCAAGACCGGCTGGATCGTCTTCGATCCCCTGATCAGTGTCGAAGTCGCGAAGGCCGCCCTGGATCTGGTCACGGAGCAACTGGGCAAGAAGCCGATCGTCGGCGTGGTCTACAGCCATTCGCACATCGACCACTTTGGCGGGGTGCGCGGCATTGTCGACGAGCGCGACGTGAAGGCGGGCAACGTGCGCATCGTCGCGCCCCTGGGCTTCACCGAAGAGGCGGTCAGCGAGAACGTCCTGGCCGGCAACGCCATGGCGCGCCGTGCCGTGTACCAGTTCGGTACGCTGCTGCCGCGCAACGATCTGGGGAGCGTCGGCGCGGGGATCGGGCAGAATGTTTCCACCGGCGCCGCAACGCTGATCGAACCCACCGAATTCGTCCGCGCCACCGGCGACACCCTGACCCTCGACGGCGTGAAGATGGTGTTCCAGATGACCGAGGGCACCGAGGCGCCCACCGAGATGAATACCTGGCTCCCGGACTTCAAGGCCATGTGGATGGCCGAGAACACCACCAACGTCATGCACAACCTCTATACCCTGCGCGGCGCCCAGGTGCGGGATGGGCTGAAGTGGGGGAAATCCATCGGTGAGACCCTCGCCCTGTTCGGCGACCAGGCCGAGGTCAAGTTCCAGAGCCACCACTGGCCGCTCTGGGGGCAGGCTGAGATCGCCGACTACCTGAAGAAGCAGCGTGCCCTGTACAAGTACATTCACGACCAGACGGTGCGCATGCTCAACCTGGGCATGAACAGCGAGGAGATCGCCGAGGCCATCAAGCTGCCGCCGGAACTGGAAAAATTCTGGCCGGGACGCGGTCACTACGGCACCCTCAAGCACAATGCCAAGGCGGTCTATCAGCGCTACATGGGCTGGTACGACGCCAACCCCGCCAACCTCGACAAGCTGCCGCCGCAGGCCGCGGCGAAGAAGTATGTCGAGTACATGGGCGGGGCGGCCGCCGTGCTCGCCAAGGCCCGGGCCGACTTCGACAAGGGGGAGTACCGTTGGGTCGCCGAAGCGCTGAAGCAGGTGGTGTTCGCCGAGCCGGACAACGCCGAGGCGAAGGGCCTGCTGGCCGACAGCTTCGAGCAGATGGGCTACCAGGCAGAGTCCGGCCCCTGGCGCTCGGCCTACCTGCAGGGCGCCTATGAACTGCGCAATGGCGTGCCTGCCGGCGGCGGCACGGTGACCGCCAGCCCCGACGTGATCCGCGCGATGACCCCGGAGATGCTCTTCGACTATCTGGCGGTCAGGCTGAACGGCGAGCGTGCCGCGGGGAAGAAGCTCGTGCTCAATTTCAACTTCCCCGATCTGCAGCGCAGTTATGCCTTGACAGTCGAAGACGCGGTCCTGACCTACGCCGACAAGGCGGATGACAAGGCCGATGTCGGCCTGACCATGAGCAAGGCCACGCTGGAAGACATCCAGCTGGGCAAGGCGACCCTGGAGCAGAAGGTGGCTTCCGGCGAGCTGAAATTCGACGGCCGCCAGGAAGCCTTTGCCGAGTTCATGGGCCTGCTCGACAAGTTCGACTTCTGGTTCAGCATCGTGACCCCCTGACATCGTCGAAGCGCGAAGACCTGCCGATGACCGCCGGCCCCTCTCCCGGAATGAGAGAGGGGCCGGTGTGTTCGGAGTCGGCTCCCCGAAGGCTATGGCCGATCAGTCTTGGTGGGGGAGGTCGCGGGTCCGCAGCCGTTCCGGCAGGCCCCAGAGCAGCAGGGCGGCGGTGATCAGGCCGGTCGCCGCGATCAGGTACAGCGCCGGGGTGGTGCTGCCGGTGAGGTCGCGAATGCGGCCGACCATGATCGGGCTGACGATGCCGCCGAGCTGGCCCAGAGTATTGATCAGGGCGATGCCACCGGCCGCACCCGCTCCGGCACCGGCCAGCAGCTTGGGCGGCAGGGTCCAGAACGAAGGGATGGAGGCCACTACGCCGGCGCCGAGCAGGCCGAGGGAAATGATCAGGAAGGTGGTGTGGCTGGCGAACAGCCCGGCACTGAAGAAGCCCACCGCGCCCAGCAACACCAGGCCCGCGGCGAACTTGCGGCGTTCGCCGCTGGCGTCGGACAGGCGGCCGACCACCACCATGCTGATGGCGCCGCAGACGTAGGGGATGGCGGTGAGCAGGCCGATCAGGGTCGGGCTGTCGGTGCCGGCGCTGCGAATCAGTTGCGGCGCCCAGAAGTTCAGGCCGTAGGAGGCCACCTGGATCAGGAAGTAGATCAGGCCGAGCATCAGGAAGCCGGGGATGCGGATGGCGGCCAGCAGCGAGCTGCCGTGCTGGTGCGCCTGCTGATGGCTGATGCGGCTGCTGAGGTAGCTCTTCTCGGCGTCGGTGAGCCAGTGGGCGTCCTCCACCCGGTCCTTGAGCAGGGTCAGCACCATCAGGCCCAGGGCCACGCAGGGCAGGCCGCCGAGCAGGAACAGCCAGTGCCAGCCGCGCATGTCCATGACGCCGTCCATATGGCCCAGCACCAGGCCCGAGAAGGGCGCGCCTACCAGGCCGGAGAAGGCCGAGGCGAGGAACAGCATGGAAGTGATGCGGCCACGGTGGTTCTGCGGGAACCAGAGGGTCAGGTAGTAGAGCACCCCGGGGGCGAAGCCCGCTTCCATGGCGCCGATGATGAAACGCAGGGCATAGAACTGCCATTCGTTGCTGACGAAGACCATGGCCGCCGTGGCCAGGCCCCAGGAAATCATGATGCGGGCGATCCAGCGGCGCGCGCCGACCTTGTAGAGCATCAGGTTGCTCGGCACTTCGAAGAGCACGTAACCCACCACGAACAGGCTGGCGCCCAGGCCATAGGCGGTGTCGCTGAAGCCGAGGTCGGTCTGCAGCTGGAACTTGGCGAAGCTGATGTTGATGCGGTCGAAGAAGGCGAACAGGTAGCAGATCATGATCAGCGGCATCAGCCGCCAGGCGACCTTGCGGACCAGGGCCTTCTCGGTGTCGGAACCGGCCTGGCCGGCAGAGGCGTGCAGTACGTTGGTATTCATCTTGTCTCCAGGCGGACGCTCCCATCGGGCGTCCGATTGTTCTTGTAATCTGGTGGAGCGATTTCGCCCCGTGATCGGTACGGCGCGGCGGCGTCAGCCCGGCAGGTCCGCCGGTGGCGGATGCAGGTCGCAATTGCGGCCGGCCTTGGCCAGCTGGCCGGGCAGTTCATGGCCGAGCAGGGCGGGCAGGCGGCGCGAGATCGCCAGCAGGCGCTGCAGGTCGATACCCGTGGGTATCCCGGTTTCGTCACACAGGTTGACCAGATCCTCGGTGCAGATGTTGCCCGACGCGCCGGGGGCGAAGGGGCAGCCGCCCAGACCGCCGAGGGCGGCGTCGAAGCGCCTGGCGCCAGCCTCATAGGCCGCCAGTACGTTGCACAGGCCCAGGCCGCGGGTGTTGTGGAAGTGCAGGGTGAGCGCCTTGGCCGGCAGCCGCTCCAGCACACGCCCAACCAGCCGCGACACCTGCCGTGGGTTGGCCATGCCGGTGGTGTCGGCCAGGGTGATGCCCTGCATGCCCAGCTCCAGGTAGGCGTCGACGATGCGCAGCACCTCGTCTTCGTCGATGCGCCCTTCGAAGGGACAGCCGAAGGCGGTGGCCACCGTGGCGTTCAGCGCCACCCCTTGCCCATGCACCGCCTCGACTATGGCGCCGAAGCCGGCCAGGGACTGCGCGCGACCCATGCGCATGTTGGCCAGATTGTGCGTCTGGCTGGCCGACATCACCAGATTCAGTTCGTCGGCTCGGCAGGCCAGGGCGCGTTGGGCACCCTTGAGGTTGGGCACCAGGGCGACATAGATCACCCCCGGCTGGCGCTTGATGCCGCGAAACACCTCTTCGCCGTCGCGCAGGGCGGGAATGGCCCTTGGCGAGACGAAGGAACCAGCCTCGATACGGCTGAAACCGGCCAGGGAGAGTTCGTCGACCAGGGCGATCTTGTCCTCGGTGGGCACCCAGGTCGGCTCGATCTGCAGGCCGTCGCGGGGCGCCACTTCCTGGACGATGAGGCGCTGGCTGTAGTCGCTGATCATCGCACCACCCCCTCGTCGCGCAGACGCTGGATATCGCCTTCGGTCATGCCCAGGCCGGCGAGCACCGTGTCGGTGTGTTCGCCCAGGGCCGGGCCCTGCCAGTTCACCGCGCCGGGGGTGGCGGACAGCTTGGGCACTATGCCGGGCATCTTCACCCGCGTGCCATCCGGCAGCTCGCTGTCCAGCAGCATGCCGCGCGCCTGGTAGTGCGGGTCGGCGACTATGTCGGCCACCGAGTAGATGCGCCCGGCGGGCACTTCGGCGGCTTCCAGGGCGGCCAGCACCCGGTCGATCGGCTGGCGGCGGGTCCAGGCCTCGATGGCGGCGTCGAGCATCTCGCTCTGGGCGGCGCGGCCGTCGTTGTGGGCGAGGTCCGGGCGTTCGCCCAGGTCCGGCCGTTCCACCACCCGCATCAGGCGCTTGTAGATGGGGTCGCTGTTGCCGGCGATCACCACGAAGGCGCCGTCGGCGGTGCGGTAGGTGTTGGACGGCGCGATGCCGGGCAGGGCGCCGCCGCTGCGTTCGCGCACATGGCCCTGCAGGTCGTACTCGGGTATCAGGCTTTCCATCAGGTTGAACACGCTTTCCACCAGGGACACGTCCACCACCTGGCCCTCGCCGCCGTCCTTGACCCGCAGCAGCGACAGCAGCGCGCCGATCACCGCATGCAGGGAGGCCAGCGAATCGCCCAGGCTGATGCCGGCGCGGGCCGGCACCGATTCCGGCGCGCCGGTGGTGTAGCGGATGCCGCCCATGGCCTCGCCAATGGCGCCGAAGCCCGGCCGGTCGCGGTAAGGGCCGCTCTGGCCGTAGCCGGAAATGCGCACCAGGGTCAGCTTCGGGTTGAGGGCGTGGAGCACGTCCCAGCCGAGGCCGAGCTTTTCCAGGGCGCCGGGGCGCAGGTTCTCGATCAGCACATCGGTGTCTTCCACCAGGCGCTTGATGATGGCGATGCCTTCGGCGGACTTCAGGTTCAGCGCAAGGGACTTCTTGTTGCGCGATTGCAGGTACCACCAGAGGGACGTGCCCTGGTGGAGCTTTCGCCACTTGCGAAGGGGGTCACCCTGGTCGATGGCCTCGACCTTGATCACCTCGGCGCCGAATTCGGCCATCAGGCGTGCGGCGAAGGGGGCGGCGATCAGCGTTCCTATCTCAAGGACCCTGATGCCATTGAGCGGGGCGGTCATGCGCGGTACCTCTTGTTCTTGGAGTGCAGGGCCAAGACTAAGAAGCAGCTGAAAAACGATCCAACCCTCAGTTGGCAACGACCTTTCGCGAAACGCGAAGGGTGCCGGCGAAAGGCTCTAGCACGCCGCCTGCCGAAGCTGGTCGAACAACAGGCGGCTGACCGGCGACAGCGATGCCTCGTCCCGCGCCACCAGGCGCAGTTCGCGTTCGGCCCAGTCATCGCTGAGTGCCACCGCCTTCAACCCCAGGGCGCCGCCGAACAGTTCGAAGGCCTGGCGCGGCAGGATGCCGATGCCCATGTTGGCCTGCACCATGCGGCATACCGCGTCGAAGCTCGGCACATGGATGCGCAGGCGCAGCACACGCCCGGCACGACGCGCGGCTTCATGGGTGCGCATGTTGATCGAACTGGCCGAATGCAGGCCGACGAAATCGTTGTCCAGCACATCGGCGAAGGCCACCTGGCCCGCAGTCGCCATGGGGTGGTCGGCGCGCATCACCACCACCAGCTGGTCGCGCCGGTAGAGCACGCTGAGCAGCTCACGGGTATCGCTGTCGCCCGAGCAGATGCCGAAGTCCGCCGCGCCATCCAGCACGCCCCGGATCACACCGTCGCTGGGGCGTTCCTCCAGGTCGATCTTCACCAGCTCGTGGTGGGCGGTGAAGGTGCTGAGGTCTTCCGGCAGGAACTGGATGATCGCCGACAGGTTGGCCAGCATGCGCACATAGCCACGCATGCCCTGCAGGTGTTCGCCCAGTTCCAGGCCGATCTTCTCCACGTTGCCGAGCATGCGCCGGGCATGGTGCAGCAGGGTCTCGCCGGCCGGGGTCAGGCTCATGCCACGTGCCTGGCGGGAAAACAGGGCGATGCCAAGGGCACCTTCCAGCTCCATCAGGCGCTTGCTCGCCGCCGACATGGCGATGGCCTCCCGCGCAGCCGCGCGGGTCAGCGTGCCTTCCTCGTGCACCGCCACGAAGAGCTGCAGGGTGACCAGGTCCAGGCGGCGGATGAGGTTGCTGATGTGCATGAAAGGCCTCGGCGGGGAAGGGCGGGCGTGGCCGATGGTGCCACGCCCGCAGTGGCGCCGTGAATGGCCGCGTGCGCCTTGTCGCTTGCGGAAAACTCAATCCATGGCGGTCTTTATATCGTTTGTCGGACCTCCTGCCGTTGTCGACCATGGCTCCAGTCCAGAGCCGTTCGCGCGGCTGAAAACAACAGGAGGTCGACATGAACCCGCTGCCATCCCTCTGGGGGGCCGATAGCCCCTCGCGCCTGCTTGGCTCCCGCCATATCGCCAGCGGCGAACTGGTATTCCCGCCGCTGCCCGGTCACTCGCCACTGGCCGACCAGTACCAGGTCGAAGCGCTGGCCGGCGAAGGCGAGCTGTACAGCTTCAGCATCATCCAGCCGAGCCCGAAGAGCGGCCTAGCGCCCTTCGCCCTGGGCTACCTGGACCTGGAAGGCCCGCTGCGTCTGTTCGGCCGCATCGCCAGCGGCGAGCGCCCGGCGATCGGCGGCCGCTATCGCATCCTGCCCGACGACACCTATGGCTATCTGTTCGAATCCCTGGAGGCCCACCAATGAGCCGGATGCATGTAATGGGCGGCGCCATGACCCGCTTCGGCCGTCATCAGGGGGTGATGGCGCCGGAACTGGCGCAGCAGGCGATCCTCGACGCCGTGGCAGACGCAGGCGTCGAGCTGAAGGACATCCAGGCCATCTACTGCGCCAACGTGCTGGGCGGGATGATCCTCGGCCAGGTGATCCTGCGTGACCTCGGCCTTGCCGGCATCCCCGTCTACAACGTCGAGAACGCCTGCGCCAGCGGTGCCACCGCCGTGCACCTGGCGCGCCACGCCTTGCTGGCCGGGCAGTACGAGCGGGTGCTGGTGTTCGGCATCGAGCAACTGACCCAGCTCGGCGGCGGCACCATTCCCATGCAGCGCAACGACGAGAAGACCGACCTCTTCGCCAGGGCCGGCATGGTCCTGCCTGCGGTCTACGCCATGCGCGCCACGCGCTTCATCCACGAGCGCGGCGCCAGCCCGGCCGACCTGGCCGGCATCGCGGTGAAGAACCGCTACCACGGTTCCCTCAACGAGTACGCCCAGCAGCGCAGCGAAGTGACCCTCGAAGAAGTGCTGGGCTCGCGGATGATCGCCGACCCGCTGACCCTGCTGCAGTGCTGCCCGTCCCAGGTGGATGGCGCCGCCGCCCTGGTACTGGGCAACAAGCCCGGCCCCCATGGCAGGGACGTGCGTGTGCTCGGCTCCATCGTCGTTTCCGGCCTGCGCGAAGGTGCTCGCGACGACATCCTCGACGCCGAGATCACCGCCCGCGCGGCGCGCCTGGCCTATGAGCAGGCCGGGGTGGACCCGCGCGATGTGGGCGTGGTGGAGCTGCACGACGCCTTCACCATCGCCGAACTCCTTTACTACGAGGCCCTGGGCCTCGCGCCCCACGGCGAAGCCGTGTCGCTGCTGCATTCTGGCGCCACCCGCCTGGGCGGCCGGGTGCCGGTGAACCCCAGCGGCGGCCTGCTCGCCAAGGGCCACCCGCTGGGTGCCACCGGTGTGGCGCAGATGGTCGAGCTGATGTGGCAGCTGCAGGGCCGCGCCGGCGACCGCCAGGCCGACAACCAGCCGCACATCGGCGTCGCCCAGTGCACCGGCGGCGGCATCGCCGGCGTCGACCATGCCGCATCTTCCGTTCATGTGCTGGGGGTGTGAGATGAGCGCGATTCGATTCAAGCAAGGCCAGGTCGCAGCCGTCACCGGCGCCGCCCGTGGCATTGGCCTCGGCATCGCCACCCGACTGGCGCGCCAGGGTGTCACCGTCTATCTGCTGGACCGCGATGCGCCGGCGCTGCTGGACGCGGTGAAGCTGCTGCAGGACGAGGGCCTCGAGGCCCATGGCATCGCCCTGGACCTGACCCTGGGCGCTGAAGTCGAGCGGGCTTTCGACCAGGTCCGCGAGATGTCCGGGCGCCTGGACTTCCTGGTGAACAACGCCGGCGTGGTGCGCGACAAGCGCTTCCTGAAGATGACCGAGGACGACTGGGACCTGGTGGTGGATACCAACCTGCGGGCGCAGTTCCTCTGCTGCAAGGCGGCCCTGCCGCTGATGCTGGAGGCCGGTTTCGGGCGCATCGTCAACCTGTCGTCCCGTGCCTGGCTCGGCGGTTTCGGCCAGGCCAACTATTCCGCCGCCAAGGGCGGGGTGGTGAGCCTGACCCGCAGCCTGGCCATCGAGTTCGCCGCCAAGGGCATCACAGTCAACGCCGTCGCCCCGGGCATAGTCGATACGCCGCTGTTCCAGGCCTTCGAACCGGAGGTGCAGACGCGCCTGAAGGACACCGTGCCGGTCAAGCGCATCGGCGTGCCGGACGATATCGCCAATGCGGTGGAGTTCTTCCTCGACCCGGCCAGTTCCTACGTCACCGGGCAGACGCTGTATGTCTGTGGCGGGCGCAGCCTGTCCTCGGCCAGCGTGTGAGGAGGCCGCCATGTCCGTGACCCTGCAGATCCGTGGCGCCGTAGCCCTGATCACCCTTGACCGTGCCGAGGCCCTCAACGCCCTGGACCTGGACTCGCTGCGTGCCCTGCGTGGGCACCTGGAGCAGGTCCGCGATCGCCGTGATATCCGCGTAGCGATCATCACCGGCGGCGGCGAGCGGGCCTTCTGCGTCGGCGCCGACCTGAAGAGCACACGGGCCTCGTCCGCTTCCTACGCCGAGGCGCTGTTCCTCGACAAGGAGCCGGCCGCCGAGGCCGGTCTCTACATCCGCCTGATGGACCTTGCCGACCTCGACCTGCGCAAGCCGCTGATCGCCGCGGTCAATGGCCACTGCCTGGGCGGTGGCCTGGAACTGGCGCTGCAGTGCGACCTGCGCATCGCCGCCGGCAATGCCAGCTTCGGCTTGCCGGAAGCGGTGGTCGGTTCGATCCCGGCGGTGTCCGGCCTGCATCGCCTGCTGAAGGCGGTGCCGCCGGCCCACGCCATGCAGATGGCCCTGACCGGCGAGCGCATCGACGCAGCCCGGGCCCGGGCCATCGGGCTGGTCTCGGAAGTGGCGCAAAGCCCGGCGGCGCTGCTCGACCGGGCCCTGGCCCTGGCCGAACGCATCGCCGCCCAGGCGCCCCTGGCGATCCAGGCGCTGCAGTCCCTGGCGCGGCAGACGGCGCATCTGTCGGATGCCGACGCCCAGCGTCTCACCGAGCTCTATTGGGGCGTGCTGCGGGATACCGAAGACCGCCTGGAAGGCCGCGCCGCCTTCGCCGAGAAGCGCCCGCCGCACTACAAGGGCCGCTAGGCCGGGGAGAAGGTCATGCAATTGAGCAATCCCTTTCTGCAGAACCTCGGCGTCGGGCTGGAGACGGAGGGCGGCGAGTTGCTGGCCACCGCCCAGGGCACCTTCAAGCAGGGAGGTGCCCGCCATGCTGCGTAATGCCCTGCAAGGCCTGACGGTGCTGGACTTCACCCAGATCGCCGCCGGCCCCACCTGCACCATGCTGCTGGCCGACATGGGCGCGCGGGTGATCAAGGTCGAAGCGCCGGAAGGCGACCTCGGGCGCAGCCTGGGGCCGGCCTGGGTCGGCGAGGACAGCGCCCTCTACCACGGCTTCAATCGTGGCAAGCAGGGCCTCTGCCTGGACCTGAAGAACCCCCGCGCCCTGGAAGTGGCACGGCGCCTGGTGGTGGGGGCCGACGTGCTGATCGAAAGCATGCGCCCCGGCGTGATGGCGCGCCTGGGGCTGGGCTACGAGGACATGGCGGCGTTGAATCCGGCGCTGGTCTACTGCTCCATTTCCGCCTATGGCCAGCACGGACCCTATGCGGACCGCGCCGGGGTGGACGGCATCCTCCAGGCGGATTCCGGCCTGATGAGCCTGATCGGCACCCCCGGCGCGCCACCCTGCAAGGTGCAGGCGCCGGTGGTGGACGTGGTGACTGGCTACATGGCCTGCATGGCCATCCTCGCCAAGCTGCAGGCACGCCACCGGGACGGGCAGGGCGGCCACCTGGACGTGAGCCTGATGAACTCGGCCCTGGCCCTGCAGCAGTCGTCCATCGCCAGCTACCTGCGCGACGGCGAACTGCCCACGCCCATCGGCAGCGCGGCGCCTTACTCGGCACCGAACGAAGCCTTCCAGACCGCGGATGGCTGGCTGATGGTGGCGGCCTACAACGGCAATCGCTGGGAACGCCTGTGCCGGGTGCTCGGCCACCCCGAATGGGCGGACGATCCGCGTTTCATCAGCTCAGCTCAACGCGTGGCGCACCGTAGCGAGATGCAGGAGGCGCTCACCGCCGTGTTCCGTACCCAATCCACCGCGCACTGGCTGGAATGGTTGCGCGCGGCGGACATCCTCTGCGCCAGGGTGGCCGACTATGACGACCTGCTGAACCATCCGCAGCTCGCCGAGAACGGCATGCTCGCCACCATCGAGCACCCTCGTCACGGGGCATTGCGCGTCCCCGGCTTCCCGGTGAACAGCGCCGAGGCGGCGCGCCAGCCCTACAAACCCGCGCCGGACAAGGGCGAGCACTCCCGCGAGCTTTTGGCGGAAATGGGCTTCAGCGAGCTGGAAGTGACGGACATGCTGCAGAGCGGCGCGGTGATCGCCGCGTAGGACGCATGCTTGTCGTAGGGTGGACAGCGCTCTTCTGTCCACCAGGCGGAGTCGCCGGTGAACGCGATGGTGGATCGGTGAAGCGTGATCCACCCTACGAAATTACGAATGGCGTGTCTGCCGTGCCTGCTCCAGCAGCCACTGGCGGAAGGTGGCCATGTCTTCGCTTTCCACCCGGTGCTTCGGGGTCAGCAGGTAATAGGTGTAGGCGCCCATGTCCACGGTCTGCGGGAAGGGCCGCACCAGGGTGCCTTCGCGCAATTCCTTCTCCACCAGGAACAGCTGGGCGATGGCGATGCCCTGGCCGCCGGTGGCCGCCGCATAGGCCATGGAGGAACTCTGGTAGGTCATGCCGGCGCGGGCGTCCACCGAGCTGCCCACGCCGGCGGCCTGCAGCCAGTGGCCCCAGTCGTCCGGCCGGGCGATGGAATGCAGCATGGTGTACTCGGCCACGTCCGCGGGCTCGTGCAGGCCGGGGCCGAGATCGAGCAGGGCGGGGCTGCACACCGGGGCCAGCACGTTGTCGCTCAGTACGTAGCAGTTGCAATTGGGCCAGTCGCCCGAGCCCAGGCGGATGGCGGCGTCCAGGTCCTCCTTGTGGAAATCCACCGGGTCGAGGGAGGCGGTGAGCAGCACCTCGATCTTCGGGTTCTCCTGGTGGAAGCTGGCCAGGCGCGGAATCAGCCACTGCATGGCGAAGGTGGTGTAGGCGCGCACCTTGATCTGCCGGCGCTTGGCCGGGCGCTTGAGCTTGCGGGTGGCGCCGCGCAGTTCCTCGATGATGCGCGCCACCGCCTTGAAATACTGCTCGCCGGCTGGGGTCAGGGTGATCTGCCGGTGCCCGCGGACGAACAGCGGCTGCTCCATGTACTCCTCCAGGGCGCGGATCTGCCGCGATACGGCCCCGGGGGTGACGTTCAGTTCGTCGGCGGCAAGGGTGATGCTGAGGTGCCGGGCTACGGCCTCGAAGGCGCGCACGGCATTGAGCGGCGGCAGTCTGTCCATCTGCGGGTTTTCTTCTTGGAATCGTGGAGGGCGGCGGAATCTTACTCTAGTTCTGATTGAGTAAAACTCAAGCGAAAGCCCTGGTTTTCTCGGTTGTCGCGGCCTCCGGCGGCTTCCTGCATTGGCCTTCGCGAATGCACGACCCATCCAAGGTGCACGGACAGCTCCCTCTCCCTCTGGGAGAGGGCTGGGGTGAGGGCAGCATCCGCCGCTCGGTGCCAACCCGTTTCGCGAATGAATTCGCTCCTGCAAGAGCGGAGGGAGTGGGGCGGTGTATCCGTCTGTATCCTCCCCGGCCGCGGACAAGGCGCCATGCAAAAGGCCCGCGTTCCGACACATCGCGCACACCGCCGCCACCTAGGCTGGAACCTCCAAAGCAATCCAGCCGAAGGGGCAAGACCATGCGCTACATCCAACTTTTCGCAACCGCCGCGGCAATCGCCGCACTCTCGGGCCTGGTCCAGGCCGGCGAAGCCGGACAGGCGAACGCCAGCTGGAAGAACGGCATCCACCGCACTGATCTGGTCAAGCAGGAAATCCATGCCCACGGGCATGAAGTGATCCAGGCCCGCGTCGATATCGATCCGGGCGTGGCATCGCCCCGGCACTCCCATCCGGGGGAAGAAGTGGCCTATGTGATCAGCGGGACCTTCGAGTACCAGCTGGAGGATCGCGAACCTGTGATCCTCAAGGCCGGCGACTCGCTGTTCATTCCCGACGGAGTTCCCCATGTGGCGAAGAACGTCGGCGAGGAAAAAGCCTCCGAGCTGGCGACCTACACCGTGCGCAAGGGCGAGCCGCTGCTGAAGCTGGAGCAGTGATGTGGTGCCATGGCAGCCTGGGTAGGTTGCGGTAGAGCGAGGCGAAACCCAACGATCGGGGCTGCCGAGTCGGGTCTCGTTCCTCGAACCTGCGCGGCCCGCACCAGCCGACGGCAGGACTGCGTCCTGCTTGGCGAATGAATTCGCCCCCACAGCGACCGAGCCTGGGGTCAGAGCCGGATGATCACCGACTTCAGCTGGGTGTAGTGGGAGAGGGCGTCGATACCCTGCTCGCGGCCGTAGCCGCTCTGCTTGAAGCCGCCGCACGGCGTCTGGACGAAGCCGCCGCTGTACTCGTTGACCACGATGCGGCCGGCTTCCAGGCCGGCGGCCATGCGGTGCACGCGGCCGATATCGCGGCTCCAGATGCCGGCTCCCAGGCCGAACTGGCTGTCGTTGGCGATGCGCAGGGCGTCGGCTTCGTCCTTGAAGGGGATGACGCAGAGGATCGGGCCGAAGATCTCTTCCTTGGCCAGGGTCATGTCGTTGTTCACGCCGGTGTAGACCGTAGGCTCGATGTACCAGCCATTGCCCAGCTGTTCGCCACTGGCCACCTTGCCGCCGATGGCGGGCTCGAGGCCTTCGCGTGCGGCTATCTCGAAATAGCTCTGGATCTTCTCGAACTGGGCGCGGGTGGTGATGGGGCCGGAGGTGGCGTCGAAGTCCGGGCCGACGCGCAGGGCGGCGACCTCGGCCAGCAGCTTCTCGACGAAGCGGTCGTGGATGTTTTCCTGCACCAGCAGGCGGGTGCCGGCGCAGCACCATTGGCCGCTGTTCCAGGTGAAGGCGCGGGTGGCGCCCTTGGCCGCGGCGTCCAGGTCGGCATCGTCGAAGACGATATTGGCGGACTTGCCGCCCAGCTCCAGGGTCAGCGGCAGGATGCGTTCGGCGGCGATGCGCCCCAGTTCCTGGCCGGCGGTGAGGCCGCCGGTGAAGGAGATCTTGCGCATCAGCGGATGGCGCGCCATCACCGGGCCGATGACGCTGCCCTTGCCGACGATCACGTTGAACACGCCGGCAGGCAGGCCGGCTTCCTCCACCGCGATGCGCGCCAGTTCCACCAGGGAGGCGGAGGTGTGCTCGGACGGCTTGGCCACTACAGTGTTGCCGGTAGCCAGGGCCGGGGCGATGGCGCGGGCGGCCTGATGCAGCGGGGCGTTCCAGGGCAGGATGGCGCCGATCACGCCGAAGGGATCGCGGCGGGTGTAGACGTGGTACTCGGGGCCCTGGTTGATCACTTCGCCGTCCATGACGTTGACCAGGCCGGCGTAGAACTCGAAGTACTGGGCGGTGAGGTCCATCAGCGCGGCCATCTCGCGGCCGGGCTTGCCGGTTTCGGCGCTCTCCAGCCTGCCCAGGCGGTCTTTGCTCAAGCGCACGATGCGCGCCAGCTCCAGGAGGATGCGGCCGCGCTCGGAGGGGCGCATGTCGCGCCAGGCGGGCAGGGCGTCCTGGGCGGACTGGATAGCCAGCTCCACTTCGGCGGGGCCGCTGCTGGCGACCTCGCCGAGCTTTTCGCCAGTGCGCGGGTCGAGCTTGTCGACGTAGCGGCCCTCGGCCGGCGGCAGGATGCGTCCACCGATGTAACTCTCAACTTTCAGGAACATCTTCGCGTCTCCTCGGTTCATGGCCCGGGTCCTGCGTGGGTGCGCTGGTTGTTCGTCGACCCGGGCATCGGGGGGCAGGTTCGGTCTTCGGCGGGGCGCCTTCAAAGGATATTTGGGCCGTCCAGGCTTGAGTAAATCTCAACTCGCCGATTGCCTGGATCACGCGCCGCGCCGGCCTCGACGCTTGAGTCGAAGTCAATCGAACAGGGCGGAAATCTCGCTTCACCGCGCCCCGCACCACACTGCATCTTGCTCGCCAGCCAGAAGCGAAAGCCTACGGGCGATCAACAACAAGAAGTGTGCTCACGGGAGCGAAGCAATGACTAACGACAATAGTGCGATCGATGGACTCATGCCTGGAAGCATCCCCGCCACCCCTGCGGCCAGTGCTGGCCGCAGGCTGAAGCCTACGGAGAAGAAGGCCATTGTGGCCGCCACCCTGGGCACCATAGTCGAGTACACCGACTGGGTGATCTACGCCACCTTCTCCTCGATCCTCGCCAAGCAGTTCTTCCCGGCCGGCAACAGCCTCACCGCGCTGCTCTCGGTGCTGGCGGTGTTCGCCGTGGGCTTCCTGATGCGCCCCATCGGCGGCGCGGTGCTCGGCGTGTTCGCCGACCGCTATGGCCGCAAGAAGGGCCTGGCCCTGTCGATCCTGCTGATGTCCCTGGCCTCGCTGGTCATCGGCATCTGCCCCAACTACGAAAGCATCGGCATCGCCGCGCCGGTCATCCTGGTGCTGGCGCGCCTGACCCAGGGCTTCTCCGCCGGCGGAGAGTTCGGCTCGGCCTCGGCCTTCCTGATCGAGTCGGCGCCGTCCGACCGCCGTGCGTTCGCCGGCTCCTGGCAGTGGTTCGCGATCAACGCCGGCACCCTGGTGTCCTTTCTGCTGGGCTTCGTGCTGGCCTCGGTGGGCAGCGACACCGCCCTGGAGGAGTGGGGCTGGCGCGTGGCCTTCGTCATCGCCGCGGCGATGGGCGTGCTCACCCTGTGGATCCGCCTGTCGGTGCGCGAGACCGAAGTATTCAAGTCGCGGGTGGCGAAGAAGGCCATCGAGAAACGTCCGATCCGCGACATCTTCACCACGCACCGCAAGGACGTATTGCGGGTCATCGGCGTCGCCATGGCGGGGAACCTGCTCAACTACGTGTGGATGGTGAGCTACCCGTCCCAGGTGCACCTGGTCACCGGGATGCCGATCCGCGAGACGCTGCTGGCCGGGGTGGTGGCGGTCGGCGTGTCGCTGCTGCTGATGCCGCTGGTGGGCGTGCTGGCCGACCGCATCGGCCGCCGCCCGGTGCTGATCGCTTTCGCCGCCGCTTCGATCCTCTGGGCCTGGCCGAGCTTCGGCCTGCTCTACCAGGGCATCAGCCTGGGCGAGGTGATCCTGCTGCAAACCGTCTCCATGGTGATCCTCACCGGCTTCGGCGCCGCCTCGGCGGTGACCATGGCCGAGCAGTTCCCGGCGGAAGTGCGGGTCACCGGCATCGCCTTGCCTTACGCGCTGTCGGTCACCCTGTTCGGCGGCACCTCGCCCTACATCATGACCGCCGTGTCGGGCGCCGGTTACGGCCACCTGTTCTGGATCTACGTCGCCGCCGTGTGCCTGGTGAGCCTGGTGGTGTACATCCGCATGCCGGAGATGAAGGGGCAGCCGCTGCGCTGAGCGATGTAGGGTGGACCACGCTGCACCGGTCCATCAGCGGTGCCTGGCCGGGACCCGGATGGTGGAAATGAAAAGCGATTTCCACCCTACGGTAGGCGCGATTTCATTCGCGAAAGGACCGCGACGCGGTCCCACCGCATCACTGTTCCTGACGTGCGCTCCTGGCGAATTCGATGAAGGCCTTGAGCGCCGCCGGCACCTGGCGGCGGCTGGGGTAGTAGAGGTGCAGGCCCGGATAATAGGGGCACCAGTCTTCCAGCACCTGCAGCAGCCGGCCCTCGGCGATGTGCCGGGCCACCATCTCCTCGAACACGTAGGCCAGGCCCGTGCCCTGCAGCGCCGGGCCGACCATCATGCCCACGTCGCCCAGGGTCAGCGGGCCATCCACTTCGATCTCCAGTTGCATGCCGCCGCGCTCGAACTCCCAGCGGTACAGGCTGCCGCCGGGAAATCGATGGCGGATGCAAGGCAGGCCGTGGAGGTCCTGGGGCTTGTGCGGCAGGGGATGGCGTTCGAAGAAGGCCGGCGAACCCACCACCACCGAACGCAGGTAGGGGCCGATCGGCAGGGACACCATATCCGCCTCCAGACGCTCGCCGAAACGCACACCGGCGTCGAAGCCGGCGGACACCACGTCCACCAGGGCGTCGTCGGCGGAGATTTCCAGGCTCACGTCCGGATAGGCCTCGAGAAAGCGGCTGGCCAGGGGCAGCAGCACCAGTTCCGCGGCGGCGCGGCCGGCACTGATGCGCAGGGTGCCGGAGGGCGTGTCACGGAACTGGTTGAGGTCTTCCAGGGCGTCGTCGATATCGCGGAAAGCCGGCTTGATGCGCCCGTAGAGACGTTCGCCCGCTTCGGTCAGGGCCACGCTGCGGGTGGTGCGGTTGAACAGCCGCACCCCGAGGCGTTCTTCCAGGGCCCGCAGGGCATGGCTCAGGGCGGAAGGGGAAAGGCCCAGTTCCACGGCGGCACGGCTGAAACTGAGGTGGGCGGCGATGCTGAGGAAGACGCTGAGGTCGGCGGCGGAGACGGGTTTCATTGATGAATCCTGTTCAAAAGCCCATGCCATTTTCCTGGGATTATCACAGGAGTAATTGAACTCTAGAGTGGCGTCAACTCACCAGATAACCCGCGCGGTGCGGGTTCCCACACAGGAGGAGTTGCTATGCGTACCTGGTTCATTACTGGAGCTTCCCGTGGTTTCGGCGCGCTGGTCGCAGCGAAGGCCCTGGAGGCCGGGGATGCGGTGATCGCCACCGCCCGCAAGCCGGAAGATGTCATCGCCCGCCTGGGCGAGCATCCCAACCTGCTGGCCGCACGCCTGGACGTGACCCGCGAAGGCGAGGCCCATGAGGCGGTCGCCGAGGGCATCAAGCGCTTCGGTCGCATCGACGTGCTGCTGAACAACGCCGGCTACGGCATCCTCGGCGCGGTGGAGGAAACCAGCGCGCAGGAAGTGGAGCGCATCTATGCCACCAATGTCTTCGGCCTGCTCAACGTCACCCGTGCCGTGCTGCCGCATATGCGCCGCCAGCGCTCCGGCCGCGTGATCAACATCTCCTCCCTGGGCGGCTACCAGTCCTACTACGGCTGGGGCGTATACGGCTCCACCAAGTTCGCCGTGGAAGGTATCAGCGAAGCGCTGCACCAGGAACTGGCGCCGCTGGGCATCCAGGTCACCGTGGTCGAGCCGGGCTTCTTCCGCACCGACTTCCTCGATGACCAGTCGCTGGTGAAAACCGCCCTGGAACTGCCGGACTACGACGAAACCGTGGGTGCCATGCGCCGCTTCGCGGAAGGCGCCAACCATGCCCAGCCGGGCGACCCGAGCAAGTTCGCCGGCGCCATCCTGGCCCTGGTTGACGCGCCCAACCCGCCGCAGCGCCTGCCGCTGGGCAGCGATGCAGTGCAGCGCATCGCCGACAAGCACCGCCAGGTGGAGGGCGAGGTAGCGCAGTGGAAGGCCTTGGCGATGTCCACCGACTTCGACGCCTGAGCCAGGCCGATGACCGGTCGCCGGGAGATGCTCCGGCGGCCGGTTGACGGGCTACGCTGTAGGACGCCTGGACATGATCCAGAGTGTGATCCCATCCCAACCGGCAAGGAGGCCAGCATGCCCAGTCTTCCCATGTATTTCCCCACGGGTTTCTCCCTGTCCCAGGCGCTGCAATGCGCCAACCTGGTGGAAGCCGCCTACGACCAGTACGACCAGTGGCTGCAGCAGGACAAGCCGCGCAAACCCCAGGACTTCAACTGGCAGCAGCCGAGCATGACCGGCTGGACCTTCTCGGCGCCGGTCTGGAGCATCCTCAGCGAGCTGCATTACATCAACGAATCCGAGCCCTTCGGTTTCGCCGCCAGCGATCCGAACGGCGAGGTCTACCTGGTGTTCCGCGGCACCGAGTCGGCCCAGGACTGGGTCGACGACCTGCAGGTCAAGCAGACCACCTACCCCTGGAAGACCGACGTCGGGCTGGTCCACGACGGCTTCCTCAAGCTCTACACCTCGCTGCGCGACCTGGCCCTGCAGGCGGTCGACGGCCTGCAACCCACCGGTAATCTCTGGGTCTGCGGCCACAGCCTGGGCTGCGCGCTGTCCAGCCTGGCGGTGCTCGACCTGCAGGCGGCGTATCCCGACCAGGCACTGCAACACTACAACTTCGCCAGCCCGCGGGTGGTCGCGCCGGATTTCGCCAACTACTACAACAGCCTGGGTGTGGCCACCTACCGGGTGGTCAACGACAGCGACCTGGTGCCGGAGGTGCCGCCGGGAGTCACCGACCAGTGGATCTACCAGCACCTGGGGTTGGCCATCACCTTCACCGCCAGCTACACCAGCGTCGAAGCCGACCACAGCCTGGCGGACTGCTATCTCTACGCGCTGAATAACCCGGACGCGCCGATGAACGGGTAGTTTGCGCACTTCCTCGGTAACCGACCCTGCCTATTACGACTCAGGCTGTCTGGGGCGAGTGATAGGCAGGGGGCGCCGTGCGCACCAGCGGTCGAAGGTCGCGCGATCGCCGATCCCGCAATCGGTGCGCACAGCGCACCCTACGAGAAGCCCAGTGCCGCCCCTACAGGCTCTTAGCCGCCTCCTCGATCAACGCGAAGATCTCCCTCGGGCGCGAGGCCAGCGAAGCATGGCTGGCATCCAGGGTGATGGTCTTTCGCGCGCCGATGCGCTCGGCCATCCAGGCTTGGGTTGCGGGCGGAATCATGTGATCGCCCGACGACACCTGGTACCAGCTGGGCTTGTCGCGCCAGGCGGGAGCGCCGGCCTTGTCCTCGAAGCAGCGGGCAGCGATGGGCTTCTGGGTGACGGCCATGACCCGGACTTCCTGCTCGGGCAGGTCGGCGCCGAAGTCGGCGTGGAAACTGTCGCGCGCCAGCCAGAGGAAGCCCTGTGCGTCCGGACGGATGCCCGCCGCGCCCCGCGGTGGTTCGGTGCGGGCGAAGATGCCGCCCAGGCTGTCGCCTTCATCGGGCGCGAAGGCGGCGACGAACACCAGGCCCACTACATTGGCCGCGTGGCCGGCGGCGGAAATCACCGCGCCGCCGTAGGAGTGGCCCACCAGCAAGGTGGGTCCTTCGAGGGACTCGGCCAGGGTGCGGGTGCGCTGCACATCGTCCGCCAGGGCGGTGAGCGGATTCTGCACCGCGCTGACCGGGTAGCCGGCATCCAGCAGCAAAGGGATCAGGTGGCGCCAGTGCGAAGCGTCACCCCAGGCACCATGGACCAGCAGGATATTGGGTTGGATGGACATGGCCGGTTTCCTCGATGGATTGGACGAAGCATCAGCCAATCCTAGCCAGTCTTGGGAGCGCTGCCGGCGCATTCGCCACCGGCCGTCGGACGCGAACACTGCTCCGTTTTTTGTGCCGGCTTCTGCCGCTGTTTCCGCATCTGGGCTGCTTCTAGAGTGGAGGCTCCGCCGCCCCCAGGATGGAGTCCCATGTACAGCACGCTCGACACGCCTTTCGACCCTAGAGGGTTCCAGTCGCGGATCTATGCCGGCTATATCCTGCGGTTCGGCCAGTCGCCTGCCATGGCCGCGCTGGTGACCGTCACCCGCGAGTTGCTGGAAGCGCGACTGCACCCCTTCAAGCCGGAAGAGATTCACCTGCACCTATCCCACATCGAGCAGACCCGCTGCTTCGCCCAGTGCCAGCGGGAATTCGCCGCCGCGCCCGAGGTCCGCCTGCTCTGGCGTGAACTGCTCGAAGGCCTGGGCTTCGACGCCGAGCGTGTCGCCTGCGACCGGCTGCACCTGCGCTTCCAGCCCCATCAGGAACCCCGGCGATCGGCGCCCCGCGCGCGGACCACCGCCACCATTGCCTTCCACCGCGATACCTGGGGCTCGAACCTCTATGGCCAGACCAACTGGTGGGCCCCCGTCTACCCGATCACCGAGGAACGCACCTTCGCGATCTACCCGAGCCTGTGGCGCAGGGCGTTGCCGAACACCAGCGCGGGTTTCGACATGCAGGCGATCCTGCAGCGCTCCCACCGCGACGGGCGCAACTCGGTGGATGCCGACGAGGCCATTCCCCATCTGCTCGGCGAGCCGGCGGCGGAGGGTGTGCCGGTGCTGCTCGAGCCGGGCGAGCTGATCGCCTTTTCCGGTGCCCATGCCCACGCCGGCGTGGGCAACTCAAGTGGCCTCACGCGCATCTCCTTCGAGACCCGCACCCTGCTGATCCAGGACCTGAAGGACGGCCGCGGCGCCCCCAATGTCGATGGCTACGCACCCTGGATGACGCCAGGGCTGTTCCGCCGCCTGAGCGACGGCAGGCGCCTGGACGAACTGCTGGGCTGCTGGTTCATCGAACCCTACGTGGCGCCCTGAGCGGCAGGGCGGTACGGCCATTCCAACCTCCGGTCACCGGCGGGAAGAAGGTGGCTGTCCCGGTGGGGGAGGGTGTGGCAACTGTCTTCCGGAAGCTCCGCCGCGCCGGCCGGAGACGTTTCAGGAAGTTCGATCGAAGGCGTCATCAGAAGTTGCCGGTAAGTTGTTGATGCAACTCAAGGCTACGGATCGCCGGATATCCCGTCCAATCGCTGGTTTCGACTTGCCGATCGGGTTCGCCTATCACTTCGGGCAACCTGGAAGTCCGGCTTTGAACTTGACTCGATAAAGCCGGAAAGAGCGGTTTGGAAGTTCAGGAGCCGGGATTTTCCGCGGAACCGCCGAATATCGACCTGGCCTCGGCAAAGCATTTCTCGGCCAGCGCCGAGCGGGGTTCGGTACGGCGCAGTGCCAGGCCGAGCGGCGCGTGGACGGCAGCCTCGGCGATGGGCACCACCCGCAGGTGTTCGCTCAGGTCTTCCAGGCCGTTGGCCAGGGGCATGATGGCGCAGCAGATTCCCGCGCTCACCACCTGCACCAGCTGGAAGGTCGATTCGCTTTCCAGCAGGGGGTGCGGGTCCAGGCCCCGGCTGCGGAAGCTCAGGTCGATGGACTGGCGGAAGTGCATGCCCGTGGTCAGCAGCCCGAGTGGCAAGCGGCCGAGGGTCTCCCAGTCCAGCTCCTGCTCCTGGAAGCTGAAGAAGCGTGTGTCATGCAGCAGGCCCATGCGCGTCGAGGCCAGTTCGATCACCTCGAAGTAGCTGGTATTGACCTGGTCCAGGTAGCACAGCCCGAGGTCCAGTTGATTGCGGCTGAGCCCATCGATGATCTGCTCCGAACTCAGCGACGACAGCTGGAAGCGCAGCTCGGGGTAGCGCTGGGTGAGGGGCTTGATCAGGTGGGTGGGGTTGAAACTGGCCAGCGGCACCATGCCCAGGCGCAGGCAGCCCACCAGTTGGCCACGGCAGCTGGCGGCTTCGGCCTGCAGGCCGTCGTGGGCCGCCAGCAGTGTGCGGGCCCAGGCGAGGATGCGCTCGCCCGCCTCGGTGAAGCCTTCGAAGCGCTGGCCCCGGCTCACCAGCACCAGGTTCAGTTCGTCCTCCAGGTTGCGCAGCCGCATCGACAACGTCGGCTGGGTGATGTGGCAGAGCGCGGCGGCCTGGCCGAAGTGGCGCGTCTGCTCGAGGGCGATGAGGAACTTGAGCTGTTTGATGTCCATGGCGCCACGGGCGAGCGAAAGGTTCAGGAAACCGCAGCCGGCAGCTGCACGTCGAGGTGTTGCGGCGTGTTGAAGTTGGCCAGGCGCGGGTCGTCGGCGGCGCAGTCCAGCGCCTGCGCATCGGCGGCCAGCAGGGCGCGCAGCAAGCTTCGTTCGCCGCGCTTCCAGGCACTATCCAGCGCCGGCAGCAGTGTTCGCGGCAGCAGCCCTTTGTCCCGGCCGCCCATGCGCGCCCCCCGGCCACCGGCGAGCAGCAATACCGAGCAGTTGTATTCGATCCGGCCCATCCGATCTCCAGGTGCCTTGGCGGGCATGCCCGATAGTGACGAAGTACTGGTGGGACAAGGCTATTGCTCAGGCGCGGCGGCGTCCAATCGCCTGATCTGAATAGCTGATAAGTGCGCTCTATTGCGCTGTTCCATAAGTTGGTTCACCTGAAGACGGACCAGGTGTGCGGGCCGAGGGGTGGCGCCGGGGCAACCAGTTCGTAGGGTGGACGGCGCTTTTCTGTCCACCATCGGCGTGCGGGTCAGGCACGAAATGGTGGATCGATGAAGCGTGATCACCCTACGGGGGCCAAGGAGTTTCGTAGCCTTGTAGGGTGGATAGCGCTCTTCTATCCACCAGCGGAGTCCGGTATTGCGTCGATGGTGGATCGATGAGGCGTGATCCACCGGGGAGCAGGTCGAGCTGAGCGAAGCCGATCAGCACACCCATGAGCACGAATCAGCTCAGCACGTAGTCCACCGGCTCCAGCACCGGCGGCAGTTCCCCATGGCCGAGCGCGCCAAGGATTTCCCGCTCGATGTTGCGCACCAGGGCGTCGGTGGGCAGGTCGTTCTCGTCGCGGCCGAAGGGGTTCTCCAGCTCGTCGCCGATGGCGTCCAGGCCGAAGAAGGTGTAGCTGACGATGGTAGTGAAGATCGGCGTGACCCAGCCCAGGGGGATGGCCATGGCGAAGGGCAGCAGGATGCAGAAGATGTAGATGGTGCGGTGCAGCAGCAGGGTGTAGGGAAAGGGCAGCGGCGTGGACCTGATCCGCTCGCAGGTGGCCTGGGCCTCGGTGAGGCCGTTGAGGTGTGCTTCCAGGGCGATGGCGCGCCATTCGCTGATCTCGCCGCGTCCGGACAGCTGCACGCACTGCCGGCCGATGCGTCGCAGGATGGCGTCGCTGATGTTGTGCTCGCCCGCCAGGCCGCTGACCCAGCGGTGCGCGGCGGCGAACTCGTCCTCGCCGCGCAGCCGCGCATTGAGGGCATGGGCAAAGCCGCATAGCTCGCGGAGCAGGGCTTCGCGCACGGCGTCGTTGCCGATGGCCACGCTCTGGCGGGTGAAGGCGCGGATCTCCAGGATCACCCGGCCCCAGGCCTTGCGGCCCTCCCACCAGCGGTCGTAGCAGGCGTTGTTGCGAAAGCTCATGAAGATCGACAGCGACAGGCCGAGCAGGGTGAAGGGGGTGGCCTCGACCCGCACGAACCAGTCCGGATGCAGGGTGCCCACCAGCACGATGAGCGATGCCAGCAGGGTGATCAGCAGGCTGCGCACGGCGATGCGCCGGGCGATCGAGCCCTTGAGGGAGATCAGCACGTTGAGCAGGTTGGGTTTGGGACGAACGATCATGGGTTGTCGCGCCAGTCTGGTGGTGGAAGCGGGTTCAGCCGCCGGTCATGTTCATGAAACGCAGCACCTGGACCTCGTCGTTGACCTGGAAGTCGTGGCTCCAGGGCTTGATCTTCAGGGCTTCGGTGATGGCGTTTTCCAGCCGCGCCGCGTCGCCGGGGTGGGCGCGCAGCACGGACTTGAGGTCGGCCGAATGCTCGTTGCCCAGGCACAGCAGCAGGCGCCCTTCGACGGTCAGGCGCACACGGTTGCAGCTGCCGCAGAAGTTGTGGCTATGGGGCGAGATGAAGCCCAGGCGGATCTCCGGAGCTTCCGCCAGGCGCCAGTAGCGCGAGGGCCCCTGAGTGGATTCGGCGGACTCCATCAGGGTGAAGCGCTCGGCGATGCGGGCGCGGACCTCGTCGCTGGAGCAGAAGGATTCGCCCCGGCTGTGTTCGCTGATCACGCCCAGGGGCATTTCCTCGATGAAGGAGATGTCCAGCTGGCGGTCGATGGCGAAGCGCACCAGGTCGTTGACCTCGCCGTCGTTGCGCCCCTTGAGCACCACGCAGTTGAGCTTGATATGGCGAAACCCCGCCGCGCGGGCGGCGTCGATCCCGGCGATGACCTGCGCCAGGTCGCCCGTGCGGGTCAACTGGCGGAAGCGTTGCGGGTCCAGGCTGTCGAGGCTGATGTTGAGCCGCGACAGGCCGGCGTCGAACAGCGGGCCGGCCAGGCGGCCGAGCTGCGAGCCGTTGCTGGTCATGCAGAGTTCACGCAAGCCGGGGAGGGCGGCGATGCGCCGGCACAGCTCGACGATGCCGCTGCGCACCAGGGGTTCGCCGCCGGTGAGGCGGATCTTGCGGGTGCCGAGGGCGACGAAGCGTTCGGCCAGCAGGAAGAGTTCGTCCAGGCTGAGGATGCGCTGGCGGGGCAGGAACTGCATGTCCTCGGCCATGCAGTAGACGCAGCGGAAGTCGCAGCGGTCGGTCACCGACATGCGCAGGTAGTCGACCTTGCGGCCGAAGCCGTCCACCAGGTGCTTGCTCGTCATGCTTGCCTCGTCAATGTGCTCTGGAGCGGACGCGCCGCCTCGGTTTGCGAGGCTGGAAGCTTGCGTCATCGATGAAAGAAATTAAGCGGCGGCGAAAATGCCGTCCAATCGCTATTTGCGACCAGGTGATCGATGCCGTCTATTAGCGTTTTCATCAGGTGGCAAGCGGGGTTTACGAGAATTGCAGGGTTTCAGGAGGGGTCATAGACGATATCGATCGATTCGTTACGAATAGCGATTGGACGACCCGCCTCCATCGGCCATAGCCTGAATACGAACCCCACTTTCCCCGACTGATCCGACTCTTTCCCAGGCACGCCGGATGGCGTGTCGGACATTCCGCCCAGGCGGAGTCATCACGGACATTTCCAGCGGCGCCGACAGGCGTCACGGGCTCGTTCGGCCCGGGAAAAACCGCGAACAGGGTGGTTGGGGCGCCTGAACGAACCGCGTGCAGCAACAAGGAGAAACCTCATGAGCCTCGATGATCACATCAAGCCCTATGACGGCCCGGCCGCCGGCTGGGGCGCGCTGAAGGCCGTCACCCGCAACTGGCTGGGCAGCGAAAACGCGCTGAAGAACATCCGCGCCATGCTCAAGACCAACCAGAACGGTGGCTTCGACTGCCCCGGCTGCGCCTGGGGCGAATCGCCGGAAAACGGCATGGTCAAGTTCTGCGAGAACGGCGCCAAGGCGGTGAACTGGGAGGCCACCGGGCGCAGCGTCGACCCGGCGTTCTTCGCCTGCTACAGCGTCAGCCAGTTGCGCGAGCAGAGCGACTACTGGCTCGAATACCAGGGCCGCCTGACCCACCCGATGCGCTACGACGCCGCCACCGACCACTATGTGGAAACCAGCTGGGACGAGGCCTTCGCCCTCGTCGCCCGGCACCTGAAGGCCCTGGATTCCCCCGACCAGGCCGAGTTCTACACCTCGGGCCGGGCGAGCAACGAGGCGGCCTTTCTGTACCAGCTGTTCGTCCGCGCCTTCGGCACCAACAACTTCCCCGACTGCTCGAACATGTGCCATGAGGCCAGCGGCGTGGCCATGGCGGAAACCCTGGGGGTGGGCAAGGGCACCGTGGTCTTCGACGACCTGGGCCAGGCCGACGCCATCTTCGTCATCGGCCAGAATCCCGGCACCAACCATCCGCGCATGCTCGAACCCCTGCGCGAGGCGGTGGAACGGGGCGCCCAGGTGATCTGCATCAACCCGCTGAAGGAGCGCGGCCTGGAACGCTTCCAGCATCCGCAGCACCCCATCGAGATGCTCTCCAACGGTTCCGAGCCCACCAGCACCGCCTATTTCCGCCCGGCCCTGGGCGGCGACATGGCGATGTTCCGCGGCATGGCGAAGTTCCTCCTGGAGTGGGAACGGGAGGCCGAGGCCAGGGGCGAGCCGCCGGTGTTCGACCATGCCTTCATCGCTGAGCACACCAGCGGGCTGGATGCCTACCTGGCCGAAGTGGATGCCACCAGCTGGGAGCGGATAGTCGGGCAATCCGGGCTGAGCCGGGCGGAGATCGAACTGGCCGCGCGCATGTACCGCAAGGCCGAGCGGGTGATCATGTGCTGGGCCATGGGCCTGACCCAGCACCGCCACTCGGTGCCGACCATCCAGGAAGTGATCAACCTGCAGCTGTTGCGCGGCAACGTCGGCCGTCCGGGCGCCGGCCTGTCGCCGGTGCGCGGCCACAGCAACGTCCAGGGCGACCGCACCATGGGCATCGACGAGCAGCCGCCGGCGCGCCTGCTGGATGCCCTGGAGCGGCGCTTCCAGTTCAGCGTGCCGCGCGCCCATGGGCACAACGCGGTGCTGGCGATCAAGGCGATGGAGGAGGGCCGCGCCAAGGTGTTCATCGCGCTCGGCGGCAACTTCGCCCAGGCTACCCCGGATACCCCGCGCACCCATGCCGCGTTGCAGAACTGCGAGCTGACGGTGCAGATCAGCACCAAGCTCAACCGCAGCCACCTGACCGTCGGCCGCGAGGCGCTGATCCTGCCGTGCCTGGGCCGCACCGAGATCGACCTGCAGGCCGAAGGGCCGCAAGGCGTCACCGTGGAAGACACCTTCAGCATGGTGCACATCTCCCACGGCCAGCTGCGGCCGCGTTCGCCGCTGCTGCGCTCGGAACCGGCGATCATCGCCGGCATCGCCGAGGCCACCCTGGGCAAGCACCCCATCGACTGGAGCTGGGCCATCGCCGACTACGGGCGCATCCGCGACATGATCGCCGACACCATTCCCGGCTTCGCCGACTTCAACCGGCGCCTGGAACATCCCGGCGGCTTCCACCTGGGCAACAGCGCGGCGGAGCGGGTCTGGAACACCGCCAGCGGCAAGGCGCAGTTCACCCCCTGCGAGTTGCCGCGGCAACTGGTCAACGAAAAGGTGCTGGAGCGCGGCGACAGGCCGGACCTGATCCTGCAGACCATGCGTTCCCACGACCAGTACAACACCACGCTGTACGGCCTGGACGACCGCTATCGCGGCGTGTTCGGCATGCGCCATGTGGTCTTCGTCAGCGCCGAGGACATCCAGCGCCTGGGCTTCCAGCCCGGGGACAAGGTCGACCTGGTGTCCCTCTGGGATGACGGGCGCGAACGCCGGGCGCCGGGTTTCACCCTGGTGGCCTACGACATTCCCAAGGGCCAGGCGGCCGCCTACTACCCGGAGACCAACCCGCTGGTGCCGCTCGACAGCTACGGCGACCGCACCTTCACACCCACCTCGAAGTTCATCGCCATCCGGGTCGAGAAGCCTGGCGCCGATGGCCTGATCGCCTCGTCGGCCGCCTGAATCCCGGCCGACGCGAGCACCTCGTCTTTTTCAGGGCGCCCGACGGCGCCCGGAGGAAACCTCCATGTTCGATCCCCAAGCGCTGGACCTGGCGCGGGTCCAATTCGCCTTCACGGTCTCGTTCCACATCATCTTTCCCGCCATCACCATTGGCCTGGCCAGCTTCCTGGCGGTGCTCGAAGGGCTCTGGCTGAAGACCGGCAACCCGGTCTACCGCGAGCTGTACAAGTTCTGGTCGAAGATCTTCGCGGTGAACTTCGGCATGGGCGTGGTCTCCGGCCTGGTCATGGCCTACGAGTTCGGCACCAACTGGGCGCGCTTCTCCGACTTCGCCGGCAGCATCACCGGCCCTCTTCTGACCTACGAGGTGCTCACCGCCTTCTTCCTCGAGGCCGGCTTCCTCGGCGTCATGCTGTTCGGCTGGGACAGGGTAGGGCGCGGCCTGCACTTCTTCTCTACGGTGATGGTGGCCATCGGCACCCTGATCTCCACCTTCTGGATCCTCGCCTCCAACAGCTGGATGCAGACGCCCCAGGGCTTCGAGATAGTCGACGGTCGCGTGCTGCCGGTGGACTGGTTCGCCGTAGTGTTCAACCCGTCCTTCCCCTACCGCCTGGCGCACATGGCCATCGCCGCCTTCCTGTCCACCGCCTTCTTCGTCGGCGCCTCGGCGGCCTGGCACCTGCTGCGTGGGCGCGACGACCCGGCCGTGCGCAAGATGCTCTCCATGGCCATGTGGATGGCGCTGATCGTGGCGCCGATCCAGGCGGTGGTGGGTGACGCCCACGGCCTCAATACCCTGGAGCACCAGCCAGCGAAGATCGCAGCCATCGAGGGCCACTGGGAAAACCGCCCCGGCGAGGCGACCCCGCTGATCCTCTTCGGCCTGCCGGACATGGCGGCCGAGAAGACCCGCTACAGCGTGGAGATCCCCTACCTGGGCAGCCTGATCCTGACCCACAGCCTGGACCGGCAGATCCCGGCGCTGAAGAGCTTCCCCAAGGAGGACCGGCCGAATTCCACCGTGGTGTTCTGGAGCTTCAGGATCATGGCCGGGCTGGGCATGTTGATGATCCTCACCGGCCTGCTGGCCCTGCTGCTGCGCCGCAACGGTGCGCTGTACCGGCACAAGGGCTTCCTGCGCCTGGTGCTGCTGATGGGGCCATCCGGGCTGATCGCGCTGCTGGCCGGCTGGTTCACCACCGAGGTGGGCCGCCAGCCCTGGGTGGTCCATGGCCTGCTGCGTACCGCCGAGGCCGCCTCGGCGCACAGCGTGGTGCAACTCAGCGTGACCCTGGCGATCTTCGTGGCGGTGTACTTCTCCCTGTTCGGCGCCGGCATCGGCTACATGCTGCGCCTGGTGCGCAAAGGGCCGCAGGGCCACCAGCACCCTGTGCCGGCCACGCCGCGCCGGCCGCTTTCGGCGGCGGGACAGGACCTCGAACATGGCCTGCAGGCCGGCTGAACTGGAGTAGCGAATCATGGCAATTCAAGGTATCGACCTGCCTTTCATCTGGAGCGTGATCATCGCCTTCGGCCTGATGATGTACGTGATCATGGACGGCTTCGACCTGGGGCTGGGCATCCTCTTCCCCTTCATCTCCGATGCGGACGAACGCGACGTGATGATGAACACCGTGGCGCCGGTCTGGGATGGCAACGAGACCTGGCTGGTGCTGGGCGGCGCCGCGCTCTACGGCGCCTTCCCGCTGGCTTACTCGGTGGTGCTGGAGGCACTCTACCTGCCGCTGGTGCTGATGCTGGCGGGGCTGATCTTCCGCGGCGTGGCCTTCGAGTTCCGCTTCAAGGCCCATCCGCGCAAGCGGCACATCTGGGACAAGTCCTTCATCGGCGGCTCCCTGGTGGCGACCTTCTTCCAGGGCGTGGTGATCGGCACCTACATCGCCGGCATCCCGGTGGTGGACCGCCAGTTCGCCGGCGGCCCGCTGGACTGGCTGGCGCCGTTCCCGCTGTTCTGCGGCCTGGCGCTGATCGTCGCCTACGCGCTGCTCGGCAGCACCTGGCTGCTGGTGAAGACCGAAGGCATGCTGGAATCGCGCATGCGCCACTACAGCCGGCCGCTGGCCTACCTGCTGCTGGCGGTCATCGTGGTGATCTGCGTGTGGACACCGAGCCAGCACCGGGACATCGCCGCGCGCTGGTTCGACGGCGACTATCGGCTGCTGTTCGTCCTCATCGCCCTGGGCGCGGTGGGGGCGGTGGCGGGCGTGCAGCGCACCTTGCGTCGCCGCCATTCGCACCTGCCTTTCATCTGGACCCTGGCGCTGATCTTCCTCGGCTACCTGGCCCTGGCCATCAGCGTCTGGCCGAAGATAGTGCCTCCCTACATCGATATCTGGCAGGCGTCCTCGCCGGCCACCAGCCAGCTGTTCGCCCTGATCGGCACCCTGTTCATCCTGCCGATCATCCTCACCTACACGGTGTGGAGCTACTACGTGTTCCGCGGCAAGGTGCGGGTGGGGGATGGGTATCACTGATGACTGGAGCGTGGGAGCGATTTCGATCGCGAATGAATTCGCTCCTGCAGGCCCGGACATTGCGTAGGGTGGATAGCGCTTTTCTATCCACCAGCGAGGCAGTGCAAGACACCGATGGTGGAAATCCCCAAAGGGATTTCCACCCTACGCGCTGCGAGTAGCCCGGATTAAATCCGGCGCAGGCTGGATATTTCCCCCTCACCCCGGCCCTCTCCCTCAGGGAGAGGGGGCGGGTTCGGTGTGCGCATCGGCCCAAGTGCGCCGTTGCAGGCCATGAATGGGCTTCAGGATTACTCAAGGCACCAGGCGCGAGTCACCACATGCTCCTTGGCCCATTTGCGGGTGAGGAAGGCCTTTCCATCGGTGGTGACCTGTAACCCGGCTCGGTTCGACGCTTCGGTGAATGCGGCGGGCAGCCGGGCAGCAGCGGCTATACTTGCCACCAACTTTGCCATTGGGGGACAGAGGCCGAACTTCCGGCAGTGCCGGAAGCCGGAAGGCGCAGCTGCTGCAATGCCGATGACCGTCGCATGCTCTACCCGCGCACGGCGCATCAGGAACGAGGCGACGGGAACATGGCGATAGCAATCATCCTGGTTATCATCGTTGTCGCGTCCGTGCTGTTCCATTTGCTGGCGCCCTGGCACCTGACCCCGGCGGCATCCAACTGGGGCTCGATCGACGCCACGCTACTCATCACCCTGGTCATCTCCGGTGTGTTCTTCATCGCCATCGTCGGCTTCATGGTGGTGGCGATCATTCGTTTCCGCCACCGCCAGGGCTCACGCGCCCTCTATGAGCCGGAAAGCCGCAAGCTGGAATGGTCGCTGATCGTGGTCACCTCCCTCGGCATCATCGGCATGCTGGCGCCGGGACTGGTGGTCTACAACGACTTCGTCCAGGTTCCGGAAGATGCCTCGCCGCTGGAGGTGGTCGCCCAGCAATGGCAGTGGGCCTTCCGCTTTCCCGGGAAGGATGGCCAGCTCGGCCGCGCGGACGTCAAGTGGGTCGATGCGGGCAATCCCCTCGGTCTCGACCCCGATGACCCGGCGGGCCAGGACGACGTGCTGATTCGCAACAACGAGGTGCGCCTGCCCCAGGACCGGCCGGTGAAGGTGCTGCTGCGCTCCAAGGATGTGCTGCACAACTTCTACATCCCGCAGATCCGCGGAAAGATGGACATGGTGCCGGGCATGGTCTCGCATTTCTGGTTCACGCCGACGGTGGCCGGCAAATACGAGATCCTCTGCGCGGAGTTCTGCGGGGTAGGGCATTTCAACATGCGCGGCAACCTGCTGGTGGAACCGCCGGACCGCTTCGAGCAGTGGCTGGCCGCCCAGCCGACCTTCGCCCAGACCCTGGCCGCCGCCAGCAAACCCAGCCCGGGCAGCCTGGTCGAGAAAGGCCGCCAGCTGACGGAAACCCATGGCTGCCGGGCCTGCCACAGCCAGGATGGCAGCGCCAGCCTGGGGCCGGGCTGGAAAGACCTCTACGGTCGTGAGGAGAAACTCGCGGACGGCAGCAGCGTCAAAGTCGACGAGGCCTACCTGAAGGAGTCCATCGTCGAGCCCAAGGCGCGTCTGGTGCAAGGCTATCCGCCAGTGATGGTGCCCTATACTTTCAGCCAGGATGAGCTGGCCGCCCTGGTCGCATTCATCCAGTCGCTGAGCGCCGCCGGGCAACAGGAGCAGGGCTCCGCCGGTGCGGCGGGCGACGCCGTGGAGCAGGGCCAGCGACTGGCCGAGTCCATGGGTTGCCTGGCCTGCCACAGCCTGGATGGCAGCAAGGGCGTGGGGCCGAGCTGGAAGGGCTTGTATGGCCACCGCGTGACCCTGGCCGATGGCAGCCAGGTCGAGGCGGACGAGGCCTACCTCAAGGAGTCCGTGCGCACGCCCGCCGCCAAGCTGGTCCAGGGGTTCGCGCCGGTGATGCCGGCCTTCACCCCCAGCGATCCGGAACTGGACGCCCTGATCGCCTTCATCAAATCCAGGGCGAACCCCGACGCCAGCAAGCAGGAGCAGGCGCCGTAGACGCGGAGGGTTTCCGATGGCCCATCTCGAGCATGCCGAAGCCGATGCGCTGCACGAGCCGACGAGCTTCTTCACCCGCTACATCTGGAGCCAGGACCACAAGGTCATCGCCATCCAGTATTCGCTGACCGCCATCTCCGTCGGCCTGGTCGCCCTGGTGCTCTCCGGCCTGATGCGCATGCAGATCGGCTTCCCCGGCAGCCTGGAATTCATGGACCCGAGCGCCTACTACCAGGCCATGACCATGCACGGGATGATCATGGTCATTTACCTGCTGACGGCGCTGTTCTTAGGCGGCTTCGGCAATTACCTGATCCCGCTGATGGTAGGCGCGCGGGACATGGTCTTCCCCTACGTGAACATGCTCAGCTACTGGTTCTACCTGCTCTCGGTACTGGTGCTGCTGGCCAGCTTCTTCGTGCCGGGCGGACCCACGGGCGCGGGCTGGACCCTCTATCCGCCCCAGGCCATCACCCAGGGCACGCCGGGTACCGAATGGGGCATCGTGCTGATGCTGGTGTCCCTGGCGATCTTCATCGCCGCCGCCACCATGGGCGGCCTGAACTACGTGACCACCGTGCTGCAGGCACGCACCCACGGCATGACGCTGTTCCGCATGCCGCTCTCGGTGTGGGGTATCTTCATGGCCTCGATCCTCGCGCTGCTGGCCTTCCCGGCACTGTTCGTCAGCGCGGTGATGATGCTCTTCGACCGCCTGCTGGGTACCAGCTTCTTCATGCCGGCGCTGATTTCCATGGGCCAGCCGCTGGACCACCAGGGCGGCAGCCCGATCCTCTTCCAGCACCTGTTCTGGTTCTTCGGCCATCCGGAGGTGTACATAGTCGCGCTGCCGGCATTCGGCCTGGTGTCGGACCTGATCAGCACCCACGCGCGCAAGAACATCTTCGGCTACCGCATGATGGTCTGGGCCATAGTCGCCATCGGCGTGCTGAGCTTCGTGGTCTGGGCCCACCACATGTACGTCAGCGGGATGAACCCGTATTTCGGTTTCTTCTTCGCCGTCACCACCCTGGTGATCGCCGTGCCCACCGCACTCAAGGTCTACAACTGGACCCTGACCCTCTGGCATGGCGACATCCACCTGACGGTGCCGATGCTCTTCGCCCTGGCCTTCATCGTCACCTTCCTGGTGGGGGGACTCACCGGGCTCTTCCTCGGCAATGTGATAGTCGACATTCCGTTATCGGATACCTATTTCGTCGTGGCGCACTTCCACATGGTCATGGGGGTGGCGCCGATCCTGGTGGTGTTCGGCGCCATCTACCACTGGTTCCCGAAGATCACCGGGCGGATGCTCAACGACACCCTCGGCAAGCTGCATTTCTGGATCACCTTCCTCGGCACCTACGCCATCTACTTTCCCATGCACTACCTGGGCTTCCTCGGTATGCCGCGACGCTATTACGCCTACCCGGACTACCAGTTCATCCCGCAGTCGGCCCAGGACCTCAACGCCTTCATCACGGTGGCGGCATTGATCGTCGGCACGGCCCAACTGCTGTTCCTGGTCAACCTGGCCTGGAGCACCTTCAAGGGACGGCCCGCCGGTGGCAACCCGTGGAAGGCCACCAGCCTCGAATGGCAGACACCGGACACGCCGCCGGTGCATGGCAACTGGCGGGAGAAATTGCCGGTGGTGCATCGCTGGGCCTATGACTACAGCGTGCCGGGCATCGAGCAGGACTTCGTGCCGCAGACGGTTTCCGAAGCCGAACTGCAGAGCCTGCGCGAGGCCAACGGCAAGGCCTCATCGGTGGAGAAACGGCCATGAGCACACAACTGTGGAAAAATGCCGGCGGCGCCGAGCCGGGTGGCTGGAGCCCGGGCGAGTCCCAGGGACCCGAGGCGCCCATCCATGACCGGCGCAGGACCGCCAGGGTCGGTCTGGGGGTGTTCCTCGGCGTGGTGACCTCGCTGTTCCTGCTGTTCCTGCTGGCCTTCATCGCCCGCTCGCAGGTGTCGGACTGGCGCCCGCTGACCGACCCGCTGGCGCCCCTGGCCCATCCCTGGATGCTCTGGGTGAACACCGCCCTGCTGGCCCTGGGCAGCGCCTGCCTGCAATGGGCCAAGGTGGCGATAGAACGCCACCAGGTGAGCACGGCGAGCCTGGCTTTCCTGCTCGGCGGTGCCTTCGCCGTCGCCTTCCTCGGCGGGCAGCTCTGGGTCTGGCAGCAGTTCGCCGCCTGGGGCTATTTCGTCTCGGGCAACCCGGCCAACAGCTTCTTCTATCTGCTCACCGGCCTGCATGGCCTGCACCTGGCGGGCGGCCTGGTGGCCTGGGGCGTGGTGGCGCAACGCCTGCTGCGCCATGGTCCGGCCGAACGCCTGCGGACCGGCATGGAGTTCTGTGCCTTCTACTGGCACTACCTGCTGGGGTTGTGGCTGGTGCTTTTCGCGCTGCTCACCAGCACACCGGAAACCTACCAGGCCATCGCGGCCTTCTGCGGCTTGAGGTAACGCCATGGCCACATCGACGCGGGAGACCCCGGCCGCCAACCCATCGGCCTGGCGGGGCATAGCCCAGGACTGGTCCTCGGATCGCGACGCCTTCAAGCAGGTGCCCTGGGGCAAGGCGATGATGTGGATCTTCCTGCTCAGCGACACCTTCATCTTCACCTGCTTCCTCACCGGCTACATGTCGGTGCGCATCAGCACTACCGCCACCTGGCCCAATCCCAGCGAGGTCTTCGCCCTCAACATCGGCGGCGCCCACATCCCGCTGATCCTGATCGCCATCATGACCTTCGTGCTCATCAGCAGCAGCGGCACCATGGCCATGGCGGTGAACTACGGCTACCGCCGCGACCGCGTGCGCAGCGCCGCACTGATGCTGACCACCGCGGCCTTCGGCGCCACCTTCGTCGGCATGCAGGCCTTCGAGTGGAGCAAGCTGATCGCCGAAGGCGTTCGCCCCTGGGGCAACCCCATGGGCGCGGCGCAGTTCGGCGCCTGCTTCTTCATGATCACCGGCTTCCACGGCCTGCACGTGTCGGTGGGGGTGATCTATCTGTGCACCGTGGCCTTCAAGGTGCTGCGCGGGGACTACGAGAAACGCGGGAACTACCAGATCGTCGAGATCGCCGGCCTCTACTGGCACTTCGTGGACCTGGTCTGGGTGTTCATCTTCGCGTTCTTCTATCTGTGGTAAGGGCAGGGGAGTGATGCAGATGGCGCATGCGCAAGGTCAACAACACCCGATCAGCCTGTACCTGAAGATATGGGGGCTGCTGTTCATCCTCAGCACCCTGTCCTACCTGGTGGACTACTTCCACTTCACGGGGTACTTCCGCTGGTCGATGATCCTCATCCTGATGCTGCTGAAGGCAGGATTGATCGTCTCGATCTTCATGCACATGGCATGGGAGCGCCTGGCGCTGGTCTACGCCATCCTGGTGCCGCCGCTGTGCCTGCTGGTGCTGGTGGGGCTGATGGCCGCCGAGGCGGACTACGTGTTCTTCACGCGTGGTCTCCTGCTTGGCCAGTAGCCCCGTGGAAGATTCCACGTCAATCGGCCGTAGGGTGGAAATCCCTTCAAGGATTTCCACCATCGGTGTCTTGCAATGCCTCGCTGGTGGATAGAGAAGCGCTATCCACCCAGGTTTCGTCGGTCAGCTCCTCTGTAGGGGCGAATTCATTCGCCATGCAGGACGAAGTCCTGCCCTCGCAGCGCTAGATGGTCCGCTTGAACTGATGCCAGCGGTGCAGCCAGGAGACTATCCAGTGCGGTGAAGCCGGGCCGGTTCCGGCCAGCCTCAGTTGCGGGTGATGGACGATGACCCGGTCGAGGATGGATTCCTGCGCAGGCTCCACATCGACGAAGAAGATGTGCTCGCCTTCCTTCACCTTCTCTTTCAGGTTGCGGAAGTGCGCATTGGGCACCTGGATGCCGAAGAAGCCGCCTTCCCAGATACAGAAACCCAGCACCACCAGCGCCAGGAACACGAAGGGCACCCAGCCTGCCGGCGTATCGGTCCAGCCCGCCAGCCAGGCGCCCAGCAGGATCAGGGCGGCCAGGGGCACGCCGATCACCGCGCCGATTTCGCCGGAGTGGACGACGTCCTGCTTCATGAAGGAATTCACATCATGGAGATGGTGCTGTTCGACATCCGCATCCCTGTCGCTCAACACGTGGATCTGCTCGGTATTGATGCCGTTGGCCTCGAGCTCGGATTCAACGGTTTCCAGGTCATCGAGATTGTCGCTGATGTAGTAGTGCCGATTCATGACATACCTCCGGGCTCTTGTTCAAAGTTGTATGCCGTCTCCCGCAACAGATGGTTTATTCCTGATGGTTATCTTCCAAACATGGATAGAAGTTCAGGGTTCTTTCACCGGAAAATTATAGCACCCGGACTTTTTTGAAATGCCCGAAGCCCTTGTCACGCGCGGCTTTGACGATGGCTGACGCATTCGCGGAACGGGGCTTGTCTAAACTGGGGATTGAACAGCAGGCGCGGCAACGCCCACGTCAGGAGGTCGCTAGATGAATACCTTGACCATCAAAAGCTGGTGCAAGCCCCAGGGGGCGGAAAAGTCCATCCCGATGGGCGATCTTCATTTCCATGTCAACGACTCCGATCACCTGCGGCTCGAAGAAGCGGAAGAACGCCTGCAGAAGACCCATGAGCGGGAAATGATGATCGACGCCGACATGGGGCACATGGAGTTGATCACGCCCGCCGAGTGCGGCTCGCTGTCCGACCTGCAGTTCCGCGTCTACCTGAGCAAGGGAGACGAACGCGGGCAGTTCCACCTGGTCGGGCATAGGGAGAGCGATGGCAGCCTGGTGTACACCAATTCGGTAATGATCGATCAGCTGGGGTAGGGCGCAATGCAGCCCCGGAGCGGAGCGCCGCTCCGGGGCTGTCGTATATCTGTATATGCCGCCGCCGGTGCGCCCTGAAGATCCGGCGGCAACTCTCCAGGGTTCGAAGTGGATCGACCGGTCCGGGCGCCATTCTGTGCGACAGGATCAATCAACTGTCATTTTCGATCATTGAGACTGCGTGCTTTCGGGCCGTATCGTCCATTTCCGAGGAACTCACCAGAGCAGGATTCGTTACCGGGAATCGCCTGCAGGTGAACTGTCATGACGTCTTCGCCTTACCCCGATCGGCTCGCGCCCCGAGCCGGATTCACTGCGCTGTGCAATCGTCCCCTGATGGCTGCTGACAAGGAAAACAACATGTCTGAACTGAAACTGCACCCCAAGGCGGCGGCTTCGCTGCAGCGCTGGCACGGCATGGTCGCCCGGGGCGATCTGGCCGCACTGCCCGAACTCCTGCATTCGAACGCGGTGTTTCGCTCGCCCATGGCCCATACGCCCTATCCTGGCGCAGAAGTGGTTTCGACCATTCTCAATACCGTGATCAAGGTCTTTACTGACTTTGCCTATCACCGAGGGCTGGCTACGGCGGATGGCCTCAATGTGGTGCTGGAGTTCAGTGCCCGGGTTGGCGGACGCGAGCTGAAGGGCATAGACATGATCCGCTTCGACGAAGACGGGAAGATCGTCGAGTTCGAGGTGATGGTCCGTCCCATGAGCGGACTCCAGGCCCTGGGCGAAGAAATGGGGCGGCGCCTGGCACCCTACCTGGCCGCAGCCAGGACTTCGGCCTGAGGAACATGTGGGGGGCGCCGGGCTCCCCCGATCATTTTCAGGAGGTGTGCAGATGAAGCAGGCAGCCGAGTTCGACCTCATCGTCTACGGTGCCACCGGCTACACCGGCCGGCTGGTGGCCGAGTACCTCAGCCAGGCCTACGCCGATGGCGCCAACCTGCACTGGGCCATGGCCGGCCGCGATGCCGGCAAGCTGGCCCTGGTCCGCCAGGAGATCGGTGCGCCGGCCGGCACCCCCCTGGTGGTCGCGGACATTGACGACCCTGCCAGCCTGCGGGCCATGGTCGGGCGTACCCGGGTGGTGCTGACCACCGTCGGGCCTTACCAGCTGTACGGCGAACCGCTGGTGGCCGCCTGTGCCGAGACGGGGACCGATTATGTCGACCTCTGCGGCGAGCCGGCCTGGATGCGCAGGATGATCGACACCTATGGCGAGGCCGCGGGGCGCAGCGGCGCGCGTATCGTCTTTTCCTGCGGCTTCGATTCCATTCCCTTCGATCTCGGAGTGTTCTTCCTGCAACGGGCCGCCCGGGAGCGCTTCGGCGCACCGCTGTCGCGGATCAAGGGTCGCGTACGCAAGATGAAGGGCCGCTTTTCCGGCGGTACGGCGGCCAGTCTCAAGGCCACTCTCGCGGCGGCCAAGGCCGATCCACAGGTGCTCCAGTTGCTGACCAATCCCTTCTCCCTGACGCCCGGCTTCAGTGGCCCGAGCCAACCCGCCGCGGATCGCCCCGCCTACGACGAGTCCCTGGGCAGCTGGGCGGCGCCATTCATCATGGCGGCCATCAACACCCGCAATGTGCACCGCTCCAACTTCCTGCTCGGCCATGCCTATGGCGAGGACTTCGTCTATGACGAGATGCTCCTGACCGGCCCGGGCGAGCAGGGCAGGGCGACCGCCGAGGCGGTGGCCAGCGACCGTTCCCTGGCCAGCGACAAGGCGCCCAAGCCCGGCGAAGGCCCGAGCCGGGAGGAACGCGAGAGCGGCTTCTACGACCTGCTGTTCATCGGCGAGATGGCGGATGGGCGGACCCTCCGGGCCAGTGTTTCCGGCAAGCGCGACCCGGGCTACGGCTCGACCTCGCGGATGATCGCCGAGGCCGCGCTATGCCTGCTTTGGGAAGCCCGGGATACCCCCGGTGGCATCTGGACCACGGCGCCGGCAATGGGCGAGAAACTGATCCGGCGGCTGACGGAGCGCGCCGGGTTGACCTTCAGGATGGAGGCCTGAGGGCCAGGGAATGGCACGACCCAGTGGTGAATTCGAGCCACTGACTCACTCCTGCCCCTGTCGCAGCTGAACGAACAACGCCTCCACCTTCTCCCGCGCCCAGGGTGTCTTGCGCAGGAAGGTCAGGCTGGATTTGATGCTGGGGTCGCTCTTGAAGCAGCGGATGTCTACGCGCTTGGCCAGCCCCTCCCAGCCGTAGTGGGCCACCAGTTCGTTGAGCAGCTTTTCCAGGGTGATGCCGTGGAGCGGGTCTTTCGGGGGCTGGGTCATGGCGTGTCTTGTCCGGTGGCCGGGAGAAAGGTGGGCACTATGTGCGCTTTTGGCCATAAGTTGAAGCCAGGCAGATAGCGATCGTTCGCGCGAACCGGTCGACCCCACCGATAACCCAAGGCGCTGTCGAAAACCGACAGCGCCTGTGCTCCCGCTCAGTTGGTGCCGGGCAGCGCCTTCGGCCTGGCCGGGTACATCCGCATCGCCTATGCGCTGGATGATGCGTCGCTGCGTGCAGCCTGCGAGGCGATTCGGAGCTTCTGCCTGAAGGCGAACTAGCCCGTAGGATGGTCGAGCGGCGTTCCGCGAGCTTGCAAAACCCATCGATCCGACAGCATGGGTTTCGCTCCGCTCTACCCATCCTACAGAGCTGCCGGTCGGTGCGCTGAGCCCTACATAGGCGCTTGCTGGTGGAAATCCGTTACCGGGATTTCCACCCTACGGCGCTACGAAGTGTGGAGTCGTGGGAGCGAATTCATTCGCGAAAGGACGGCGAAGCCGTCCCCGGCAGATCTTCGATCTGCAATCGCGATTGAAATCGCTCCCACAAGTAGTCAGCGCCATCAGGAATCCAGTTCGTAGGATGGGTCGGGCGGCGTTCCGCGAGCTTGCGATACCCATCGACCGATATCGCTTCGCTCAACCTCTTCCGATCACTCCTGTACCGCTCCAACCTCCTGTCGCAGGGCAGCGGCCAGTGCCCGGAAGCCCTCCATCAGCAACCCGTCGTCATGGGATGAATTACTGACGCTGGCTCGCACGAACTGGGGCACCGCCGCCCGGCCCACGGCGAAAGCTTCAGCCGTTGAGATCAGGTAGTCCTTCAATTTCAGCTCTGCCTCAACGTCCGAGGCGCGCCAGGGCTCCGGTACTTCGATCCAGAAATGCGGGCTCTGTGGGTGCGTCCGGTAGTTCAGTCCCTCCAGCTGCCCCTGCACCAGCGCCTTGCGCCGTTCTATCTCGCTGATCTGCTGGTGCAGCAATTGTTCTGCGATACCGCTTTCGATCCAGTCACTGGCCAATTCCATCGCCAGCGGCGTAGCCATCCAGCAGGACCCGCGCAGGGCCGCCGCCAGCCGTCCCACCAGCGCCGCCGGAGCGTGCAGGTAGCCCACGCGCAGGCCGGCCGCTACGGCCTTGCTCAGGCTGCTGATCAGGATGCTGCGCTCTGGCGCGCAGTGGCTCAACGGCAGCGGTCGGTCCTTCACCAGAACAGCGTGAGCCTCGTCCTCGATAACAAGCAGGTTGTGTTCCCGACACAGTTCGGTAATCGCTTCTCGTCGCGTAGGCGACATCACCGCGGTAGTGGGGTTTTGCAAGGTAGGAGTGCAATAGAGGGCGCTCACCCGGTTGTGCCGACAGAGATCGTCCAGGGCTGCCGGTATCAGGCCTTCTTCGTCCATTGCCACCCCCAGCAAGCGGATGCCCAGCATGCGCGCGGCACTGATCAGGCCGGGATAGGTCAGTTGCTCGGTGACGACGGTATCGCCGGGTCTCAGTAGCGCCATCAGCGTACAGAGCAAACCGTGCTGGCCACCGTTGGTACACAGCACCTGCTCCGCCTGTGGCTGGAACTTGCCGTTGGCCAGCCAGTGGGCGCCATTCTGGCGGTGGCGCGGCATCCCCTGTTCCAAGCTGTAGACCATCAGTTCGTGCAACCGCTGGGGATTGCCGGCCAACTGCATCAGGCTCCTGGCGAGGAAGGCGGTTTCCTGCCCCGGGATATGCATGTTGCGGCTCATGTCGAAATGCCCGGCCGTCTCTTCCGTTGCGTTGCGAAAGCCCTCATCCCGCTTGTGGGCGAGCTCGCGGTGAAGCACGAAGGTCCCGTCACCGACCCTGGCGATCACCAGCCCCAGGTGCTCCAGCTCGGCATAGGCGCGGCTGACCGTACCAGCGGTGACGCCCAGGCGATCGGCGAGGATGCGATGGGGCGGCAGCTTGCTGCCGGCCTCCAGGCTGCCGCTGCGAATCTGTTTTTCCATCGCGTCGGCCAGGCGCTTGTACTTGGATCCCTGGCCCGAATCCAGCGCATTTCTGAGCAATGACAGGGTGTCATTAATTGGATTGACAGTCATTTGAAGTCCAAATAGCGTGGATTGACTGTAGAAAGCTAGCAAATTGGATGCATTGATATCATGTCAATTCTAGAGTCCGCCACCAATCTGGCCACGACAAAATCGCGCTGGTTATCCGGACTGGTCAGCGCGTTCCTGTTTCTCATTGTCTGCGTCAGCTGGGGCACCACTTGGCTGGGCATCAAGATCGCCGTGGAAACCGTGCCGCCGCTAACCGCCTCCGGCCTGCGTTTCCTGATCGCTTTCCCGCTGTTCCTCGGTTTCGCCCTGCTGCGGGGTGACCCGGTCTTTTTCCCGAGAGCACGAATGGGGTTCTTCGTCTTCGTGACCCTGTGCTACTTCGGCATGCCGTATTACCTGCTGAACTACGGTGAGTTGCATGTCTCCTCAGGCCTCACCGCGCTGCTGTTCAGCTGCATGCCGGTATTCATCCTGATCTTCTCGGCGGTCTTTCTCAGCGAGCGTATCTACCTGTCCCAGGTCCTTGGCATCGTCATCGGTTTCGGCAGCCTGTCCATGATTCTCCGTAGCCAGGGCTTGAGCCTGGAGAGTTCTGGTTTCGGCGGCGTGCTGGCCATACTCGCCGCCGCTGTTATGCACGCACTGTGCTACGTGGTGACCAAGCAGAGGGGCACCGAGATCAGCGTCATCACCTACAACACGCTGCCCATAGGTGTGGCCGGGCTAATGCTGTTCCTCATGGGGCTCGCCGTCGAGCGGCCGGACTTCGTGGCCATCAGCGCCCGATCCTGGGGAGCGCTGGCCTACCTTGGCCTGTGCGCCTCGGTGGGTGGCTTCATCGTTTATTTCTTCCTGCTCAAGCGCATGAGCCCGGTGGTGCTGTCGTTCGTCTTCATCATCTTTCCGGTGTTCGCCGTAATCATCGGCGCCTGGTATGAGGGCCAACCAATCTCTTACGACCTCGCGGTCTATTCCGCGCTCCTGCTGGCTGGCTTCGCGATTACCAAGGTGCCGCTGGAAAGGTTCCTGCTGAAGAAGGAATGACGTCGTGACCTACCCGGACGAGTGTTGCGGATTTGTCTTCGCCAATGCTCACGGCTTCGACTTTCTATCCACCAGTCCTTTTGGTGGAAATCCGCTACCGGGATTTCCACCCTACGCGATGACTCGGTGTGATGGGTGAGCTCCCACACGTCAGCCCATCACCAAGCCAGCCATTCGCGGAGCAGCGCAAGCGTCCGTTCCGGCATTTCCAGCGGCGGCAGGTGGCCGCATTCCGGCAGGATTTCCAGGCGCGAGCCGGGAATGCGCTCGTGCATCAGGCGCGCCTCGGCGACTGGAGTGAGCTGGTCGTCGGCGCCCACCACTATCAGGGTCGGGACGCGGATTTGCGGTAGCAGGGGCAGGGAATCGGCGCGGTCGATGATCGCCTGCTGCTGGCGGATGAAGCCTTCCTTGCCCACGGCCACCGCCATCTGCTGCACCGTGGCGGAAACATGCGAGTCCAGCCAGCGCGGGTGAATCAGGCGCGGCATCAACTGCGGGCTGACGCCGATGAAGCGGCCGCGGTGTGCCAGTTGCAACAGGCCCTTGCGGGTGGCGGCGCGTTCCGCCGAATCGAGGCTCGCCATGGTGTCGAACAGGGCCAGGCGCAGGACCCGCTCCGGTGCCTGGCGCATGATCTCGAAGGCCACGTAGCCGCCCATGGACAGCGCCGCCAGGGCGAAGCGGGGCGGGGCCTCGTCGAGCACGCGACGGGCCATGGCGCTGATGCTGTCATCGCGGGTGAGGTCGGCGATGCGCACCTCCCGCTCCCCGGCCAGGTCGGCGGCCTGTTGTGCCCAGAGGCGCTGGTCGTTGAGAAGGCCCGGCAGCATGACCAGGGCGGGTGGGTTCACATCCATAGGAAACTCGCAGGTATCGCAGGGTAGGGGACTGCCGGGGCCGGCGTGGCCGCGGAAGGTTCAGAGCATGTGGCCGGCCCAGATGTTGCGTTCCACCAGGTCGGCGATGATCTCGATGAAGGATTCGCCGACGAACCTGGCGGCCGGGCTGACGCGGCGATCGGCCGGGTAGACCAGCACCGGCTTGCGCGTCGGTTGCGGGTCCACCAGCGGGGCGGCGCCGAGAGTGTAATGCCATTCGATCCGCAGCGAACCCGCGCGTCCCCTTGCCAGGCGATCCGCCGTCGCCGCGAAAGGGGCGCCAAGGCCCTGTCTTCGGGCCTTGGCGGGCCAGCGATAAAATTTGGGCATAGCTGATAGATACCGGCGCGGCTTATCCACCGGCCGGGACTGGCGTAGCGTGGTTTCCGTGAATACCCGCCGCTCCCCAGGAGCAGGCACAAGACAACAATAAAAGCTCGAGCGCTGATCCCGCGTTCCACGCCCGACAATCCGCAGCCGTGCTTTCCGAGCCTGACCCGTGGCCAGCGCTCAGTCCCGGCTCGCCTCGAAGAAAGGAAAACAACAATGACCTCATCCGCTTCCGAGCCCCTCCACGCTGCCAACGACCAGAATCCGAAGACGGCGTCCAGTCGCGCCCGCTCCATCCTCGGCGCCTGCTCCGGCAACCTGGTGGAGTGGTACGACTTCTTCATCTACGCCTACACCTCGATCTACTTCGCCGCCGCGTTCTTCCCCAAGGGCGACCAGACCACCCAGTTGCTGGCCGCCGCCGGGGTGTTCGCCGTGGGCTTCTTCATGCGGCCGCTGGGGGGCTGGTTGTTCGGCTGGACCGACGAGATCCGTGACATGGACGGCGTGCACCAGCTGCGCGAGCAGATCGGTGCCCGCAACGCCGGGGTCAAACTGGCCACCGTGAAGATCAAGGCGGAAAACCCGCCGCGTGTACTGCCACCGCGCGATGGCAGCTACATCAAGAACCGCTTCCGTGCAGCCCTTGGCTACCAGCCCATCTGACAGCAGCGAGTAGTCTTCCATGTCAAATCTTGAGCGCTTCCAGAACCTGGTCAAACGCATCGCCGCCACCCTCGGCGAGCCGACTCCCGCCCACGGCGAAGCGCTGCCGCCGCTGTGGCACTGGGCCTTCTTCCAGGAACCGGTGTTCGAATCCGGCCTGGGCGGCGACGGGCACCCGGCGCGGGGTGGCTTCCTGCCGCCGGCGGACAACCGCAACCGCATGTGGGCGGGCAGCCGCCTGGAGTTCATCGAGCCCTTGAAGGTGGGCGGGGAGGTGACGCGCACTTCCACCATCCTCGATGTCCAGGAGAAGCATGGCCGCACCGGTTCCCTGCTGTTCGTCACGGTGCGCCATGACCATTTCCAGGATGGCCGCCTGGCCCTGCGCGACGAGCAGGACATCGTCTACCGCGAGCCGACCCCGCCAAGCTGTCGAGCCCCGAGCAACTGCGCAGCGGCGCCTGGCTGGAAACCGTCGAACCCAGCCCCACACTGTTGTTCCGCTACTCGGCGGTCACCTTCAACGGCCATCGCATCCACTACGACTGGCCCTACGCCACCGAGCAGGAAGGCTATCCGGGGGTGGTGGTGCATGGGCCGCTGATCGCCACCCTGAGTCTGCGTGCCTTCTGCCGTGCCAATCCGCAGGCACGCCTGCGTCGCTTCGCCTTGCCGGCCTGGCGCCGCCCCTCGATGGGGTCTATCCGGATATCGAGAACGTCGAGGGGCTCGCCAGGACGGTTCGTTTCGCCCGTGACATGGGCTTCGCCGGCCTGCTGTGCATCCATCCCCGCCAGGTGGAGGTGATTCACCAGGCCCTGAGGCCCAGTGACGCCGAACTGGACTGGGCCCGCCGCGTGCTCGTGGCGGCCGCTTCCGGGGAGGGCGTGTTCGTGCTGGATGGGGCGATGGTGGATGCCCCGGTGATCGGCCGCGCCCGAAGCCTGCTGGAGCGGGCGGGGGAGTAAGAGCCGCCAGGCGTTGTCCGCTTCAAGTATCGTAGGAGCGATCTCCTACAGGGGATACAGCGAGAGCGTAGGGTGGAAATCCCTTTGGGGATTTCCACCATCGGTGTCTTGCAATGCCCCGCTGGTGGATAGAAAAGCGCTATCCCCCTACAGGCCGGCAAGAGGCCGGCAGCACCAACCAGGCTGGGAACCCCATGACACTGCCAATCCGAACTGAAACCGCCGCCGACGGCGCGGCCATCGAAACCCTCACCGCATCGGCGTTCCGGCACGCTCCCCATAGCAGCCACACCGAACAATTCATCGTCAATGCGTTGCGCCGCGCCGGCCAACTGACGGTTTCCCTGGTGGCGGAGGAGGGGAGCGAGATCCTCGGCCACGTCGCCATATCCCCCGTCTCCATTTCGTCCGGCGCCACCGGCTGGTACGGCCTTGGCCCCATCTCCGTGTCGCCGGGCCGGCAAGGCGAGGGCATCGGCTCGCGCCTGATGGAAGCCGCCCTGGCCGACCTGCGCCAGCTGGGCGCCGAGGGCTGCGTCCTGCTGGGCGATCCCGCCTACTACCAGCGCTTCGGCTTCGACGTCCGGCCCGGCCTGGAACTGCCCGGCGTACCGCCCGAGTACTTCCAGGCGATATCCTTCAGCGGCCGCTGGCCAACCGGCCAGGTGAGCTACCACGAGGCGTTCGACGCCACTGAATGAGACAGGCCGATTCCGCAATCGGTGCGCGCAGCGCACCCTACGGTTGAGGCCAAGGCCGCTCCCACAGGTCCAGCCAGCCAGGTAGGGTGCGCCGTGCGCACCGGGGGATGAGCGAGGCGCAGGAGTTTCGCCCCAGGTGTGCAGGTAGGCAAAAAGCAAGGTGTGGCGGCTTCAGGACGCCGCTTGCAGCTCCAGTTGCGCGCACAGGCCGCCGCCTTCGCGGTTGCTCAGGGTCAGGCGGCCGCCCAGCGCCTGGCTCAGTTGCTGGGCGATGGCCAGCCCCAGGCCGGTACCGCCGGTGTCGCGATTGCGCGAACTTTCCACGCGATAGAAGGGCTTGAACACTTCGTCCAGCTCCTCTTCGGCGATGCCCGGGCCGTCGTCCAGCACCTGCATCCGCACCTTGCCCGCTGCATCGCGTTGCACGTGCAGATGGGCGCTGCCGCCGAATTTCAGGGCGTTGTCGATCAGGTTGCTCAATACGCGGCGCAGGGCGTGGGGGCGGGTTTCCAGCAGCACCCCACTGGTTCCGTCCAGGCTCACCGCCTGGCCGCTGTCCTGGTAGTCGAGCACCAGGCTGTCGAGGAAGGCATCCAGGTCCACCCGGCACAGGGCTTCGCTGGCACCGTCCATGCTGCGGGCATAGGCCACGCCTTCACGCACCAGGTGCTGCATCTCGTTCAGGTCGCTCCACAGCCGCTCCCGTTCCAGCGACGTATCCATCTGTTCGACGCGCAGTTTCATGCGCGTGATGGGGGTCTGCAGATCGTGGGAGATGGCCGCCAGCAGCTGCATGCGCTCCTGCAGGTAAGCGGCGATGCGGCCCTGCAGGGCATTGAAGGCGCGGGCAGCGTAGGTCACTTCGCGCGGACCGCTTTCGTCCAGCTGCGGGCCGGGGGTATCCGGGTCGAGGTGGTCGACGGCCCGGGCCAGGCGGGTCAGGGGACTGATCGCCATGCGCACCGCCAGCCAGGTGCAGAGCAGCAGCACGGCGAGCTGCAGGATGAGCACCACCGGCAGCCACCGGGCCACCGGGATGGGCCCCGGGGTGACGTCGACCGTCAGCGGGCGGCCGTCGCTCAGCACAAGGTGCGCCTGGAAATGCGGCCTCGGCCCGGGGATGTTCTCGAAGCGCAGGGCATAGCGCTGGCCGATGGCCCGCTCGATGGAGATAGCCGCCATCTGTGCCCGGGCCATGTCCATGGGTTCGCCCGGCAGGCCGGCATCGAGCCGATAGCGGTAGTTGCGCCGTTCCAGCAGCGGCAGCCAGGTGGCACGTTCCTCCGCCGGCAGTCGATCGATCAGCGCCACGGCGGTGCTTACGTCATGCTCCAGGTTGCCGAGCATCACGTCGCGCCCGGTCTGATAGCGCTCGTAGAACTGCGAGGCGAAGGACAGCCCGTAGGCCAGCACCAGCCCGGCCAGGAAAATCAGCGCCAGGCGGGAGGCCAGGGTACGCGGCCAGCGGGGCAGGGCCATCACGGCATCGGCTCGATCAGTTGCACGGGCAGCGAGAAGACATAGCCTTCGTTGCGCACCGTCTTGATACAGGCGGGTTCGCGGGCGTCGTCCTGCAGGCGTTGGCGCAGGCGGCTGACCAGGAGGTCGATGGAGCGGTCGAACACGTCCGCCTCGCGGCCCTGGGTCAGGTTGAGCAGTTGTTCGCGGCTGAGTACCCGTTGCGGGTGGTCGAGGAATACCCGCAGCAGTCGGTACTCGGCGCCGCTCAGGGCGACCAGGGTGCCCTCGGCGTCCAACAGGTGGCGTGCGCTGGTGTCCAGGCGCCATTTGCCGAAGCCGATCAGCCGGCTGCTCTCGCTGATCTGCAGGTTGGGCGGCAGCATGCGGGTGCGGCGCAGTACGGCGTTGATCCGGGCCAGCAGTTCACGGGCCGAGAAGGGCTTGGTCAGGTAGTCGTCGGCGCCCATTTCCAGGCCGATGATGCGATCGGTCTCCTCGTTGCGCGCGGTGAGCATGAGTACCGGCGTGGACTTGTGCTTGCCCACCCGCAGCTCACGGCACAGGCGCAGGCCATCGTCGCCGCGCATCATGATGTCGAGGACGATCAGGTCCACCACATTGGCTTCGAGAAAGGCCCGCATCTGTCGACCGTCGGCCGCCAGGCTGACGCGCAGGCCATTCTTCTTCAGGTAGTTGCCCACCAGTTCGCGGATTTCCCGGTCGTCGTCGACGACCAGGATGTGATCGACATGGTCCATGGACAATCCTCCCATGACTCGTTTCGGGACCCAGTGTATCGGGCGCGACGGCGCTTGCCCGCCGCCCTTTGTATTGCAGTGTATCCAGCGCCGCCCTGATACCTGCGATTGCACGAGCCTCCCGCGTATCTGCCTGTATCAACGGCCGTCGCCGATACCTGGCGCGGCAATGGCCGTCCCTGCCCGACACATCGGCGATACCTCCGGCCGCTGGAATGGGCACCCAGCGGATGCCGTGACGCATCTGTCCAGCAATCAACCGTCAGGAGAACGATCTCCAATCGAGGTGCCCATGTTGCTTGTCGCCTTTCTCGGCGGGGTGCTGACCCTGTTCAGCCCCTGCGTGCTTCCTGTCTTGCCCTTGTTGCTCGCGCGCGCCGGCGGCCCCTCCTGGTCGCCATTGCTGACCCTGGCCGGCCTGGCCTCCGGCTTCGCCGTACTGGCGAGCCTGGCGGTCGTTTCCAGTGAATGGGTGATCCACGCCAGCCAGTGGGGGCGCTACCTGGCCCTGGTGCTGCTGGCCGTTTCGGCGGTGGCCCTGCTTTCCAGTCGATTCGGCACCTGGGTGTCGCGTCCCTGGCTCTGGTTGGGAGATCGGCTGCACGGGAATGCCCGGCGCCTGCCGCCGACGCTTTCGGCCTGGTCGATGGGGTTCGCCGCCGGCCTCCTGTGGGCGCCCTGTGCCGGCCCCATCCTGGGGCTGATCCTGTCCGGGGCCATGCTCAACGGACCCAGTACCTCGAGCAGCCTGTTGCTGCTCAGCTATGGCCTGGGCAGCGCCGTGGCACTGGGCGCCCTGATCTTCCTCGGGCGAGGTGCGATCCAACGGGCGAAGCTGTCGCTGCGTGCGATGGAATGGCTGCGCCGCGGCGCCGGTGCCCTGGCCTTGCTGGCGGTCGTCGGTATTGCCAGCGGCGCCAGTGACCAGTTGGCCGGGGTGGGATCGTCCCGCCTGGCGGCGGAACTGGAACGCAAGGTAATAGATGGCGTTCCGGCCCTGCTGGAGAACCTGGTGGGCAGCGCCCGCGCAGGGACCATCGAGCAATTGCCGGACCTGGGCGCGATGCCGTCGCTGGAGGGTGCCACCCAGTGGCTCAATGGCCCGGAGCTGACCAACGAAGACCTGCGCGGCAAGGTGGTGCTGGTGGATTTCTGGACCTTCGACTGCATCAACTGCCGGAACAGCCTGCCGTACGTGAACCAGTGGGCCGAGCGCTATGCGGACAAGGGGCTGGTGGTGATCGGCGTGCATACGCCGGAGTATCCCTTCGAGCGGATCATCGACAACGTTCGCGAGGCGACCGTTCGCCTGGGCGTCAAGCATCCGGTGGCCGTCGATAACCAGTACCGCATCTGGAACGCCTTCACCAATCAGTACTGGCCGGCGCACTACTTCATCGATGCCAAGGGGCGCATACGTCACTTGCATATCGGTGAGGGCGATTACCAGGAGCAGGAGGCGATCATCCAGAAGCTCCTGCAGGAGCGGCCAGGCGCAGCTGGTTGAGGGGCACGTAATACCTGGTGATGAAGCGGTTTTGGAAGCACCTGCCAGAGATGGTAGGTTCTTCCACCCCATTCACGGCCTGAGGACGACCTCCATGCGCCTGACAGGAAAGCACCGCGCACGGATCATGTTGATCGCCCTGGCTTCTGCACTGGGCAGCAATGCCATGGCCGCTGGCGACCAGGCGGGTATCGACGCCAGCGTGCAGCAAGCGGCCCGCAAGGTCATGCAGCAGTACGGCATTCCAGGCCTGGCCATCGCGGTAACGGTCAAGGGTGAACGGCACTTCTACAACTACGGCGTTGCCTCCAGGACGACGAACCAGGCCATCACCCGCGATACGCTCTTCGAAGTCGGCTCGGTCAGCAAGACGCTGAACGTAACCCTGGCCGCTTATGCCGAAGCCAAGGGCAGGCTCTCCCTCAGCAGCAGCCCCAGCCGGTATCTGCCGGAACTCAAGGGCAGCGAGCTCGACCAGGTGACGCTGATCAACCTGGCCACCCACACCGCAGGCGGTTTTCCGCTGCAATTGCCTGACGAGGTCAGGAACGACCGGCAGCTGATGGACTACTACCGGTCCTGGCAGCCCCGCTTCGCCCCCGGCACATACAGGACCTATGCCAATCCCGGCATCGGCCTGCTCGGCGTGGTTACCGCCAGCACCTTCGGCTTGCCCTACGCCAAGGCCATGGAGGTCGAGCTGCTGCCCAGGCTCGGCATGGCAAACACCTTCGTCGAGGTGCCGGCAAGTGCGATGCCGCGTTACGCGCAGGGTTACAACAAGGAAGATGCGCCGGTTCGGCTGACCCCGGCCGTACTGGCCGACGAGGCCTACGGCGTGAAAACCAGCAGCCAGGACCTGCTGCGCTTCGTCGAGGTCAACCTGGGCCTCGCGCAAGCGGATGCCGATCTGCAACGTGCAATCGATACCACCCGGACGGGGTATTACCAGCTGGGCGCGATGACCCAGGACCTGATCTGGGAGCAGTACCCTTACCCGGTGGCGCTGGATGCGCTGCTGGAAGGCAACGGCAGCCGGATGGCGTTGGAGAGCATGGCCGTTACTGCACTGAATCCCCCAACGCCGCCGCAGGCAGCCGTCTGGGTCAACAAGACCGGTTCGACCAATGGCTTCGGCGCCTATGTGGCCTTCGTGCCGGCGAAGAAGCTCGGCATCGTGCTGCTGGCCAACAAGAACTACCCGAACGAGGAGCGGGTGAAGCTGGCCTATCGCATCCTGGGCCAGCTGGAGTGACGGCCCGGACCCGGGTAGCCCGTGGCCGGCACTGGCACGGGCTCCCTGGCACAACCGGCCTCAGTGCGGGGCGCGATTGCGGATGGTCTTGAGCAGGTCGTCGGGGGTGATCTGGCCGACCACGCCGCTGGCGGCGCTGCCCGGCTGCGGCAGGTCGAGGATATGGCCCTTGATCTTGCCGACCACGTGCATTTCGCAGGGTTTGCAGTCGAACTTCAGGGTCAGCACCTCGTCGCCGTGCACCAGTTGCATCGGTGCCACCTTGGTGCGCACGCCGGTGACGCCCTTGGCCTGTTTCGGGCAGAGGTTGAAGGAGAAGCGCAGGCAATGCTTGGTGATCATCACCGGTACTTCGCCGGTTTCCTCGTGGGCCTCGTAGGCGGCGTCTATCAGTTGCACGCCGTAGCGGTGGTAGAAGTCGCGGGCCTTCTGGTTGTAGACGTTGTAGAGGAACGACAGGTGCGCCTCGGGGTAGACCGGCGGCGGCACGCTGACCGCCTTGCGCGAACCACGCGGGTGGGCGGCGACACGGGCCTCGGTCAGGGCCTCGATGGCTTCGCGGCGCAGGGCCTTGAGCTGGGAGGCGGGAATGAAATACGCCTGGGGCGCATCCAGGTCGATGCCCCTGGCGTGATAGGCGGTGGTACCCAGTTGGCTGAGCAGGTCACGCAGCTGTTCGAGCGCCTGTTCCGGCTTGTTCGCCGCGCCGAAGGGGCCGTCCAGCCTGACGCTGGTGCTCACCCCTTCTTCGCTGGTGGCGGTCAGCTCCAGGCGCTCTTCGCGCAGGCTGGCCTTCCAGTCGAGGCCTATGCGGCGCTCGGCGGAGGTCTTCAGCAGTGCCTGCTGCCAGTTGTGATCCAGGTTGCGGGAGAGCGGATGGTTCGGGCGCAGGCGGGAGAGGGCGGCCGGCATCTCGTTGGGTTCGACGCGATAGCGCCAGCGCTTTTCCCCTTCTTCTTCGAATTCGCCCTTCAGCTCGGCGATGTTGGCACGGAAACCGACCACCTCGCGCTTGACCAGGACATTGAGGCCATCGCCGTTGGTCAGCGGCTCATGGGTCACGGCAATCAGGTCGCGCTTGCCGACTTTCTCCACCTGGCCCACCGGCAGGCCGGTGAAGGTCGGCGTGTCGAAGGCGCCGATATCGATCTTGCGTTCGCTGACGAAGTAGTCGGTGCTGCCGCGGTGGAAGGTCTTGTCCGGATCGGGCACGAAGAAATGGTCGGTGCGGCCGCTGGAGGCGCGGGCCAGGTCCGGGCGTCCTTCGAGGATGCCGTCCAGGCGCTGGCGGTAATAGGCGGTGATGTTCTTGACGTAGCTCGCATCCTTGTAGCGCCCCTCGATCTTGAAGGAGCGCACGCCGGCGTCCACCAGGGCGCTGAGGTTGGCGCTCTGGTTGTTGTCCTTCATCGACAGCAGGTGCTTCTCGAAGGCCACCACGCGGCCCTGGTCGTCTTTCAGGGTGTAGGGCAGGCGGCAGGCCTGGGAGCAGTCGCCACGGTTGGCGCTGCGGCCGGTCTGGGCGTGGGAGATGTTGCACTGCCCGGAGAAGGCCACGCACAGGGCGCCGTGGATGAAGAACTCGATGGCTGCGTCGGTCTCGTCGGCGATGGCGCGGATCTGCTTCAGGTTCAGCTCGCGGGCCAGTACCAGCTGGGAGAAGCCGGCCTGGTCGAGGAACCTGGCGCGCTCCAGGGTGCGGATATCGGTCTGGGTGCTGGCGTGCAGCTCGATCGGCGGGATGTCCAGCTCGAGGACGCCCATGTCCTGCACGATCAGCGCATCGACGCCGGCGTCGTAGAGCTCGTGGATCAGTTTGCGCGCGGGCTCCAGTTCGTCGTCGTGGAGGATGGTGTTGATGGTGACGAACACCCGCACATGGAAGCGATGGGCGAACTCGACGAGCCTGGCGATATCCGCCACCTCGTTGCAGGCGTTATGGCGGGCGCCGAAGCTCGGACCGCCGATGTAGACGGCATCGGCCCCATGCAGGATGGCCTCGCGGGCGATGGTGACATCGCGGGCGGGGCTGAGGAGTTCGAGGTGGTGTTTGGGTAAAGACATGGCAATGACATCCGGCACTGGGGCAGGGGCGCATTGTACCGGGCAAGCGCCCGATCGACACCCTTGGAGTGCCGGATGGCGGGGTGGCGTTCAGCGCGAGCGGGCGGGCGGAATCGAGTAGGTGCCCACGACGTGGGCCACCGGCTCTTCCAGGCCTTCGGAATACAGGGAAACCTCACCCACGGCGAGGGTCTTGCCGACCTTCATCAGCTGGCATTCGCCGATGACGCGCCTGCGGGCCTCGGGCTTGCGCAGGAAGTTGATGGTCAGGCTGGTAGTGACGGCCAGCGGCACGATGCCGATCTCCCCGAGCAGGGCGACGTAGAGCGCGACGTCGGCTATGGCCATCAGCGTCGGCCCGGAAACGGTGCCGCCGGGACGCAGGTCCGACTCGTCGACGGGTTGCGAGACGGTGGCGCCGCGCTCGCCCACGGCTTCGACCACGACGCGGGTCTGAGGGAACTCTTCGCGGATGAAGCGGGCGATGGATTCTTTCTTGTCGGCCATACCGGACTCCCTGGTCTGCATTGTGGTCCGGACGCTGCCACAACCTCGCCGGCGATGTCCATGCCGAGCCCCTCGGCATTGACCTGGTGCAACATCATTCTCATGTTGGCCGGCTATGCTCCCCGGACGTGATTTCGAAGGGTAGCCGGGATGTCATTCGTCGATTCGATAGTCGCCCAGGTGCTGGGACTGGAAATGGGGCTCCATCACGCCTACGCGCGCCTTGCCTGCCGTACCGATGACGAGGCGCTGCACGATCTGCGCATCAACCTGCGCAAGCTGCGCAGCCTGTTGCGGCCGATGCGCCGGCTGGAGGCAGCCGGGGCGCTGGATGCGGCGGCGGCGGACGTCGGCCGGCTGACCACGCCGGTACGGGATCTCGAGGTGCTGATCGTCGAACTCGAGCGCCAGGGCTTCCGGGACCAGGCCGAACGTCGCAGGCACCTGCTGGAATCGCGCTACGCCGGCATCGAGAGCAGCGCCACCGTGCAGCGCTTCATGGCGGTACTGGATGGCTGGCCCGCGCAAATGCGCGAAGCCGAGCGCAATGGCGAGCTGGAAGGACTCCGCGAGCGCGTGCGGATCCGCCTGCAACGGCAATTGCAGCGCCTGCGCGAGGCCTTGGCCGATCCGGCGTTCGACCGCCATGCGCTGCGCCTGCTGGTCAAGCGCATGCGCTACGCCCACGAAGCCTACCTGCGGCTATCGCCGATCCCGAATGACGCCGTGCACGCCCTGAAGGCCGTGCAATCGGCCCTGGGCGACTGGCACGACCATTTCCAGTGGTGCCTGAAGGCCGATCAGGAAACGGACCTGCTGGTGCTCAAGGACCGCTGGGAAATCGCCGGCGCGGCGGAGCTCAAGGCCGCTGAGGTCGAGCTTTCGATCCTCGCCGAATGCATCGCCGAACAGGCACCCATGGAGGTGCAGGGCGCCCTGCCTGATCAGGGCGTTCCGGCCGCCTGAGGCGCCCTTCAGCCTGCGATGAAGGCGGCGATGTGCGCGGCGCTGGCTTGCGGATACTGCAGGTGGGGCCCATGGCCCGCGCGCGGCAGGGTCACCAGGTGCAGGGTGGGCAGGACGCCACTGAGCGCATGCCAGTTTTCCACCGGGAAGACGATGTCATGGTCGCCACCCAGATGCAGGACAGGCGTGTCGGTGGTGCGCAGCGCATCCAGCGCCGGCTGTAGCGGAAAGACCGGGTTGCGCGGGCCGTCCCCCAACTGCTGGCCGGCCCATTCATGGGGTACCTCCGGGCAGCGGCCGTCCTGGCGCGCGGCCATGCGTTCGGCGGAGCGGATGGCGGCTTCGCGGCTGGCGGACGAGGTCGGCTCGAAGAAGAGCTGAACGAAATCCTCGAAGTCGTTTTCCCGGCGCGCCAGCTCGTAGAACAGCGCCTCGCCGGTCTTCACCAACTGGCCGGGTGGCGTCGTGCCAAGCAGTACCAGGTGGCTGACCAGTTGCGGCGCCTGCAGCATGACCACCTGCGCGGCGATACCGCCCAGGGACCAGCCGCCGAGCACGACCTTGCCCAGCCCCAATGCGGTGATCAGCTCGATGGTGTCGCGCGCCAGCGATGCCGGGTCATAGCCAGGTGTTCCACCGGACAGGCCGAGGCCACTGTAGTCGAATACATGCACCTTGAACCCATGTGCCGCGAGCGCATCGAGGAAGGCCGGGTCCCAGGAGTCCATGACGCCGCGAAATCGCAGGCACAGCACCATGGGCGTGCCTTCTCCGATAACTCGATAGGCCAGGCGGCGGCCATTGCATTCGACGAACAGGTTGGGCACCTGGCTGGCGGACTGGGCGTTCGGCATGGGGCTGCTCCTTCGATGCGTCGGGCTACAGGAGGGTGCCGTCATCGCGGCCCGCGACCGGGGGAGCGAGGTGTCCGGTACCCCTGCAATGTGATGGTGGCAACCATGCAGGGTAGACCAGTTGCCGGGCAAGGCTGGAGCAGGCCGCTGCCGCCGATCCGGTCGCTGGCGGCACGCCCTGTTGCCGTCCTCAGTGCCTGGTGACAGGCGCCGTCGCTTCGCCGCTTCCATCGGCCGGCCGCGTGCGGACGATCAGCAGGCGGCCATAGATCAGCCCGATCAGGCCGGCGACCACCGACGCGACCAGTACGCCCAGCTTGGCCGCGCTCAGCAGGTCCTGCTGGAGGAAGGCGAGGTTGGCAATGAAGATCGACATGGTGAAACCTATGCCGGCCAGGCAGCCGACCAGGGCCATCCAGGGCCAGCTCATGCCCGGCGGCAGGCTGCACCAGCCCAGGCGAACCAGCAGCCAGCTGCTGCCGAGCACGCCCAGTGGCTTGCCCAGCACCAGGGCCGCGGCGACGCCCGTCAGCACCGCCAGGGACGCGCCCTCGCCGAAGTCGACGCCCCCCAGGCTCACTCCGGCGTTGGCCAGGGCGAACAGCGGCATCACCAGATAGGCGACCCAGGGGTGCAACGCCGCCTGCACACGCATCACCGGCGGCAGCAACTCGCGTTGGGCCTGTCGAAGCTGCTTGATGGGCTGCAGCAGTTCGGCGGCGTCGCCCCTGGACGACTGCTCGCGCCGGGCGAAATCGCTGATGGCCCGCGTCGCCACCAGCAGTGGCGGGTCGATGCTTTTCACCGCGCGCACGGGCGTCATCAGGCCGAGCACCACGCCCGCCAGCGTGGGGTGGGCGCCGGTTTTCAGCAGGCCGAACCAGAGCAGCGCACCCGGCAGCAGGTAAGCGTAGGCGGAACCCACGCCGATCCGCTGCAGGCCCAGGACGAGCAGGATGCCCACGCCCGCGATGACGAAGCCCAGTGGGTCCAGGCCGCCGGAGTAGAACAGGGCGATGATCAGGACCGCGACTATGTCGTCGATGATCGCCAGGGCCAGGAGGAACACCCGGACAGACGCGGGCACCGAACGCCCCAGCAGGGCCAGCACCCCGACCGCGAAGGCGATGTCGGTGGCAGTCGGGACCGCCCAGCCCTGGCGCAAGCCTTCGGCACTGTTGAAGGAGAGGTAGAGCAGGGCCGGGACCAGGACGCCACCGAAGGCGGCGATCATGGGCAGGGCGGCCAGCTTGAGGCTGGCCAGGGCGCCTTCATGGATCTCCCGGCGGATCTCCATGCCGACGACCAGGAAGAACAGGGTCATCAGCCCATCGTTGATCCAGAAGTGCAGCGAGTTGGAGATGACCAGGTCGCCGATCCCGAACGACAGCGGCATGTGCCAGAAATGCTCGTAACCGCCGGCGTAGGGCGAGTTCGCCCAGATCAGCGCGGCGGCGGCCGCGATCAGCAGGACGATGCCGCTGACGGTCTCGATGTGCAGGAATTTTTCGAACGCGGAGAAGGCCTTGTCGGCAATACGCTGCGCAGCCGGCAGCGCCTTGGGGGAAGGGGCTTGGTTCATGGTCGCCAATACTCAGCAGCTTGTGCGGCGGCCCGACCGACACATGAAACCTGCCCGACTGCATGCGCAGCCAGACACCCGGCGCGCAGGTTACAGCGCCTTTGCCGATTTGACCAGCCAGTGCTTGCCGGCCTGGCGAGCCCCTCACCCGAGGCAGTAGGTCTGCGGCCGCTCAAAGCGCCAGGCTGTGGATCAGCTGGGCGGCATCCTGCGGGTCGCGCTGGCACTGGAATCCCAGTTCCCGGGCCAGTTCATGCATCTGCGTATTGGCGACGGCATCTACTGAATACATCCGCTTGAAACCGTGGCGCCGAGCGGTATCGATAAGATGGAGCATCAAGGAACGGCCAAGCCCACGGCCCTGCCAGGCGTCGGCCACCGTTATCGCGCATTCGCACTGGCCGGTGGCATCCGAGGCGGCATAGCGGCTGACACCCACCTCGATGAGCTCGCCGTCCTGATGTACCAGGGCGACGAAGGCCATCTTGTGCTGGTAATCCACCTCCATCAGATGGTCCAGCAGGGCGGGGCTGACCTCCTTGATCGCCCCCAGGAAACGGAAATGCCGGGTTTCGGGGGACAGGTTCCGGATGAACTCGACTTCCCGCGCCCGGTCTTCGGGACGCAGGGGGCGGATCAGCACATGGGTGCCATCGTCCAGGGGCTCGATCCAGTGGTCATCGTTCTGGGCAGCGGCGACAGCGGCGAGTGGCTGCGTGCTCTGTTGCGTGGACATGCTGCGTACTCCGTGTTGGGAAGCCTGAGGAATTCTTGCGCCCAGCCGGCAGGCGACCTTTGATCAGCGTCAACGCAAAAGCGGGTGATCGGGCGCAGGCTGGTCCCATCGGCATGATTCCTCTGGAGGTGTCGGCATGGCCAGGATCACTCCCCTTCGTTCCACTTCGGCGGCTCCGCCGCGACGAACCGGGCTGCGAGCCTGGCTCGGGCGCCTGCGGGACATCATCGACCGGCTCTTCTACCAACTGATCAGGATGCCGTCCGGGCGTGGCGGCAAGGTGAGGAAGGCAGGCAAGGAGAAGGGTAGGCACTAGCCGCGTCGGATTGGCGCCCGGGTGCGGGCGATCGCGCCGGCGAACCGGCGCGACCGAAGGCATCAGAGGATGCTGAGGGGGTACTCGATGAAGGCGCGGACTTCGTTGAGGTCCGGGCCCACCTGGTTGTCGGCGCGGTAGATGGAGTTGCGCAGCTTGAAGGAAAGGTCCTTGGCCGCGCCGTCCTGCACCACGTACTTGAACTGGTTGAAGATCTCGCGCTCGGTACCGTCGTTCTCGCCGCCGGCGACGATGTCGCTGCCGCGCACGTAGGCGAACTTGTAGCTCAGGCCGGGCACGCCGTAGGCGCCGAAGTCCAGCTCGTAGCTGGCCTGCCAGGAGCGCTCGTCTTCCAGGTTGAAGTCCGAGAAGTAGGAGTTGGCCACGTAGATGGTGCTGCCGCCGTCGCCGAAGTCGTAGGCGTAGCCGGCATCGCCGGTGTTGCGCTGATGGGCGACGATGAAGGCGTGGGCACCAATGCTGTACTTGGCCGCCAGGCTCCAGAGGGTGTTCCTGTCGTCCTGGCCGTCACCGCCGAAGGCCAGTGCGGCGACCGAGCCGTCGTCGTACTTGGTGCGATAGATGTTGAAGTCGAAGTTCAGCGCCTGCTGGTCATCGAAGGGGATGTTCCAGTTCAGGTTGGCGTAGTACTTCTTGTACATGTCCTCGACGTCGGAGTGATAGAGCGACAGGCTGAAGTCGTCGGTGACCGCATAGCTGCCGCCAACCACGTCGATGCTCTTCAGGCGGTTGGGGTCGCGCGCCGGGTCGCCCATGGGGCTGTCGCCGGTGAAGTGGCCGGCATTGAGTTCCAGACCCTCGATTTCATTGCTGGTGACCAGGGTGCCGGTGAAGGCCTGGGGCAGCAGGCGGCTGTCGTCATGGGCCAGTACGGGCAGCGAGGGGAACTGATTGCCGTACTTGAGCACGGTGTTGGAGACGCGCAGCTTCGCCACCGCGCCGGCTTCGGAGAGGTCGTCCACCGGGTGGCCATCGCTGTCGGTATCGAAGAAGGCGGTGTAGTTGCGGCCGCGCCCGCTGTCCAGCTTCACGCCGAGCAGGCCGTAGGCGTCGACACCGAAGCCGATGGTGCCCTGGGTGAAGCCCGACTCGAAGGTGCCGATGAAGCCCTGGCCCCAGACCTTGGCGTCGGCGGCGCCATCCTTGAAATCACGGTTGAAGTAGGCGTTGCGCAGCAACAGGGTGGCGTTGGCGTCTTCGATGAAACCCTTGGATTCGGACTGCTCGCTGGCGATCGCGGGGAGGCTGGCAACGGCGGCAACCGCCAATGCCAAGGCGCTCAGGGAGTTGATTCGCATCACGGATGCTCCTGAATGGTCGTTTTTTGGTATTGGGAATGGCAGGAATTCAAGCGACTGATCAATGACCGCAAGCGAAAGCGCGTTTGCGGATCCATTGGTCATGATTCTGATTATTGGCGTCATCGGTGCAATGCGCGCCAACAGTTATCATGCGCGGCATGATACCGGAAACTCCGAGTGTCGATTTCAATTATCGACGAGATAAATGAAATCGGCCGATTGGCAGATATTCAATCCACTTCCACTCATCGCCTGGGGCAGCTCTTTCATCAACTCTCGCAAGGCGTTTGGCAATAACGCAAAGTGTTTCCGGGTGCAATTCGAAGTCTCCGAGTATTGATCTTTCGTCGTATTGACAGCCTTTGTAGGTCCCGAGATAGACGTGTCCGTGATCGATCCATCAAATGGCTGAGGAATTGAATGTCAAGGGCGATTTCATGACCTGTCTGGCGCCACTACCGGTTGCAGACGGGGAATCCCATGAATTGCCGTCAATAGTTTCCATCAAGGCGTTCGATTTTCGATGTGAGGCGGAGTCGGTAGACTCGCCCCTCGATGAAGATCTCGCCGGGCGCACTTTCTGCTGCTCTGCCATGAATGCGAACGGCTCCTCCGCTTCATCGTTCCTTTGGTTTAATCTCTTTGGCCGCCTTGCCCCAAGGCGGCTCTTTTTATTTCCGCGAACATTGGCCACCTCGCTGGTGCCGCCACCCTGCATGGTGCCCAGGCCCAGGGCCCTGAGCGTCATGCCCAAGGGGCGCGCCGGCCTTGCGAGCAGATTCGGTCTTCCCGGCAAGCTGGCGGACCGGGCACGTCCCTGGCGCGGGGCCATGCGACTCCGTCGCCGATCCCGGCAGCCCCGGCCATCATTGGCTATCGTTGGCACAAGGTACTCAGGCACCTGGATTGGCCACAGCGAGCTCCATGGACAGCGGCCTCCAGCCATTGGCGAGGCCCTGAATGAGGCATTGGATGACCCCCTGTACCCTGGCCCTGGCGGGCCTTGGCGCCGCATTGCACTTCTACGTAGCCGCCTTCAAGTCCGCCAACGGGCTGGATACGTTCACTGCACCCTTGATGTTCTGGGCCTTTACGCCTTATGTCGTCTGCGTGCTCCTGCTGGCCGTGTCCAGGTCGCCGCGGGTGCCCCTGCTGGCGGTCAGCTGCGTGCTCCTGGCCGACTGCGCGCTGTTTCTCGGCACCTTCGCCTGGCCGGACGGTTCCACGACATCCCTGGGGCTGTCGTTCGCCCCGCTGGGCAATCTGCTGGTGTCCATCCCCTTCGGTGTACTGCTCGGTCGGCTGGCGGAGTACCGGCCGCACAAGTAGCCGCCCGCCGGACGCAGGGCATGCCTAGGGGGTGGGCCTGTCCCTGGCCGCCACCCGTGGCAGCGTGAAGCAGAACATGGCGCCGTGGGGGCTGACGTTCTGCGCCCAGATCTCCCCCCGATGGCGGGAGATGATGCTCTTGCACAGCGCCAGGCCAATGCCATTGCCGCTGACCTTGGAGGAAAAGAAGCCGTCGAACAGCTTTTCCTGGTGCCCGGCGTCGATGCCGCGCCCCCGGTCCTCGACGCAGAGGATCGCCGAGTCGCGGCTCAGCGCCGTGTAGATGCGCAGCCTGCGCTGGGCCAGGGGCAGATCCATCAGTTCTTCGATGGCGTTGAAGGCGAGATTGAGAATGACCTGGCCGATCAGCACCGGCTCGCAGCTCACCAGCAGCGGCACGCTGGCCGGCGCGACCTCGATCCGTACGCGGCAGGGTTGTCCCTTGAGGCTGATGAAGTAACGGGTCTCGGCAAGCACCTCGTTGAGGTCGACGACCTGTTCGGCCTGCTCCAGCTTCACCACGTAGCCGCGCACGCTCTTGATGATCAGCGAGGCGTGCTCGATCTGTCGTACGGCGCTGTTCAGGCCATAGGCGACCTGTTCGTTGGCCGGGGCGTTGCGGTCCAGGCGCAGCAGCGCCCCTTCGATGAAGTTGCGTGTCGCCGCCAGGGGCTGGCTGAGTTCGTGGGCGATGGCCACGGCCATTTCACCCATGGCGTTGTGCCGGGCCAGGTACTCCAGCTTCTGCTCGCTGGCCCGGCGCGCCTCTTCGGCGGTCACCTGCTCGGTCACATCGCGGAACAGCAGCAGATGGCCGCGCAGGTCGTCCTCCAGCTCGATGTAGCGGCAGGTCGCATGGTGCCAGTGCCAGCTGCCGTCGCCGTGGCGAATGCGGTAGTGGACGCTGTAGGGATCGCGGCTGGGCCGCTTGCGCCCCAGGTTGGACAGCAGCCGCTGGCGCGACTTGTCATCGCACAGGTCGGTGAAACTGTGGCCCAGCAGCTCCCCCTCGCTGCAACCGATGAGGCGCAGGCCGGAATCGCTGATGAAGCGGATGGCACCATCGGCATCCAGCACCGCGACCCCCTCCGCCAGGTCCTGCATGAAGGTCCGCAGCCGGCTCTCGAAACGCTTCAGGTCGCGCTTGACCTGTTCCTCGCGGGAAATATCGCGGAACTGCACCATCAGCACATCCCGCTCGGCGAGGTGGACCAGGGTGGCGACCGCCTCGGACAGGATCTCGACGCCCTGCTTCGAGCGATAGCACCATTCGATGGCGCGTTGTCCGGTGCGCGCCGCGCCTTCCAGCCAGCGCAGGCCGACCGAACGGCGGTACTTGGGCGCGCTGCTGGTCATGTCCGGCGCCTTCAGCGGCACCAGTTCCTCCAGGGTGAAGCCCAGCACAGCAAGTGCCGCGGGGTTGGCCCAGAGGATCTCCTTGGTCCTGGCGTCATGCAGGATGATGCACAAGGGCATCGCCTCGACGAGTCTGCGGAAGTCGCTGTCCCGGGGTGTGAACATCTTGCGGCCTCTGATGGGTTTCGATCGCCGCCCGGGTGGGCGGTCACTGCTTTATACCCTCAGCCTACCTCCGGGGCGCTCAGAGATTACACGGCCCCATCTAGGTAATTCCCTTAGTCGCCTCCGGGGTCCCTGCCATGTCCCGGGCGAACGCTCCAATAGAGGGGGCGTCACCGCCGTTCATAGACTGGCTGCACAGGGCCGGACCGCTCCCACCGGAGCGAGCCGGCCACATCCAGGACAAGAACGGAGATGACGCCATGCCGAGTTCAGCCGCGGCCCAGACCATCGCTTCAGCGCAATCCGCCGGTACGGGCGTCGACGCACCGGGCTTCCAGGCCTTGCTCGACGAAGTGCGCCGGCGTCGCGACGAGTTCAACGCCAAGGGCCACGTGCCGGTCGACATGATCGCCCGCTTCAAGGATGCCGGCATCTACCGCGCGGCGACGCCGAAGTGCTTCGGGGGCGACGCGCTGCCGCCGGCGAGCTTCCTGCGGATGATCGAACGCATCTCCGAAGCCGACGGATCGGCGGGCTGGGTGGCCAGCTTCGGCAGCGCCACGGTCTACCTCGCCGCGCTGCCCAGGGAAAGCCTGGCCAGCCTGTTCGCCGACGGCCCCGACCTGGTCTTCGCCGGCGGGCTGTTCCCGATCCAGCCGGCAGAGGCGGTGGAGGGCGGCTGGCGGGTCAACGGCACCTGGAAGTTCGCCAGTGGCTGCAAGGGCGCCGATGTACTCGGCGTCGGCATCGGCACCGGTGGGCCGGGCGGCAAGCCGCGCACGGCACTGTTCGCCGCCAGCCAGGTGGAGATAGTCGAGAACTGGGAGGTCGTCGGGCTCAAGGGCACCGGCAGCCACGACCTGCGGGTGAAGGATGCTTTCGTCAGCGATGACTGGACCTTCATTCGCGGCGGCGTACCCAGCATCGACGAACCGCTCTATCGCTATCCCACCGTGGCTTACGCCGCACAGGTGCTGGCGGTGGTCAACCTGGGCCTGGCCCGTGCCGCCCTGGACGAAATCAACCGCATGGCCGGTGGGCGCACCGGTGTCACCGGCGCGCCGAAGCTCGCCGATCGCGCCTACTTCCGCATCGAGGCGGCCAAGGCGGAAGCCGAACTGCGCGCCGCGCGCTCCTTCTTCTACGAGTCCACCGAGCAGGTCTGGGCCTCGATCCTCGCCGGCAACCCGGTAACCGACGAGCAGGTCGCCCTGTTGCGCCTGGCGGCCGTGCATGTGTCGCGGGCCGGCGCCGCCGCCGTGCAGCGCGCCTATACCCTGGCCGGTACCACCGCGATCTACCAGCACAACCCGCTGCAGCGCTATCTGCGCGACGCCATGGTGGTCACCCAGCACGCGTTCCTCGGTGATGGCATGTATGACGGCGCCGGTGCGGTGCTGCTCGGCGTGCAGCCGATTCCCGGATTCCTCTGAGCGGCCCCGGCCGTTCGACCCCCTCACATTCCACCTCTCGAGGATTCACCATGTCCCAGGCTACCCGGGAACCCCTGCGCGTACTGTTCTGCATCGGCATCACGCAGAACTTCTTCGATCTGCCCACCGGCGAAGGCATCGCGGTGTGGAAGGGCTTCAGCGCCATGATGAGCTCGCTCGGCGCCTTGCCCGGCATGACGGTGCTGGGCGTGCTGGACGACGACCGCCTGATGGTCGGCGCCTCCACCAGCTCGCCCTGGACCGTCTACATCATGGCCGATGTCGACTGCCACCAGACCGTGATCGATGCCTGCAACCTGTTCCGTACCACGCCGGTGAACGAATACAGCCTGTGGAAGTACGCCAAGGTCGAGGCCCGTATCGGCCGTCCCCTGACCATCCCCGAAGCGGCGCGCTGAGCCATGGATAGCCCATTGGCCGATCTGCGGCTGCGCCTCGAAACGCTGGAAGCGGAGAGCGCGATACGTCGCCTGCTGGCCCGCTACATGGACCTGTGCGACGTACCGCGGGAGATGACCTCGGCCAGCGAACTGGCCGAGCTCTTCACCGAAAACGCCATCTGGGAGGGTGTCGGCAGCCATTACGCGCAGAAGTTCGGGCGCCAGCAGGGCAGGGCGGAGGTGGCCGCCTTCGTCGCCGCCTACCTGCCGCCATCGCCGCATTTCGCGGTGAACCTGCACTTGCTCACCAGTGAGTCGATCCGGGTTGCCGGGGAGGAGGCCAGCGGGCAGTGGATCATGCAGCAGATCTCCACCTACGGCGACCGTCGCTCGGAGCTGATCAGCGCCCGCCTGAACATCGATTTCCGCCGCGTGGCGGGCAGTTGGCAGATGGCGCATTTCCGCACCTGCCGGATGTTCAGCGCAGCACTCGGGGAGGCCTGCCGATGACTGTCTTCGTCAACCAGATCCGCCTGGGCGACCGGAGCGGCCTGCGCGTCGCCATCAAGGACTCCATCGATATCGCCGGCCAGCGCACCTGCGCCGGCAGCCGGGCCCTGGCCGAAGTGCCACAGGCGGCACGCAATGCCGAGGTGGTGGACGCGATTCTCGCCACTGGCTGGCAGATCGTCGGCAAGACCAACATGCACGAACTGGCGTTCGGCGTAACCGGCATCAATGACTGGACCGGCACTCCGCTCAATCCCCAGGCTCCGGATCGCGTGACCGGCGGCTCGTCGAGCGGTTCGGCGGTGGCGGTGGCGGCGGGCCTGGCCGATGTCGCGCTGGGTACCGACACCGGTGGTTCCGTTCGCGTGCCCGCTGCCTGCTGCGGCATCTACGGCCTGAAGCCGACCTTCGGCCGGGTCAGCCGTGCCGGCGTGCATCCGGCCGTTACCAGCCTCGATTGCGTGGGGCCCTTCGCCGCGCGCATGGCCGACCTGGACGCCGCCATGGCGGTGATCTGTCCCGGCTACCAGCCGTTCCAGCTGGCCGGGGGCGGGCAACGGGTGGCGTTGCTCGATGTGCCCTGCGACCCACTGATCCGCGCCTGCCTGGAGCGTGCCGTGGCGCTCGCCGGCTGGCAACGCACCGTTTTGCGGCTGGAGGGCCTGGGCGAGGCCTTCGAAGCGGGCCTGGCGGTGATCAATCACGAAACCTGGGCGGCCTTCGGCCACCTGACCGGCAAGGGCCTGGTCGGCGCCGATGTCGAGCAGCGCCTGCTGGGTGCCAGCCGCACCGGTCACGCCGACCTGGCCCATGCCGAACAGGTGCGTGCGCGCTTTACCCGCGCGGTCGACACGGCACTCGAACAGTTCGAGGTACTGCTGTTGCCGACCCTGCCGGAGCTGCCACCGCTGCTTGCCGAGGCCCGCCAGGGCAATGCCGTCGGCGGCATGACCCGGCTGGCACGGCCTTTCAACCTCAGCGGCCATCCGGCGTTGTCGGTCCCGGTGCCGCTGCGCCAAAGCGGCTTGAAAGTCGGCCTGCAGATCGTCGGTCGCAAGGGCGAGGACGAGCGCGTCTGCGCCTTCGGCGCCAATTTGGAACACGCACTGGCCGCACTGCAGCCAGCGAACAAGAACCCAGCCTGAGGAGAATCCCATGAGCTGTCATGAAAGCGGCCTGATTGCCAGGACCCGCAGCGTCGAGGAACTGGTCCGGTCGGACCGGGTCGACGTATCCCTGTATTACGATCCCGCGCTCTACGAGGCGGAACTGGAAAAGATCTTCTACCGCACCTGGGTGTGGGTCGCCCACGAGAGCGAGATCCGCAACCCTGGCGACTTCCGCACCACCAGCATCGGCCGTCGTCCGGTGATAGTGGTGCGTGACAAGAAGGGCGGCATCAATGTCCTGGAGAATCGCTGCCGCCACCGTGGCGCGACCGTCTGCGAAAAGCACAAGGGCAACGCCACCGGCTTCACCTGTCCCTACCACAGCTGGTCTTACGGGCTGGACGGCAAGCTGCGCGCCTTGCCCTATCCGGACGGTTACGAGGACATCCTCGACAAGTCCGAACTGCCGCTGAACAGCCTGAAGGTGGGAAGCTACGCCGGCATGGTGTTCGCCAGCTTCAATCCGGATGTCGAGCCGCTGGAAGACTTCCTCGGTGGTGCCAGGCACTGGATGGACCTGTTCATGAAGCAGGGGGCTGGCTACCCGATCAAGGTGCAGGGCGAGCACAGGTTCACCTTCAAGGGCAACTGGAAGATCCAGCTGGAGAACACCACCGACGGCTACCACTTCCCCATCGTGCACAAGTCGTGGATGAGCTCGGTGGATGAAGAAACCTCGGAAATGCTCTCCTTCATGACCGACGAGCAGGCGGTGACCCACGCCCTGGGCAACGGCCACAGCGTGATGGTGATGGTCCCCGAGCACGTCGACCTCGACCGGGACGACGGCAGCGAGCAGCTCCAGGAGCGCTTCGCCCACGTCACCGCGGAACTGTCGAAGACCATGCCGCCGGAGCAGGTGCGCTGCATCGTGCGCTCGCTGCACGGCGCCGGCTTCAACCTCAACCTGTTCCCCAACGTCGCCATGTCGATGTCGTTCTTCCGCGTGCTCAATCCCTTGTCGGTGACCGAGACCGAGATCCGCCACGTTGCCCTGGGCATGGACGGCGGCCCGGAAATCGCCAACCGCGAACGCCTGCGCATCCACGAGCACTTCCAGGGCCCGTTCGGCTTCGGCAGCCCGGATGACGCCGAGGCCTGGGAGCGGGTGCAGCGCGGTTCGCATGCCGGTCCGCAGCTGCCGATCCTGGTCAACCGCGGCCTCAATCGCGAAGTCATCGCCGACAACGGCGACAAGGTGTCCCACGCCACCGACGAGGGCGGCATGCGCGAAGCCTACGAGATGTGGAAAAGGATGATGAGCCATGACTGATCACGAGAACCTCTGCGGCCTGGCCGCGCCACTGGCCCGGGCCATCGAATTCATCTGGCGCGAAGCCGAGCTTCTGGACCGCAAGCAGTACGCCGAGTGGGCGCAGCTCTGGGCCGAGGACGGCTTCTACGTGGTGCCCATCGATCCGCAAACCACTGACTTCGCCGCCAGCCTCAACTACGCCTACGACGACGCGCGCATGCGCGCCCTGCGCATCGAACGCCTCAGCGGCGGCTACTCGAGCTCGGCGGTGGATGCCGCCCGCACCGTGCGCAGCGTCTCGCGCTTCCGCCTGGTGGAGGCCGCCGGCAGCGTGGTGGAGGTGAACTCCGCGCAGCTGCTGTTCGCCTACAAGCGCGGCGTGCACACGCCGATGGCGGCCGACCTGACCCACCGTATCCGCTTCGAGAATGGCGTGGCCCGGCTCGAACAGAAAGTGGTGCGCCTGATCAATTCCACCGACAGCCTGAGCGCGCTCGGCTTCCTGCTCTGAGGAGAGTCCCATGTCCCGAGTAGCCCTGATCACCGGCGCTTCCCGTGGCCTCGGCGAATGCATCGCCAGGGCCCTGCATGCCGCCGGTTACCGCGTTGCCCTGGCCGGTAACGACCTGGACGGCCTGCAACGGCTGGCAGCCCATCTCGATCCGTCCGGCGCGAGTGCCGTCGCCCTGGAGCTGGACGTGCGCGAGAAGCAGGATTTCATCCAGGCCCGCGACCTGCTCTCCCGGCGTTGGGGCGGCACCGACGTGCTGGTCAACAATGCCGGTGTGTCCAGGGTCGCGCCGGTGATGGAGATCACCCCGGAGGAGTTCGACGAGTCGATGGCGGTCAACCTGCGTGGCACCTTCGTCGGCTCCCAGGTATTCGGCGCGCATTTCGCCGAGCGCGGGTTCGGCCGGATCATCAACATCGGCTCGCTGGCCGGCCAGAACGGCGGCACCGCGACCGGCGCCCATTACGCGGCGGCGAAAGGCGGCGTGGCGACCCTGACCAAGGTGTTCGCCCGGGAGCTGGCCAGCCGCGGCGTGACCGTCAACAGCATCTCGCCGGGCCCGCTGGACCTGCCGGTGGTCTACGAGACAGTGGCCCCCGAACGCCTGGAGCAGATCCGCCAGATGCTGCCGGTGGGCACCCTGGGCTCGGCCGCCTACATCGCCGATGCCGTGCTCCTGCTCGCCGCCGAGCATGCCGCTTCGGTCACCGGCGCCTGCTGGGACATCAACGGCGGCCTGTACATGCGCTGAGCCGGGGCGCTCCCACGGCCCGCCCCCACTTCCGCAGGCGGGAGTGGGGCACTACCGCCGACCTGCGTCGGCCTCGTCAGCTCCAAACTTCGCCAGGTGTTGCGATGATGAAAGTCAGGATCGAAAAGATCGTCGAAGAGGCCCGGGACATCCGGTCGTTCCGTCTGGTGCGCCTGGACGGCAAGCCCTTCGACGCCTACGAGCCGGGTGCCCATGTGGATGTCACCGGCCCGACCGGAGTGACCCGCCAGTATTCCCTGTGCAGCCCGCCGGACGACGGCGCGGCCTATCTGCTGGCGGTCAAGCGGGAAGCCCGGTCGCGCGGGGGCTCCCAGGCCCTGTACGATCTGCTGAAGGAAGGCGCCGAACTGGACATCGGTGCGCCGCGCAATCTGTTCCGCCTGGCGCCGCAGGCCCGCGAGCATGTGCTGGTGGCCGCGGGCATAGGCGTGACGCCGCTGCTTTCCATGGCCTACCGGCTGGTCGCCATCGGCCAGCCGTTCCGGCTGCATTACTTCGCCCGCTCGCCGGAGCATGCCGCCTTCACCGGGTTGCTCGGCCGTGCGCCATTCGCCGGCAATGTGGAGTTTCACTTCGGCATCGAGCCGGCCGGCCTGGACGCCGCACTGAGCGCCTGCCTGGAACCGGCCAGCCGTGAAGCCCACGTCTACACCTGCGGTCCGGCGCCCTTCATGGACAAGGTGGTGGAAGTCGCCGCGCGCACGCGGCCGGCGGACAACATCCACCTGGAACACTTCCAGGCCGACCCGGCCGCGCAGAGTGGTCCGAGTGGCGCCTTCGAAGTGCAGTTGGCCAGTTCCGGAGTGGTGCTGCAGGTCCCGGCGGATACGCCGCTGGTGGACGTGCTCCAGGCCCATGGCTGCGATATAGACACCGAATGTCGCGAGGGCATTTGCGGAACCTGCATAGTCGAGGTACTGGAAGGGGAACCGGACCATCGCGACAACTGCCTGTCGAGCAGGGAAAAGGCTGCGAACAAGCAGATCTGTGCCTGTGTGTCGCGGGCCAGGAGCGCGCGGCTGGTGATTGATCTGTAGCCTCGGCATGTCGCGGATTCCACCCGGATAACGGCGCACTGCGGAAATCACGAAAAAAGGCCGGTCAGCCCATCCTGGGCTGGCCGGCCTTTAGTTTGCCCGATCCATGCTGGGCAACCCGGCCGAGAGGTGCGGCGCGGGACTGGGTGTTCACCTGGGAAGGCGCCCACCCGAGCTCGATGCTGCGACCGGACCATCGACGCCGAAAGGGCGCAGGTCCATGCCGTGGGGAAAGTCGGGGAGCAAAGATACAGGCGCTGGCTTAAACCAGGCTTAAAAACCACGTCAGGTCGTAACGGAGAGGGGTTTCAGGGCCTGTGGCCGCGCTCCGGGGCGTCTTCGCCGGGGAGATTGAGCACTTCGCGCACCAGCATGGCGATGCTGGAGACGCCCATCTTGTCCTTGATCTTGGTGCGGTGCACATCCACCGTCTTGACGCTGATATTCAGTTCCCTGGCGATGACCTTGCTGGCCTTGCCATCGACCACCATCATCAGCACCTCGCGCTCGCGGCTGGTGAGCAGGCCGAGCTTGCCTTGCAGTTGCTTGCGCTGCTCCATGCCCGCATGCACCTGCACGGCGCTCTTGAGCGCCGCCTGGATGCGCTCGAGCATCTGCTGGGGGTTGTAGGGCTTCTCGACGAAGTCGATCGCGCCGTTCTTCATCGCCTTGACCGACATGGGAATGTCGCCATGGGCGGAGACGAAGATGGTCGGCAGGGCGATGCCGCGGTCGTTGAGGATTTCCTGCAGCTGGAAGCCGCTGGTTTCCGGCATGCGTACGTCCAGCACCAGGCACGCCGGCACCCTGGGATCGTAATGGCGGAGGAAGTCCTCGGCGCCGGCATGGCATTGGGCGGCGATGCTCACCGACTCCAGCAGCCAGGCCAGCGAGTCGCGCAGATCCTGGTCGTCATCGACGATGTGAACAACGGGTTTGCGGGGTTCGGTCGGGGTAGTGGTCACGGTCTGCTGCTCGATCGGCTGACGCTTTCCGGCATCCGGGCTGCGCGGTCACCGCGTGCATGCGGCGTTGCCAGCAGGATATCCATTGCGCACCGCCCTGACGATAAAGGAAACACGTAGACGACTAGCGGCAACCCTTGCCGGCGATGGTGATCGCCTGAATTCAATGGGACCGTGCGCAGGCCTAATCTGGCCCCATCACGCAAGACCTCCCGAATCAGCCGGTCCACAACAAGAAGGGCGACCCGATGGGCACTCTCAGCCAGACGCAAATCGATTTCCGCAACGCCATGGCGCAGCTGCCGGCTGCGGTAAACATCATCACCACCAATGGGCCGGCCGGGCGTTGCGGCATCACCGCCAGCGCGGTGTGCTCGGTTACCGACTCGCCCCCCACGGTGCTGGTGTGCATCAACCGGGGCAGCGCCATGCACGATGTGTTTCGCGCCAATGGCCAGCTCTGCGTCAACGTGCTGTGCAGCGACCAGGAAGAGCTGGCCCGCCATTTCGCCGGCATGACCCGGGTGCCCATGGAAGAGCGCTTCGCCTGGGATGTCTGGAACTCCACCGCCAGCGACCTGCCCGTGCTGCGCAGCGCCCTGGTGAACCTGCAGGGACGCATCAGCGACTGCAAGGAGGTGGGTTCCCACTCGGTATTCTTCGTCGAGCTGGACCAGGTCGCCATCCGCGAACAGGGCGACAGCCTGGTGTATTTCAACCGTCTGTTCCACCGTGTGGAGCGGGCCGCGACCGCGTGCTCGCGCTGAGGGGCCACCGGGGTACGGAAACAGCCCCGCACCAGGCGGGGCTGTTCCTCGACGTCTCAATCCGGGCTGAACCGTCCACATGGGGCCAGGGCGACCCCTTTCCTGGAGTCCGGCCGAACGTCGCTGGCATGGGCGGCTAGCGCTGCAACCAGGATTCCGCTTCTGCCACCTGCCTGGAGTCGAAGGTCTTGATCGTCAGGCCCGGAATCAGTGAGCCCTCGACCTCGCTGACTGTCCTCACCCATTTCTTGTCGGCCACGACCGCCATGCGATCGAAGCGCCGAATGACGCGGAACAGTTGCGGGATACGCGACACCTCGACGGCCATGGCGCCCAGCGTCGGAAGCTCGAACTCGCCGATTCGATAAAGCATGCGGCCATGCTCGATGCCATCGGCTTTCCGGGTCAGCTCATCGATCCCGGCGCGCATGTCGTTGCTGTCAAGCTTGCCAGCGAAGTCTACGTCGATGCGGTTCTCGCCATTTCGAATTACCTGGAACATAACGGCACCTCCATGGGACTGGAACTTCCACGATACGCCGCCTGCCAGCAACGAAAAAGTGCCTTCTGAGTCCTCGTGTTCATACGGATTTTGTACGGACGCCCCGCGGTCCAGGCCCCTAATCCCCTTGAAACCCTCGGATTGCCGATTCGCGCCATCCGCCATCCCATCCCTCAAGGGGAGGGGAATGTGTTACCGGCTCTGAATAGGCTGAGGGGGACCTGATGTCCCGTTCAACAGGAGTCCTGCATGAAAGTACTGGCTGCGGTAAAGCGCGTGGTCGATTACAACGTCAAGGTCCGCGTCAAGGCGGACCAGTCCGGCGTCGACCTCGCCAATGTGAAGATGGCCCTGAACCCCTTCTGCGAGATTGCCGTGGAAGAGGCGGTGCGCCTGAAAGAGCAAGGGATCGCCAGCGAAGTGGTGGTGGTGTCGGTCGGCCCGGCCGGCGCGCAGGAGCAGCTGCGTACTGCCCTGGCCCTGGGCGCCGATCGCGCGATCCTGGTGGAATCCAGCGACGAACTGAACTCCCTGGCGGTGGCCAAGCTGCTGAAAGCCGTGGTCGACCAGGAACAGCCGCAGCTGGTGATCCTCGGCAAGCAGGCCATCGACAGCGACAACAACCAGACCGGCCAGATGCTCGGCGCCCTCACCGGCTATGCCCAGGGCACCTTCGCCTCCAAGGTCGAAGTCGCCAGCGACCAGGTCCAGGTCACCCGCGAGATCGACGGCGGCCTGCAGACCGTGGCGCTGAAGCTGCCGGCGATCGTCACCACCGACCTGCGCCTGAACGAGCCGCGCTACGCGTCGCTGCCGAACATCATGAAAGCCAAGAAGAAGCCGCTGGACCTGGTCACCCCGGACGCCCTGGGCGTTGCCACCGCGTCCACCGTATCGATCCTGAAAGTCGAAGCACCGGCTGCCCGCAGCGCGGGGGTCAAGGTCAAGTCGGTGGCCGAACTGGTCGACAAACTCAAGCACGAAGCGAAGGTGATCTGAGATGGCTGTCCTGGTAATCG
>NZ_JBHSOU010000071.1:0-42421 GCF_042656385.1 Pseudomonas sp. GCM10022186
ATGCGCAGCTCGACGTCGCCGGCGCGGGTCTGCCACCGGCGATCCCGGTAGCCGTTGCGGCTGTTGCTGCGCTCGACGCTTTTGACGCCGAAACCGGCGCCACATAGCGCCTCGACATCCAGCTCCATCATGCGCTGGGCGACGAACTGGATCATGTGCTTGAGCAGATCAGCATCTGCCCCTTTCTCGGCAAGCTCGCTCAATGCGATAGTGCTCTGGGTCATCGTGGTTTCCTTGGTTGGGGGTTAGGTCTGCAAACTCAACCTTAACCAAGAACCACGATGGCCTTCCTCTCACGCCTGACGGCGCTTCGGCTAGACCTCAGTTACACCACTTCCCGGGACACGATCGTAAACCATCCTTGTGCAATTCAATTGCGAATGGCTGGGAGGGTGAGCAATGCAAGGCGGTTGCCAAGGGCCGGAAATGAACCCCCGCTGCGCGGGTGCAGAAAGCTGGGCTGGGGCTTCTATCTTCAGTCAGGCATCGTTGTATAAGGCAGCATGTTTTTCGTTTTGTTGTGAACGTGGCAGTGCTGGTAAACTTATGAAAAATCATGCAGCCACAAACGACTCCTACCGATAAAATATGACGATCAGAATTTCAGGAAGAACTGTTGCGGTGAGCATTTTTATGCTCACATTTTTTGGGATGGCTTGGTACCTGGTGGTTGAACAAGATTTAAGAAAAATAGATGCCACATTGGGTGAAAAGCCTTTGAAGTGTTTTTTAAATGCTGGCACAGAAACCAAAAGAGAGTCTATTGAAAATAATGATCATGGGACGGTCGATTTAGTAGAAATTTCATCTTGTGGGGGAAGCGTTCGATTTTATGAGGCTATTCCAAAAAACATTACGCCTAAAACTCCTCTAGTTGTGGCGCTGCATCAAACCACAAACTTCGGAAAAGGTGAAGTTATGGGGTATGCCGGTAATTCAGATCTTTTTTACGGTAGATCATTTTACGAAGATGGCTTCATTGTTATTGCGCCGGATATTTTTTTGGCGGGCGATAATTTCAGTGAAAGCGTCGGCTATGACACAAAAAATTTTTATAAAGAATATCCTGACTGGTCCGCAACGGGTCGAATGCTTGAAGATCATAAATCTGTTGTTAGGTACGCAAGAAAGTTTAATCCCCGCTGCATGGGGGTTGTTGGTCACTCTCTTGGGGGGCATAACGCGCTGTTCCTGGCAGCCTTTGACAAAGAGATCGACGTTGTAGTGTCAAGTGGGGGCTTTACAAGCATGGCTTCAGATAAAGATGCCATACGCTGGGCAAGAGAATCCTGGTTTGTTTATATGCCATTGCTGCGGCCTTACGTCAGCAAGGGTTCCCCAAGAGTTACACCGTGGGATTTTGATGATTTGCTAAAAGCGATTTTGCCTCGATCAGTCTTGATTATTCATGGGCGAAATGATGAATCCTGGTCAAACAATTCATCGGTGCCTGATCTTGTTGCCGCAGCAAACGCTGGCATTACCTCTAGCTCTCAGGCGAAGTTGATTTTTCATGAAGGCGGGCATGAGTTTGGATGGAGGTTTCAAGATATTGCAAAAGATTTCGTGTTGCAATCTTGTGCGCGTGGCCAATTCTAATTGGTCTACAAAAACGATATTTATCTGAAAATTAATACTCAGCCTGTGCGGTCACCAAGTCGGCATCATACTCGGCCAATTCATCCGGGGTGGGGGAGCGCATGGCGGCAACATGCAGCAGGCCGTCCGCGTCCGGTTTGGATAGGGTGGTGATCGGTTCCCCGCGTTGTCATCCGTTGCAGATCGTCACGGGAAAGCCCCTGAGCCTCTTTTGGGTTAGCAGTATCAAGTTGGACTACTTCGGCGCGTCAGGGGCCGTTTCTGCGCGTTCTGGGGTTGCTCAAGGCTTCCTTTACCATTCTCTCACGGGCCAGCTAGCGGTAACGCCAAACCTTCACTCCGTTGGGCTGCACTTCGCGATACAGGCCCTTTTCGTCGGTCAGCTTGTAAGGCTTGCCCTTGGGCCTAGCGGTGCGGCATTGGGTGGGCCTCGAGGTGATCCTCGGGAACCAGTTCGTCCAGCGTCGGTGGAAACAGGCTGCTCTGCTGGCGCCCCTCTCCCTGGATGTAGCCCATAAATGACAATGCCCGTATTGATCGATACGGGCATTGTCTTCAGCTCGGCCCCGGGCTGCCAGGTTTTCACATAGTCTGATTTGCGGGGCTTTGTGGTTATTTTTGTTGTCCTTGCTTGTCCGTGAAAATCCAAGCTCCGGGTCAGACGTTGAAGCGGAAGTGCATCACGTCGCCGTCCTTGACGATGTATTCCTTGCCTTCCAGGCGCCATTTGCCGGCTTCCTTGGCGCCGTTTTCGCCCTTGAACTGGATGAAGTCGTCATAGGCGACCACTTCGGCGCGGATGAAGCCTTTTTCGAAGTCGGTGTGGATAACCGCGGCGGCCTGGGGGGCGGTGGCGCCTACGCGCACGGTCCAGGCGCGGACTTCCTTCACGCCAGCGGTGAAGTAGGTCTGCAGGTTGAGCAGGTCGTAGCCGGCGCGGATCACGCGGTTCAGGCCCGGCTCTTCGAGGCCGAGGGCTTCGAGGAACATGTCTTTCTCTTCACCGTCGTCCAGCTCGGCGATCTCGGCTTCGATCTTGTTGCACACCGGCACCACGATCGCGCCTTCTTCTTCGGCGATGGCTTTCACCACGTCCAGGTGCGGGTTGTTCTCGAAGCCGTCTTCGGCGACGTTGGCGATGTACATCACCGGCTTGCTGGTGAGCAGGTGGAAGCCGCGGACAAGGCGCTTCTCCTCGTCGCCCAGGTTTTTCAGCAGGGAGCGCGCAGGCTTGCCTTCGCTGAAGTGGGGGATGAGTTTTTCCAGCAGGGCCTTCTGGGCCAGGGCGTCCTTGTCACCACCCTTGGCGTTGCGGGCGACTTTCTGCAGCTGTTTCTCGCAGCTGTCGAGGTCGGCGAAGATCAGCTCGAGGTCGATGATCTCGATGTCGCGCTTGGGGTCGACGCTGTTGGAGACGTGGATGACGTTCTCGTCTTCGAAGCAGCGCACGACGTGGGCGATGGCGTCGGTCTCGCGGATGTTGGCGAGGAACTTGTTGCCCAGGCCTTCACCCTTGGAGGCGCCCGCCACCAGGCCGGCGATGTCGACGAATTCCATGGTGGTGGGGATCACGCGCTCAGGCTTGACGATCTCGGCCAGCGCATTGAGGCGCAGGTCGGGCATCGGGACGATGCCGCTGTTCGGCTCGATGGTGCAGAAGGGGAAGTTCTCCGCTGCAATGCCGGACTTGGTCAGGGCGTTGAACAGGGTGGACTTGCCGACGTTGGGCAGGCCGACGATGCCGCAATTGAATCCCATGGAATGTGCCTCTGCGCGGAGTGGTTTCAGGCCTTGCGACTGTGCAGCTTCTGCATGGCGCGGGTAAGGTCACCGGCGAGCAGTTCTGGCATCACGTCGAGGGCGAAATCGATGCTGGTGTCGAGCAGTTCCTGTTCACCGCGCGGGGCGCGGCCGAGAACATAGCCGGAGACCAGGCTGCTGTGCCCCGGATGGCCGATGCCAAGCCGCAGGCGATGGAACGAATTCTGGTTGCCGAGCTGGGCGATGATGTCGCGCAACCCGTTGTGGCCGCCGTGGCCGCCGCCGGTCTTGAGCTTGGCGACGCCGGGGGGCATGTCGAGTTCGTCGTGGGCCACCAGGATGGCGTCCGGAGGAATGCGGAAGAACCCAGCCAGGGCCGCCACGGACTGGCCGCTGCGGTTCATGTAGGTGGTGGGGATCAGCAGACGAACATCGCGCCCTTGATGGGAAAACTTCCCGACCAGGCCGAAGTATTTCTTGTCGAGGCTCAGGTTGACCCGTTCGCGGTCCGCCAGGCGCTCAACGAAAAGGGCCCCTGCGTTATGCCGGGTCTGGTCGTATTCGGGGCCGGGATTACCCAGGCCGACGATCAGTTGAATGGCAGTCACTACAGGGGCCCTTTATCAGGCTAATGCAGAGTAATGAATTACTCGGCTTCGCCTTCTTCCTTCACCACGCGGGAAGCATGGATGTTGGCAACTGCCAGGTCGTTGCCGTGGGCCAGGGCCACCAGCTCGACGCCTTTCGGCAGCTTGAGGTCGGACAGGTGAATGATCTGGCCGACTTCGACCTTGGCCAGGTCGACTTCGATGAACTCCGGCAGGTCTTGCGGCTGGCAGGAGACTTCGACTTCGGCGATGGTGTGGGAAACTTCGCCGCCGCCTTGCTTCACGCCAACGGAGGTGGCTTCGTTGATGAAGTGCAGGGGTACGTGGGCGGTCAGTTTCTGGCCGGCGACTACGCGCTGGAAGTCAGCGTGCAGTACGAAGCCTTTGGCCGGATGACGCTGCAGGGCCTTGATCAGAACGGTTTCGGTGGCACCGGAAACGTTCAGGGCGATCACGTGGCTGAAGGCAGCTTCGTTTTCCAGCAGCTTGGCCAGGTCTTTGGCCAGCAGGCTTACGGATTGCGGGGCTTTCTCGCCGCCGTAGACAACAGCGGGAACCAGGTTGGCGTTACGACGCAGGCGGCGGCTCGCACCTTTCCCCAGGTCGGAACGCGCTTCGGCATTCAGGGCAAACTCAGTAGTCATTACGATTCTCCAAAATAACCAAAACGCCCGTAATGCTTGCGACCAGCATCCGGGCGATTGGGCAAAAAGCCCCGCCGGAGCGGGGCGCTTTCGTCAGGGATGTCCTTAGCGGAACATCGCGCTGATCGATTCCTCATTGCTGATGCGGCGGACCGCTTCAGCCACAACCGGCGCGATATCCAGCTGGCGGATACGCGAACAGGCTTGTGCCGCAGCGGACAGCGGGATGGTGTTGGTCACCACCAGCTCATCCAGCACGGAGTTTTCGATGTTCTCGATGGCACGGCCGGACAGCACCGGGTGGGTGCAGTAGGCGTAGACCTTGGCGGCGCCGTGGTCCTTCAGGGCCTTGGCGGCATGGCCGAGGGTGCCGGCGGTGTCGACCATGTCGTCGACCAGCACGCAGGTGCGGCCTTCGACGTCGCCGATGATGTGCATGACTTCGGACTGGTTGGCCTTGGGACGACGCTTGTCGATGATGGCAAGGTCGACGCCCAGGGACTTGGCCACGGCACGGGCGCGAACCACGCCGCCGATGTCCGGGGAAACGATCATCAGGTTTTCGAAGCGCTGGTCTTCGATGTCATCGACCAGGACCGGGGAACCGTAGATGTTGTCCACCGGAATGTCGAAGAAGCCCTGGATCTGGTCGGCGTGCAGGTCGACGGTGAGCACGCGGTCGATACCGACCACGGTCAGCATGTCGGCCACTACCTTGGCGCTGATGGCCACGCGGGCGGAACGCGGGCGGCGGTCCTGGCGGGCATAGCCGAAGTAGGGGATGACCGCGGTGATGCGGGAGGCCGAGGAACGGCGGAAGGCGTCAGCCATCACCACCAGTTCCATCAGGTTATCGTTGGTCGGTGCGCAAGTCGGCTGGATCAGGAAGACGTCCTTGCCGCGGACATTTTCGTTGATTTCAGCACTGATTTCGCCGTCGGAGAACTTACCTACGGAGGCGTCGCCGAGGGGAATATGCAGTTGACGTACGACGCGACGCGCCAGATCGGGGTTGGCGTTCCCCGTGAAGACCATCATCTTGGACACGCGCAGTACCTGCCGGCTGAGGGTAGACCTGATGAATCAAAAAGCCGTTCAAAGGCCGTGGGCTTTTGAACAGCTTTTCAAGTGTATGGCAGGGGCGGCTGGATTCGAACCAACGCATGGCAGGATCAAAACCTGCTGCCTTACCGCTTGGCGACGCCCCTATGTGTATAACTCGCTCTGCAGGACCTTCGTTTCGTTGTGCGTATAACCCGTTGGGTTAATGGCAGGGGCGGCTGGATTCGAACCAACGCATGGCAGGATCAAAACCTGCTGCCTTACCGCTTGGCGACGCCCCTGTATCGTACAACCGACTGTCTTGCAGTCCTTCTCAAGCCAGACCTTGAAGCTTGCGGTGCAACATGGAGATGTTGCGCCCCTGGGCGACAAAGCTCGGCAGAGTGGCCGGAAGTTGGCGGCGAACTTTATCAGCATCGCCTCTGTTTGGGAAGCTCCCAAACACACAAGCTCCAGTGCCGGTCAATCTAGCTGATGTGAATTTATTCAACAAGATCAGCGCGTTACGAACATCCGGGTAACGCTTCTCGACCACCGGCTGGCAGTCGTTTCGACCGCCCCCCTCAAGAAGGCTGCGAACTTTAATGGGCGGAGTATCCCGTGTCAACTCGGGATCGGAGAAAACTTCTGCTGTGCTGACAAAGACTTGCGGCACGGCGACGAGGAACCAGGGCTCCGGCAGGTCCACCGGCGTCAGTCGCTCGCCGACGCCTTCGGCGAAAGCTGCGCGGCCCCGTACGAAAACCGGTACGTCGGCGCCCAGGGACAGGCCCAGGGCGGCCAGGCGATCCTCGCTCCAGCCCAGGTTCCACAGGCGGTCCAGGGCCAGCAGGGTGGTGGCGGCGTCGGAGCTGCCGCCGCCGATGCCGCCGCCCATGGGCAGGCGCTTGTCGAGCCAGATGTCGGCGCCCAGCCGGCAGCCGGACTCGGCCTGCAGCTTGCGGGCGGCGCGGACGATCAGGTTGCTGTCGTGGGGAACGCCGGGCACCTCGGTGCGCAGGTGGATCTCACCGTCCTGGCGCAGGGAGAAGCCCAGTTCGTCACCATGGTCGAGGAACTGGAAGAGGGTCTGCAGCTCGTGATAGCCATCGGCCCGGCGGCCGAGGATGTGCAACATCAGGTTGAGCTTGGCCGGCGCCGGCAGGACGAGTTGTGCGTCTTGCATGTCACTGGCCGAGCTGGCGCGGTTGCCAGTCCTTGATCACCAGGGTGACGTCGAGGTTCTCGCCGCTGAGCTTGATGCGCTCGGGCAGGGCGTAGCCGTTCTGCTTCACATAGCTCAGGTACTGCACCTGCCAGCCGTCCTGCTCCAGTTGGGCCAGGCGGCTGGCCGCGTCGAGGGTCAGGCGGCTGCGGCTGTCCGGGGCGGGCAGGCCGCGCACCCACCAGAGCAGGTGGGAGACGGGCAGGCGCCAGCCGAGCTGTTCTTCCAGCAGGGCTTCAGGGGATTCGGCCTGGTAGCGGCCCTGGTTGGCCACTTCCAGCTCGATCTTGCCCGGGCGTCCGGTCAGGCGCGCGGCGCCACGGCCGAGGGGGCCGGACAGGCGGATGTCGTAGTAGTCCTGGCGTTGCAGCCAGAACAGGGTGCCGCTGCCGGAATCCTTGGGCGCGCGGATGCCGACCTTGCCGCTGATCTGCCAGCCATCGAGGGCGCTGAGCTGGGCCTTGTGGGCCTTCCAGGTGGCCTGGTCGCCCTGGCCTTCGAGGGTTTCGTGAGGGGCGAGGGCGGCGCAGCCGGTGAGCAGGAGGAGCGCCCCGGCGGCCAGGAGATGACGTAGACGCATGGATCAGAGGGTTCCGGAGCCGGTCAGGCGTTGCAGGGTGTCACGGAGGATCGAACTGTCAGGCTGTTTCTGCAGGGCCTCGGCCCAGACCTTGCGGGCCTCGACCTGCTTGCCGCGGGCCCAGAGCACCTCGCCCAGGTGGGCGGCGACCTCGTGATCGGGGAACTCCTGCAGGGCCAGGCGCAGCAGGCGTTCGGCTTCGCCCAGGTTGCCCATGCGGTAGTTCACCCAGCCGAGGCTGTCGAGGATGGCCGGATCGTCCGGATTGAGCTGGTGGGCCTGTTCCACCAGCTTCTTGGCCTCGTCGTAGCGGGTGGTGCGGTCGGCCAGGGTGTAGCCGAGGGCGTTCAGCGCCATGGCGTTTTCCGGCTCGCGCTCGATGATGAAGCGCAGGTCCTTCTCCAATTGGGCCAGGTCGTTGCGTTTCTCGGCGAGCATGGCGCGGGTGTAGAGCAGGTTGAGGTCGTCGGGGAACTGCTGCAGGCCCTGGTGGATGACTTTCCAGGCGCGTTCCGGCTGCTGGCGCTCGGCCAGGCTCTCGGCCTCGATCAGGTAGAGCTGGATGGCGTAGTCCGGCTGGCTTTCTCGGGCCTTGGCCAGGCGTGCTTCGGCTTCATCGGCGCGGCCGCTGTCCAGGAGGATTTCCACTTGGCGCATCTGTGCTGGCAAGTAATCGTTGCCAGGGCCGACCAGGGCGTATTCGAGCAGGGAGCTGTTCTTGTCCCCACGCTTCTCGTAGATCTGGCCGAGGTTGTAATGGGCCGAGTCGACATGGCTGCCGCGGTCCACCAGTTCTTCCAGGTAGACCTGGGCTTCGTCCCAGGCTTCGCCTTCCAGGCAGACCAGCGCCAGGGAATAGCGCAGGTCGTCGTCATCGGGGAACTGCTGGACCAGGCTGGAGAATTCGGCCTTAGCTTCGTCCAGGCGGTCCTGCTCCACCAGCATGCGGGCGTAGGTCAGGCGCAGGCGCTTGTCGTCCGGGTGCTGCTTGATGGATTTCTGCAGCAGCGGCAGGGCTTCGTCGCCGCGCTTCAGGCTCTGCAGCAGGCGTGCGCGGAGCAGGATCGGGGCGATTTCCTTGTCGTTTGCGGGAATGCCTTCGAGCAGGGCGAGGGCTTCGTCGGTGCGGCCATCCTGTTGCAGCAGCACGGCCTTGCCGAATACCAGCTGGCTGTTGTTCGGGTGCTTGGCCAGAAGGCGGTCGAAGCTCTGCAGCAGGCCAGCGCGGGTATCGGCGTCGGTTTCCGCGGCGGACAGGGCGAGGAAGTCGAAATGGGTGTCGCCCTGGCCCTGGAGCACCTTCTCCATATAGGTCATGGCTTCGTCGTAGCGGCCGGCCCGGGCCAGTTGCACGGCGGCGGCGCGCTGGGCGTCGAGGTTGTCCGGGGCGTTCTTCGCCCAGATGAGCGCGGTGTCCAGTGCGGCCTGGTCGGCGCCCAGGTACTCGGCAATGCGGAAGGCGCGTTCGGCCACGCCAGGGTCCTGGGTGGCATTGGCCTGTTGCACGTAGTTGCCGAGGGCGATGTCGAAGCGGTTGCGTTGTCCGGCCAGTTCAGCCGTCAGCAGGGAATAGAGGGCTTCGCGGCTGAACGAACCATAGACCTCGGGCTTGGCGGGCGCGGAGGCCTGGTTGCCTTCCTCGACCGGCGGGGTGCCGTCCGGGGACTTGTGGGTCAAGCTCTGACAGCCGCCGAGCAGCAGCAGGGCGGTCAGCAACGCGAGGGATCTATTCATAGAGGCGGAAGGCGTCTAACCAGCGAGTGGCCCATCATGACACAAGCATTCAGGCAAGCCCATGGGGCATGTCCCGACCGGGGCGCGGCGATTCCTGTTCGAGGAGACAATTATCGGCGGTGGTTGTCGTCGCCAGGGTGAAGTAGGACAATTGCGCGCCCTCCCGTTCAGTTAGCGACCCTGCATGGCTTTCATTGCTCTTGGTATCAACCACAAGACCGCTTCGGTGGACGTCCGCGAACGTGTGGCCTTCACTCCCGAGCAGTTGGTGGAGGCCCTGCAGCAGCTGTGTCGGATCACGCCCAGCCGCGAGGCGGCCATCCTCTCCACCTGCAACCGCAGCGAGTTGTACCTGGAGCAGGATCACCCCGCCACCGATGAAGTGCTCGCCTGGCTGGCCGGCTATCACAACCTCAGCCTGGAAGAGCTGCGCGCCTGCGCCTATGTGCACCAGGACGACGACGCCGTGCGCCATATGATGCGCGTCGCTTCCGGGCTGGACTCCATGGTCCTCGGTGAGCCGCAGATTCTCGGCCAGATGAAGTCCGCCTACGCCGTGGCGCGTGAGGCCGGCACCGTCGGTCCGCTGCTCGGCCGGCTGTTCCAGGCCACTTTCAGCACCGCCAAGACGGTGCGCACCGACACCGCCATCGGCGAGAACCCGGTTTCCGTGGCCTTTGCCGCTGTCAGCCTGGCCAGGCAGATCTTCTCCGACCTGCACCGCAGCCAGGCGCTGCTGATCGGCGCCGGCGAGACCATCACCCTGGTGGCCCGCCACCTGCACGAGCAGGGCGTGAAACGCATCGTGGTCGCCAACCGTACCCTGGAGCGCGCGAGCATCCTGGCCGAGGAGTTCGGCGCCCATGCCGTGCTGCTGGCCGACATGCCCCAGGAGCTGGTCAACAGCGATATCGTCATCAGTTCCACCGCCAGCCAGCTGCCGATCCTCGGCAAGGGCGCGGTGGAGCGCGCGCTGAAGCAGCGCCGGCACAAGCCGATCTTCATGGTCGACATCGCCGTGCCCCGGGATATCGAACCCGAAGTCGGCGAACTGGACGATGTCTACCTCTATACCGTGGACGACCTGCACGAGGTGGTCGCGGAGAATCTCAAGAGCCGCCAGGGCGCGGCCCAGGCGGCCGAAGAGCTGGTGGGCGCCGGGGTCGAGGACTTCATGCAGCGCCTGCGCGAGCTGGCCGCGGTCGACGTGCTGCGTGCCTATCGCCAGCAGGCCGAGCGTCTGCGTGATGACGAGCTGGCCAAGGCCCAGCGCATGCTGCAGAACGGCAGCGCCGCCGAAGACGTGCTGGCCCAGCTCGCCCGCGGTCTGACCAACAAGCTGCTGCACGCACCCAGCGTGCAGCTGAAGAAACTCTCCGCCGACGGCCGCTTCGACGCGCTGGCCGTGGCCCAGGAACTCTTCGCCCTCGACGAGGGCCCGGATAAACGTTCGCAATGAAAGCTTCCCTGCTGAACAAGCTCGACCTCCTCCAGGATCGCTACGAGGAACTCACCGCCCTGCTCGGCGATGCCGAAGTCATCAGTGACCAAGGCAAGTTCCGCGCCTATTCCAAGGAGTTCGCCGAAGTCGAGCCGGTGATCCTGGCCTTCCGCGAGTTCCGCAAGGTGCAGGGCGACCTCGAAGGCGCCCAGGCCCTGCTCAAGGACAGCGATCCGGACCTGCGCGAGATGGCCGAGGAAGAAGTGGCCCAGGCCCGCGAACAGTTGGTGGGGCTGGAGGACCGCCTGCAGCGCATGCTGCTGCCCAAGGACCCCAACGACGGCCGCAACGTCTTCCTGGAAGTCCGTGCCGGCACCGGTGGCGACGAGGCGGCGATCTTCTCCGGCGACCTGTTCCGCATGTATTCCCGCTACGCCGAGCGCCAGGGCTGGCGCGTCGAGATCCTCTCCGAGAACGAGGGCGAGCACGGCGGCTACAAGGAAGTGATCGCCCGGGTCGAGGGCGACAACGTCTACGCCAAGCTCAAGTTCGAGTCCGGCGCGCACCGCGTGCAGCGGGTGCCGGAAACCGAGTCCCAGGGCCGCATCCACACCTCCGCCTGCACCGTCGCCGTGCTGCCGGAGCCGGACGAACAGGCCGCCATCGAGATCAACCCCGCCGACCTGCGGGTGGACACCTACCGCGCCTCCGGCGCCGGTGGCCAGCACGTGAACAAGACCGATTCGGCGGTGCGCATCACCCACATCCCGTCGGGCATCGTCGTCGAGTGCCAGGAAGAGCGTTCCCAGCACAAGAACCGCGCCAAGGCCATGGCCTGGCTGGCAGCCAAGCTGAACGACCAGCAGGAGGCCGCCGCGCACAAGGAAATGTCCGATACCCGCCGCCTGCTGGTGGGCTCCGGCGATCGTTCCGAGCGCATCCGCACCTACAACTATCCACAGGGCCGGGTCACCGACCACCGCATCAACCTCACCCTCTACGCCCTGGACGACATCATGGCCGGCGGCGTGGAAGCGGTGATCGAGCCGCTGCTCGCCGAATACCAGGCCGACCAGCTGGCGGCACTGGGGGATTGACGTGACCATCATCGCCAGCCTTCTGGGCGAAGCCCGCCTGCCGGATTCGCCCACCTCGCGCCTGGATGCCGAGCTGCTACTGGCAGCTGCGCTCGGCAAGCCGCGCAGTTTCCTGCATACCTGGCCGGAGCGCGTGGTCTCCAGCGAAGTGGCCGAACGCTACGCCAGCTACCTGGCGCGCCGCCGTAGTGGCGAGCCGGTTGCCTATATCCTCGGTCACCAGGGCTTCTGGAGCCTGGACCTGGAAGTGGCGCCGGACACCCTGATCCCGCGCCCGGATACCGAACTGCTGGTAGAGACCGCCCTGGCCCTGTTGCCGGCGAGCCCCGCCGAGGTGCTCGACCTGGGCACCGGCACCGGCGCCATCGCCTTGGCGCTCGCCTGCGAGCGACTGGCCTGGAAGGTCACCGGCGTCGACCGGGTTTCCGCCGCCGTGCAGCTGGCCGAGCGCAATCGCGCGCGGCTCAAGCTGAACAATGCGCAATTCGTGGAAAGCCACTGGTTCTCCGCCCTGGACGAGCAGCGCTTCGCCATGATCGTCAGCAATCCGCCCTACATTCCGGCCAAGGACCCGCACCTGGCCGAGGGCGACGTGCGCTTCGAACCCGCCAGTGCCCTGGTGGCTGGCGCCGATGGACTGGACGACATCCGCCAGATCATCCAGGACGCACCGCGGCACCTGGTCGCCGGCGGCTGGTTGCTGCTGGAACATGGTTACGACCAGGCCCCTGCGGTACGCGACCTGTTGGTCCGCCAGGGCTTCGCCCGGGTGGAGAGCCGTCGCGACCTGGGTGGCCACGAACGAATTTCCCTTGGGCAATGGCCATGCTGAGTGATCAGGAACTCCTTCGCTACAGCCGGCAGATCCTCCTGCCGCAGATCGATGTCGACGGCCAGCTGCGCCTGAAGCAGGGGCGCGTGCTGATCGTCGGTCTCGGCGGCCTGGGCTCGCCGGTATCCCTCTACCTGGCGGCTGCCGGTGTGGGCGAGCTGCACCTGGCGGACTTCGACAGCGTCGATCTGACCAACCTGCAGCGGCAGATCGTCCACGACAGCAGCAGCGTGGGGCGGAGCAAGGTCGACTCGGCCATGGCGCGCCTCGCCGCGCTGAACCCGGAAGTGCGTCTGGTGCCCGTCACCCGCGCGCTGGACGAGGATTCGCTGGCCGCCGCGGTGGCCGCCGTGGACCTGGTGCTTGATTGCACCGACAACTTCGGCACCCGCGAGGCAGTCAATGCGGCCTGCGTGGCCGCCGGCAAGCCGCTGGTGTCTGGCGCCGCGATCCGCCTCGAAGGCCAGCTCTCGGTGTTCGACCCGCGCCGTGACGACAGCCCCTGCTACCACTGCCTCTATGGCCATGGCAGCGAGGCCGAACTGACCTGCAGCGAGGCCGGTGTGGTGGGCCCGCTGGTGGGGCTGGTGGGCAGCCTGCAGGCCCTGGAGGCACTGAAGCTGCTGGCCGGCTTCGGCGAGCCCCTGGTTGGCCGCCTGTTGCTGGTCGACGCCCTGGGCACGCGCTTTCGCGAACTGCGGGTCAAGCGCGACCCGGCCTGTGAAGTCTGTGGGGCCCGGCATGCCTGATGCGGCGCCGGTAGGCGTCTTCGACTCGGGCGTGGGTGGTGTCTCCGTGTTACGGGAGATCCGCGCGCTGCTCCCCAATGAGTCCCTGCTCTACGTAGCCGACAGCGGCCATGTGCCCTATGGCGAGAAGAGTGCCGACTTCATCCGCGAGCGCAGCCAGCACATCGCCGAATTCCTTCTCGGCCAGGGCGCCAAGGCCCTGGTGCTGGCCTGCAACACCGCCACCGTGGCCGCCGTGGCCGACCTGCGCGAGCGTTATCCACAGCTGCCCATCGTCGGCATGGAGCCGGCGGTGAAGCCGGCCGCCGCCGCGACCCACAGTGGCGTGGTGGGCGTGCTGGCGACCACCGGGACGCTGAAGAGCGCCAAGTTCGCCGCCTTGCTGGACCGCTTCGCCGGTGATGTGCGGGTCATCACCCAGCCCTGTCCGGGGCTGGTGGAGCGCATCGAGGCCGGGGACCTGATGGGCAGGGATACCCGCAAGCTGCTGGCGGGTTACGTCGAACCCTTGCTGGCGGAAGGCTGCGACACGCTGATACTCGGCTGCACCCATTACCCTTTCCTGCGCCCGCTGCTGCACCAGTTGGTGCCGCATTCCGTCAGCCTGATCGATACCGGCGCCGCGGTCGCTCGCCAATTGCAGCGTTTGCTGGATGCGCGGGGGCTGCTGGCGGAAGGCGCCGCCTCACCCTGCCGCTTCTGGTCCAGCGGTGATGCGGCGGCGATGCAGGAGATATTGCCTACACTCTGGGGAGAATCTGTCCGGGTGGACAAGTTTACCGGCTGATGGAACAGTCCAGAGATTTCTTTCCCCGATAAAAAAGCTAACTATAATCGCTGACAGGTATTAAACATTTCTGTCAGCACTTCAGAAAAAGGATTGCTTTCATGAAGAAGTTCTTCTGCTGGGCCGCAGCAGCAGCCATGTCCATCGGCCAGGTGGTGTCCGCCCAGGCCGCGGCTGTTTCCCTGGATATCGGCCAGACGGGCGAGTCCACCATGGTCTATCGCCTGGGCACCCAGTTCGACTTCTCCAGCAGCTGGTTCCAGAGCGACGTAGGCCGCCTGACCGGCTACTGGGATGCTGCCTACACCTACTGGGAAGGGGACGAGACCTCCAGCAACCACAGCCTGTCCTTCTCTCCGGTATTCGTCTACGAGTTCGCCGGCGAAAGCGTGAAGCCCTACGTCGAAGCCGGTATCGGCGTGGCCGTGTTCGAAAACACCGATCTGGAAGACAACGACCTGGGCTCCTCCTTCCAGTTCGAAGACCGCCTGGGCCTGGGCCTGCGCTTCGCCAACCAGGAAGTCGGCCTGCGTGCGATGCATTACTCCAATGCCGGCATCAAGCAGCCGAACGATGGCATCGAAACCTACACCCTGCACTATCGCCTGTCTTTCTGAGGCGGCGCTGCACGAAAGGAACCGGGCCTTGCGCCCGGTTTTTTATCGGCCGCCGACCGGGGCCGGATAGCCGTCCACCATGCGCAGGGCCGCATGCAGGGACTGGCGGGGGACAATACGCCGGCTGCGATGCCCAGTCAGGCCAGGGGCCGGGGTGTCGGCAGGCAACTGGGCATGGACATGAGGCGTTTGCCTCGACACGACTTATACGGGCTCTGCTTCTTATTTGGATTTGAGGGGATCACAGGTAGGAACCTATACAGATCAAATAGCTTGTACAGGTTTTCGGCAGGCGCTGATCAGTGTCTGCTGCTTCGCAAGTGGCGGGGGAGAGCGGCCAGTCGAGGCACCGCTTCGAGTTGTATGGCGGGAACGAAGATGAGCCGGCTGACGAGGGCGGATCGTTCGCGGTTGGACGGCCGGAGGGCCGTCCATTTCGACAGCAGCAGCTGGCGCGGGTCAGCTGCTGCGCGGTTACAGGTGTTCGAGCAGGCGGCGGGCGGCTTCCTGGCCGCTGAGCCAGGCACCTTCCACGCGGCCGGACAGGCACCAGTCGCCGCAGGCGTAGAGGCCGAGGTCGGCATCGGCAAGGGCGCCCCACTGGTGCGCCTGGCTGGGACGTGCGTAGAGCCAGCGATGGGCCAGGCTGAAATTCGGCGCGGGTACGGCGCAGCCGATGATCTCGGCGAAGGCGCCATGGAGTTGTTCGATCACTGCTTCCTTGGGCATGTCCAGATGCTGCTTGCTCCAGGCGCTGCTCGCGTGCAGGACCCAGGTATCCAGGCTGGATTCGCGGCCGGGCTTGGAGCGGTTGCGGGCCAGCCAGTCCAGCGGGCTGTCCTGCAGGAAGCAGCCTTCGACGCGGGTATCCAGCGGTTCGCTGAAGCCCAGGGCCACGGCCCAGGTCGGTTCCATGGCGACGCTGGCGGCGGCGCCGGCCAGTTTGGGGGCTGCGGCCAGCAGGGCGGTGGCCTGGGGTGCCGGGGTGGCGACTATCACATGGCTGAAGGGGCCGTGGCTGAGCCCTTCGGCATCCTGCAGGCCCCAGTGGCGCTCACCGCGGAAGACCTCGGTGATGCGGCAGGCGAAGTTCACCGGCAGCGCACCCAGAAGGGCGCGAGTGATGGCGCTCATGCGCGGTGTTCCGACCCAGCGGATCTGCTCGTCGGGGGAGGGCAGGAGCCGGCCTTCGCTGTAGTTGTAGAGACTTGGCGACCACTCGGCCACCCAGCCCCGGTCGCGCCATTGCTGCACCACTTCGGCGAAGCGGCGATCGCGGGCGGTGAAGTATTGCGCGCCAAGATCCACGGAGCCGGCATCGCTGCGCTTGCTGGCCATGCGTCCGCCACTCCCGCGGCTCTTGTCGAAGAGTTCCACATTCTGCCCAGCCGCATTCAGCGCCTGGGCGGCGGAGAGGCCGGATATGCCGGTACCGATGATGGCGATAGGTGCACTCATGGTCTACCTCGTTACCTATGGCTACAGGCTACGCTTTAGACAAGACCTGTACAATATTCAAGCTCTGTATAGGTCGTTCGGTTCCAATCGCGGACTTCTGTGTTTCTGACGGTGCGTGGCCCAAACAAGGGCACGTCGAATCGTCATAAACCAGACTAGGGCGATATCCGCACTTAGCGCCATGCGAGGAGGATGCCATGCACATATTGCTGACCGGCGGTACTGGTCTGATTGGTCGGGCGCTCTGTCAGCGCTGGTTGGCCGATGGGCATCAGCTCACCGTGCTGAGCCGTCGGCCACAGAGTGTCGCCAGCCTGTGCGGTCGCGCGGTGCGCGGTATCGGTCAGTTCGCCGACTATGGCGACGAGCCGTTGGACGCCATCGTCAACCTGGCCGGCGAACCCATTGCCGACCGCCCCTGGAGCAACAAGCGCAAGGCACTGCTTTGGGGCAGCCGCATCACCCTGACCGAGCAACTGCTGGAATGGCTGGGCAAGCGCGACCAGATGCCGCAAGTGCTGCTCAACGGCTCGGCCGTGGGCTGGTACGGGGACGCTGGCGAGCGCGAGTTGACCGAGGAATCGCCTCCTGTCACCGACGACTTCGCCAGCCAGCTCTGCGTGGCCTGGGAGGAAACCGCACTACGGGCCGAGGCACTCGGCATCCGTGTGGTGCTCATCCGCACCGGTCTGGTGCTGGCGCGGGACGGCGGTTTTCTCAAGCGCCTGGTGCCGCCCTTTCGCCTGGGGCTGGGCGGTCCCCTGGGCAATGGCCGGCAATGGATGTCCTGGGTGCACCTGGACGATCAAATCGCCTTGATGGATTTTCTCTTGCGGCGGGAAGACGCTCGCGGTCCCTATAATGCGTGCTCGCCGCAGCCGGTACGCAACGGCGATTTCGCCCGCAGCCTGGGGCGCGCGCTGGGCCGGCCGGCCATCATGCCGGCGCCGGCCTTCGTCCTGCGCGTACTGTTGGGTGAGCTGGCCGGCCTGTTGCTGGGTGGCCAGCGTGCGGTGCCGGCGCGCCTGCAGGCGGCGGGATTCACCTTTGCATTCACCGATCTGGACACGGCGCTCGGCGACTTGCTGATGCCTAAGGATGTTTGATGACTGATCACGCACTGCTGCTGGTCAACCTGGGCTCCCCGGCTTCCACCAAGGTGGAGGATGTGCGGAGCTACCTCGATCAGTTCCTGATGGACCCCTACGTGGTCGACCTGCCCTGGCCCCTGCGGCGCCTGCTGGTTTCGCTGATCCTGATCAAGCGCCCGGCGCAGTCGGCCCATGCCTATTCCTCCATCTGGTGGCCGGAGGGCTCGCCGCTGATCGTCCTCAGCCGCCAGTTGCAGGGGGCCATGGCCCCGCATTGGCCGCACGGGCCGGTGGAGCTGGCGATGCGCTACGGCGAACCCTCCATCGAAGGCGCCTTGCGCAAGCTGGCCGGCCAGGGCGTCAAGCGGGTGACCCTGGCGCCGCTCTATCCGCAGTTCGCGGAGAGCACCACCACCACCGCCATCGAGGAAGCGCGCCGGGTGGTTCGCGAGCTGGGCTTGAAGCTGCAGGTGTCGGTGCTGGCGCCCTTCTTCGCCGAACCGGACTACCTGGATGCCCTGGTGGCCAGCGCCAAGCCCTATCTGGAGCAGGACTTCGACCACCTGCTGCTGAGCTTCCACGGCCTGCCGGAACGGCATATCCGCAAGCTGGTGAAAGGTATAGAACCGCAGCATGACCTGCGCGCGCGGGACAGCCGCGGAGTCAGCGACGAGGTCCTGGCGGTCTGCTACCGCAGCCAGTGCCAGCGGACCGCCGAAGCCTTCGCCGAGCGCGCCGGGCTCCAGCCCGGGCAATGGTCGGTGTCCTTCCAGTCGCGGCTGGGCCGGGACAAGTGGATCGAACCCTACACCGAGACCCGCCTCGACGAACTGGCGAAGCAGGGGGTGAAGAAGCTGCTGGTGATGTGCCCGGCCTTCGTCGCCGACTGCATCGAGACGCTGGAGGAAATCGGCCAGCGTGGCAGCGAACAGTTCCAGGAGGCTGGTGGCCAGGAGCTGGTGCTGGTGCCCTGCATGAACAGCCATCCGCAATGGGTGTCTGCCCTGGCACGCCTGTGCGAGACGGCGGTGCGGCCGCTGTGATTCCTGTCCTTTATCAATCGGAGGACACGCTGCGCATTCACCTCGCCTATATGACGCGCTTTCCGGTATTCAGGCCACCCATGGCCACCTAAGCTGGGTTCTCCTTCAACCGTCGTGCGCCGCACCGGCGGCGCCGAGGAGAGCCCATGCAGAACAAGAACAATGGCTACCCCTCGAGCCTGTGTGCCTGGACCACCGTCGCCATTCTGATGGTGGCCTACGTGCTGTCCTTCATCGACAGGCAGATCCTCAACCTGCTGGTGGAACCCATCCGCCGCGACCTCGCCATCAGCGATACGCAGATGAGCCTGCTGATGGGGCTGTCCTTCGCTCTTTTCTATACCGTCTGCGGCATTCCCCTCGGGCGCCTGGCAGACAGCCGCAGCCGTCGCGGGCTGATCGCCTTTGGCGTGCTGTTCTGGAGTGCGGCCACCGCGGCCTGTGGCATGGCCAGGCTCTACTGGCAGTTCCTGCTCTGCCGCATCGGTGTCGGCATGGGCGAGGCGGCCCTGTCTCCAGCGGCCTATTCGCTGATCGCCGACAGCTTTCCCAAGGAGCGTCGGGCCACGGCGATCAGCGTCTATTCGATGGGTGTCTATCTCGGTTCCGGGCTGGCCTTCCTGCTGGGCGGGCTGGTGATCAAGTTCGCCTCCGCCCAGGGCGACGTCCATCTGCCGCTGCTGGGCGAAGTAAGGCCCTGGCAGCTGATCTTCCTGGCCCTGGGCGCTGCTGGCGCGCTCTTCACCCTGCTCATGCTGGCGGTGCGCGAACCCCAGCGGCGTGGCATCGGCGCCGGCGTGGTGGTGCCCTTGGCGGAGGTCGGCCGTTACCTGCGCAGCAACCGGCGTACCGTGGTCTGCCACAACTTCGGCTTCGCCGGCCTGGCTTTCGCCGGCTATGGCAGCGCGGCCTGGATCCCGACCTTCTACATTCGCACCCATGGCTGGGACGCCGGCCAGGTGGGCATGATCTACGGCAGCCTGGTGGCGGTTTTCGGCTGCCTCGGCATCGTCTTCGGGGGGCGCCTGGCGGACTGGATGGCCAGGCGCGGGCGTGCGGATGCCAACATGCGCGTCGGCCTGTTCGCCGCCCTGGGGGCGTTGCCTCTGGTGGTGCTGTTTCCGCTGCTGGACGACGCCTTCTGGGTGACGGTGCTGATGGCGCCCACGGTGTTCTGCCTGAGCATGCCCTTCGGTGTGGCGCCGGCGGCTATCCAGGAGATCATGCCCAACTCCATGCGCGGCCAGGCCTCGGCGGTCTATCTCTTCGTCATCACCCTGATCGGACTGGGAATAGGTCCTACGGCCGTGGCGCTGGTGACCGACTACCTGTTCGCCGACGACAAGGCCCTGCGCTACTCGCTGCTGATCGTCACCAGCCTGGCGGTGAGCAGTTCGGTGGTGCTGCTGGGGATGGGGCTCAAACCCTATCGCGAGAGCTTGCAGCGGCTTCAGAAATGGGGCGTGGAGTCGCAGGACGATGTCCTGCCCCAGGAGGTGCAGCTCTCTTCGTAATTGGATGGGTCGGGCGGCTCCCCTGACAAGAAACAGCCCCGCGGGTGCGGGGCTGTTTCATGGAGCCGGTTCAGATCTGCGGGGCATCGTCCGGGCTGCGGTGCTTCCAGGTTTCATGGCCCGGCAGCAGCAGGTTGAGGGCGATGGCGACTATGGCGCAGAGGGCGATGCCCTTCAGGCCGAAGTCATCCTGGCCGGTGCCGGTGCCCACCAGCATGCCGCCGATGCCGAATACCAGGGTCACGGAGACGATCACCAGGTTGCGCGCCTCGGCCAGGTCGATCTTGTGGCGGATCATGGTGTTCATGCCCACTGCGGCGATGGAGCCGAACAGCAGGCAGAGGATGCCGCCCATGACCGGTACCGGGATGCTCTGCAGGATGGCGCCGAACTTGCCGATGAAGGCCAGGCCGATGGCGAACACGGCCGCCCAGGTCATGATCTTCGGGTTGTAGTTCTTGGTCAGCATCACCGCGCCGGTCACTTCGGCGTAGGTGGTGTTGGGCGGACCACCGAACAGGCCGGCGGCCGAAGTGGCCAGGCCGTCGCCCAGCAGGGTGCGGTGCAGGCCAGGCTTTTTCAGGTAGTCGCGACCGGTCACGCTGCCCACCGCGATCACCCCGCCGATATGCTCGATGGCCGGGGCCAGCGCCACGGGGACGATGAACAGGATGGCCTGCAGGTTGAATTCGGGGGCGGTGAAGTTGGGCAGTTCGAGCCAGGGGGCGGCCGCGATCTTCGCGGTGTCCACTACGCCGAACCAGAAGGATAGGGCGAAGCCCACGATCACGCCGGAAATGATCGGCACCAGGCGGAAGATGCCCTTGCCGAACACCGCCACTATCAGGGTAGTCAGCAGCGCCGGCATGGAAATCCACATGGCGGTGGAGTAGGGGATCAGCTCGCTGCCGTCCCCGGCCTTGCCCATGGCCATGTTGGCGGCGATGGGCGCCATGGCCAGGCCGATGGAGATGATCACCGGGCCGATCACCACCGGCGGCAGCAGGCGGTCGATGAAGCCGGTGCCCTTGAGCTTCACCGCCAGGCCCAGGAAGGTGTAGACGAAGCCTGCCGCCACCACGCCGCCCATGGTCGCGGCCAGGCCGAACTGGCCCTTGGCGAGGATGATCGGGGTGATGAAAGCGAAGCTGGAGGCCAGGAACACCGGCACCTGGCGGCCGGTGACCGACTGGAACAGCAGGGTGCCGAGGCCGGCGGTGAACAAGGCAACGTTGGGGTCCAGCCCGGTGATCAGTGGCATCAGCACCAGGGCGCCGAAGGCCACGAAGAGCATCTGGGCGCCGGAAAGGATCTGGCGCCAGAGCGGGTCCTTGAATTCGTCGCTCATCGATCAGGTGTCCTTCTGCTTGGTGCCGAAGATCTTGTCGCCGGCATCCCCCAGGCCCGGAATGATATAGCCGTGCTCGTTGAGCTTCTGATCGATGGACGCGGTGTAGATCATCACGTCCGGATGGGCGTCGTTCACCGCCTTGATGCCTTCGGGTGCGGCGACCAGCACCATGGCGCGGATTTCCTTGCAGCCGGCGCGTTTGAGCAGGTCGATGGTGGCGACCATGGAACCGCCGGTGGCCAGCATCGGATCGATGATCAGCGCCAGGCGCTCGTCAATCTCCGGCGCCAGCTTCTCCAGGTAGGTGTGGGCTTCCAGGGTTTCCTCGTTGCGCGCCACGCCCACGGCGCTGACCTTGGCACCCGGGATCAGGCTGAGCACGCCGTCGAGCATGCCGATGCCGGCCCGCAGGATGGGCACCACGGTGATCTTCTTGCCGGCGATCTTCTCTACCTGCACGGTGCCGGCCCAGCCCTGGATTTCGTAGCTCTCCAGGGGCAGGTCGTTGGTCGCTTCGTAGGTCAGCAGGGCGCCGACTTCCTGTGCCAGTTCGCGGAAGTTCTTGGTGCTGATGTCGGCGCGGCGCATCAGGCCGAGCTTGTGGCGGATCAGCGGATGGCGGATCTCACGGATAGGCATGGGAGGGGTCTCCGGCGGGCTGGCAAAAAAATTGCGTTAGCTTAATCCATTGACTACAGGCTGTGCTGAACTGACTGGCGGGTCCTGGCTGTCATGTCGCGCCAACGCAAGGAACTGTCCCCCAGCGGAGCAAGCCTGCTGCAGTATGGTCGACACTCGTCCGTCAGGGCTTGCTCCGGGGCAGGCGGATGAGTACCTTTGCCGACTTTTATCTTGACGCCCCGTTCAAGTTTCCTGCGGGAACCGCGCATGTTCCCCGTCGAACCCAGAGGAATTGCCATGTCCGCCGATCTCGTACACATCCGCCAGGTGATGGCCGAAGCCGATTGCCTGTACACCGAAGCCCAGGTCGAGGCGGCCATCGCCCAGGTCGCCGAAGCCATCAACGGCGAGCTGGCCGAGCGCAACCCGGTGGTCTTCTGCGTGATGAACGGCGGCCTGATCTTCGCCGGCAAACTGCTGCCCAAGCTGGGCTTCCCGCTGGAGCTGTCCTACCTGCACGCCACCCGCTACCGCAACGAAACCAGCGGCGGCGAGCTGTTCTGGAAGGCCAAGCCGGAAATCTCCTTCATCGACCGCGACGTGCTGATCATCGACGACATCCTCGACGAGGGGCACACCCTGGCGGCCATCATCGACTTCTGCAACCACGCCGGCGCCGCCCACGTGCACACCGCCGTGCTGATCGACAAGACCCATGACCGCAAGGCGCGCCCGGACCTGAAGGCCGACTACGTGGGCCTGCCCTGCGAAGATCGCTACATCTTCGGTTACGGCATGGACTACAAGGGCTACTGGCGCAACGCCGCGGGCATCTACGCGGTCAAGGGGCTCTGAGCCATGAGCGCGCCGCGTTTCCTCGATCAGGCGCTGTTCGCCGAACTGGCCGGGAAGGCTGCGGCGAGCCCGCGCAAGCGCCAGCACCACAACTTCCACGCCATGGAAGAGCCCTGCCACCGCCTGGCGGTGGGGCTGCAGCCCGAGACCTATATCCCGCCGCATCGCCATCTCTCCCCTGACAAGGCGGAAGGCCTGCTGGTGCTGAAAGGCCGCCTCGGCCTGCTGATCTTCGACGAGGACGGCAAGGTCACCGATAAGCGCGAGCTGGTGGCCGGCGGCGACTGCGTGGGCGTCGACCTGCCGCCGGGTGTGTTCCACGCCCTGGTGGTGCTGGAGCCGGACAGCCTGCTCTTCGAATGCAAGGCCGGCCCCTACCGCCCCGTGGGCGAGGGCGAGCAGCCGGCCTGGGCACCCCGCGAGGGCGAGCCCGGCGCAGCCGACTATCTCGCCTGGATGCGTTCGCTGTTCTCTTGATGCTGGTCGCCCTCCAGCCACTGGAGCGCCTTGACCCGTGCCTGTTCCAGCGATTGCACATAGGCCAGACGGCCAGTCTCGCGGTGGACGCCGGCGCGGCGCAGTTTCAGCCGCACACGCGGTGAGGTGCCTACCAGCACCAGTCCTATGCCCTGGCGACCGTAGTCGTGGAGCAGGTTCTCCAGGGCAGCCAGCGCCGTCATGTCCAGCATGGGCACGGCGCCCATCTCGACTATCACGACCTTCACCTCCGGGTTGAAGCGGCGCAGCACGCTCAGTGCCTTCTCCGCGGCGCCGAAGAACAGTGGCCCGCGAATGACATAGGCCAGCACCTGCTCGGGCAGCTCGCGCAGGGCCTCATGGAAGTGGCGGGGCAGGGGCGCCGCATCGGTGAGGTCGCTCATCCGCTTGATGAAGAGGCCGGCAGCCATCAGCAGGCCAACGCCCACCGCCAGCACCATGTCGAACAGCACGGTCAGCAGCAGGCAGGTGAGCAGCACCAGCACATCGTTGCCTGGTGCTATGCGCAGGGTGTGCGCCACATGGCGTGCTTCGCTCATGTTCCAGGCCACCATCAGCAGCAGTGCCGCCAGGGCGGCCATGGGCAGGTAGCTGAACAGCGGCGCCAGATACAGCATGGCCAGCAGCACCATGCCGGCATGGATGATGGCGGCGATGGGCGAACGGGCCCCGGCGCGCACGTTCGCAGCACTGCGGGCAATGGCCGCGGTAGCGGTGATGCCGCCGAACAGCGGGGCCACCAGGTTGCCCAGGCCCTGGCCGAGCAGTTCGGCATTGGGATCGTGGCGCGTGCCGGCCATGCCGTCGGCCACTACGGCGCAAAGCAGCGATTCGATGGCGCCGAGCATGGCGATGGCGAAGGCCGGGGCCAGCAGTTGGCGGATCAGCTCGAAGGACAGGCCCAGAGGCTGGCCATCCGGGCCGGGGAGCTGCCAGGGCCAGGCGAAGTCCGGCAGGAAGGGCGGGATGCCGGGATGGCTGACGCCGTCCAGCACATAACTGAAGCGCTCGCCAAGGGTGGCGACCGGGACGTCCAGCGCCTCCAGCAGCAGGCCGAGCAAGGCGCCCAGGGTCAGGGCCACCAGGTGCCCTGGCACCTTTTTCACCAGGCGCGGCCAGATCAACAGCACGGCGAAGCTCGCGACCGCCACCAGGGCATCGCCCAGGTGCGTAGTGGGCAGCGCCTCGGCCAGCAGGCGCAGCTGGTCCACATAGTTCTGCGGCGGCTGGGACAGCTGCAGGCCGAGCAGGTCCTTGACCTGCAGGGTGGCGATGACGATGCCGATACCGGCAGTGAAGCCCAGGGTCACCGGATAGGGGATGAACTGGATAAGGCGACCCAGGCGTGCGAGGCCCATGGCGATGAGGATGACGCCGGCCATCAGGGTGCACAGCAGCAGCCCGCCCACGCCGAATTGCTGGGTGATGGGCAGGAGGATCACCACGAAGGCCGCGGTGGGGCCGCAGATGTTGAAGCGCGAGCCGCCGGTGAGGGCGATCAGCGGGGCAGCCAGCAGCACGGTGTAGAGGCCGTGCTGCGGAGCCACGCCGACGGCGATGGCCAGCGCCATGGCCAGGGGAATGGCGATGATGCCGACCGTGACCCCGGCGGCGACGTCCCCTCGCAGGGCGTTCAGGGAATAGCCCTCGCGCAGGGTCTGACGCAAGGCCGAGAACAGGGGAGGCAGGTATCGAGACATGGTCACTCCTGTGGCAGAGGCCTGGAGTATAGGGGGCTGGCTGGGGGGCGGTAAGCCGGCGAGGGTCGAATGCCTGTGTCCGAAAGGCCCGTGCTAGAGTGTGCGCCCGCCCGATTCCGGAGTTGCCGATGCCTGTTCCCTTGCGTCTCGGGGCCTGCCTGGCCCTGTTCCTGAGCCTGCCGCTGGGCGCCGCCGAAAACGCCCCCATGCATGCCCGTTTCCTGCCGCCGGACGACCTGTCGCTGCGCCAGGAACAGCCCGATCAGCAGCAACTGATCCAGATCACCGAGTATTCCGTGGTGCTGGGCAGCCAGCGCCAGTCCAACCAGCAGCCGATCCCGATCAGTTCTCCCGCCCTGCTGCGTCTGAAGGGCAAGCCCCTGAGCAAGGGGGCCGATGTGCGTCAGGTGGTGATCCAGTTCGAGGTCGAGGGCAAGAGCCTGAAGAAGCCGAGCTACGACCCGCAGAGCCGGGTGCTGAGCCTGAACTACCCGCTGGCGCAGTACGCGGCGGTGCTCGACCTGTTGCGCAACGGGCCGGTCTACTGCCAGTTTCTCAGCTACCCCAATGGCCATGTCTGGGCCGATCTGCACAGCGGCGCGGTACGCCTGCGTTGAGCGCGAAGGCCGGCCGGAGGTAAACTGCCCGCCCCCGTGATACCCGGCCCGAGAGAAGTGAGCGATGCGTAAAGACAAGAAACAGGTGATTGGCGAAGAAATCTCCGATGACTCGATCAAGCTGTTCCTCGCGGTCGAGCCGGCCGATGCCACGCCGCCTTCGCTGCACAAGCTGATCAAGGCCTACCGTGGTCTGCGCATCGATGACTTCGAGCGTTTCGTGACCTTCTTCGTCGCGGCAGGTTATGACCTCAACGCCAGGGACGAGAAGGGCAACGACTTCATCGCCCTGATCCAGGACCAGCGCCAGGCCGAGCCCTACATCGAAGTGATCAAGGCCGCCCGCGGCTGATCCCTTACGCTGCTGAAAGAGCCCGCCAGAGTGCGGGCTTTTTTGTGGGCGAGTTCGGTAGGGTGGATATCGCTTTTCATATCCACCATCGAAGCCGGGTCGGACCGCGATGGTGGATCGATGAAGCGTGATCCACCCTACGACAGGAGCGCTCCGCCCATCCTTTTCCTGAGGACGAGGAACCATAAAAAACCGCCCCGAAGGGCGGTTTCTCTCAGCGCGCTGCCGAGGCTCAGGCGATGCTCTGGGCTGCGGTGCCGACGCTGGTCAGGCCCAGGCGATCGTCGGAGCGGGCGCTGACCTCGCGGTACAGGGCCGCATCGCTTTCCAGGGCCTTTTCCCGTGCCGGGAAGATTTCCTTCAGCTTGGCCGTCCACTGCTCGGAACGGGCCTGCTCGGCGAAGCAGCGCTCGATCAGGTTGAGCATGATGGAGACGGTGACCGACGCGCCCGGGGACGCGCCAAGCAGGCAGGCGATGCTGCCGTCGGCGGCGGAAACCAGCTCGGTGCCGAACTGCAGGACACCGCCTTTCTTGGCGTCCTTCTTGATGATCTGCACACGCTGGCCGGCCACTTCCAGGCGCCAGTCGGCCGGGTTCAGTTCCGGATAGAACTTGCGCAGGGCGTCCAGGCGCTGGTCCTGGGACTGCATGACTTCCTTCACCAGGTAACGGGTCAGGTCCATGTTGTCCCGGGCCACGGCCAACATCGGGCCGAGGTTGCTCGGACGCACCGACAGCGGCAGGTCGAGGAAGGAACCGTGCTTGAGGAACTTGGTGGTGAAGCCGGCGTAGGGTCCGAACAGCAGGGATTTCTTGCCGTCCACCACGCGGGTGTCCAGGTGCGGCACGGACATCGGCGGGGCGCCGACTTCGGCCTGGCTGTAGACCTTGGCCTGGTGCTGCTTGACCACTTCGGGGTTGTCGCAGCGCAGCCACTGGCCGCTCACCGGGAAGCCGCCGAAGCCCTTGCCTTCCTCGATGCCGGAGAGCTGCAGCAGCGGCAGCGCGCCACCGCCGGCGCCGAGGAACACGAAGCGCGCGGACACTTCGCGGCTGGCGCCGCTCTGGGTGTTCTTGATGTTGACTTTCCAGCCGTCGTCGGTACGGGTCAGGTCGGTGACCTTCTGGAAGTAGCTGACACGGGTGCCCGAAAGGCTGGCGAGGTACTGCAGCAGCTGGTTGGTGACCGCGCCGAAGTTGACGTCGGTACCGTTCATGGCACGGGTCGCGGCGATCTTCTCGGATGCGTCGCGGCCCTTCATCATCAACGGCGCCCATTTGGCCATGGTGGCGCGGTCTTCGGTGTATTCCATCTCGCTGAAGGCATGGTGCTGGCGGAGCAGCTCGAAGCGCTTCTTGAGGAAGGCGATGTCCTCGTCACCGCGTACGAAGGAGAGGTGCGGGACAGGGTTGATGAAAGTCTTGGGCGAGCCGAAGGCGCTCTTGCCGCTCATGTATGCCCAGAACTGCTTGGAGACCTCGAACTGGGCGTTGATGTTGACGGCCTTCTTGATGTCGATGGAACCATCGGCCGCCTGGGGCGTGTAGTTCAGCTCGCACAGGCCGGCGTGGCCGGTGCCCGCGTTATTCCAGGGGTTGGAGCTCTCGATGGCTCCTGACTCGCGGAGTTCCGCGATCTCCAGCTTGATGCCGGGATCGAGTTCTTTAAGCAGTACCGCCAGCGTAGCGCTCATGATGCCGGCCCCGACCAGCAACACGTCCACTGCTTCGTAATCGTCTTGCGCCATTTGCTCGCCACTCTCTCGTGAAGTAGTGAAAAACCGTCTTCTCACGCTCTTTTGGAGTCGTGAACCTCAAAAGGATCGCCTACCGCCGGGCAGGCCGCGTCCATCTGCGTGCGTATTACGCATGCGTCCCTGCAAAAGCGTTTGCATTTCGGGCGGAAGGATGCGGCGAGCCATCAAGTGGCTGCGCGATAAAGTGGACGGCTCTCTGTGGGGCTGTGCGGGTGCTCAAGCAGGCGCGAGGAGCGGTGTTGCGAGGCCCGATCAGGAGACGACCTTATAATCGGGGGGCGATTATAACGATGAAATGGGGCGAATAGGACGCCTGGTGTGACTTTTCTTCGTCCACCGGTCAGGCTGCCAACGCACGGCGCCGTGCAGGCTGTCCGACGACCGGTGCGACACGGGCACTGCCGGGGAGGGGTTGGCCGATCCAGGCCAGGCGGGATTCAGTCACTTCGACCCAGTTGCCGCCGGCCGGGGATTCGCTCCCCTGGTGCAGGCCACGGCAAACGCCGGTAGCGTCCAGCAGGGCGAAACTGCGGCATTGACGGCGGCGGGCGAACAGGGGCCAGAAGAGGAACATCGGTGCGACTCCAGAAGTGGCCAGCCCTTTATCCCACGCAGGCGTGACAGGGGGATGACAGGAACCGCGTTATCGGGTGGCTGTCTGACATTGCATGAGGTGCTGGCGCTCTGTCAGTACCCTTGCCGGCTGGTTATACTGCCGGCCGTTTTGCCTTCATTCCTGGAGAGATAAAGCATGCTGAAACGCTCGTTGCTTGGCCTGCTGGCCGCCCTCAGCCTGACCCTGGTCGGCTGTGCCCTCAGCCCGCAGCAACTCAGCCCGCAACCCAAGCTCACCGGTCCGCTGACCCCGGTCGGCCAAGGCCAGCCGGTGGTGGTGCGCGTCGCCGATGGTCGTCCGTCCCCAGTGCTCGGCACCCGTGGTGGCATCTACGCCGAAACCAGTGCCATCAGCGTGCAAAGCCAGGACATCCTGCCGCGCCTGCAGGCCGAGGCCGAGGCCGCCGTGCGCCTGTTGGGCTTCACCCCGTCGCCGAACGCCTACAACGCGCCTCAGCTGACCCTGACCCTGGCCGACCTGAAGTACCAGTCGCCGAAGGAAACCTATGTCACCGAGGCCAATATCAGCGCCAGCTTCCGCGTCGACGTGCAGAACAGCTCGCGCCGCTACAGCGGCAAGTACGGCGCCTCGCTGAACCAGCGCTTCGGCACCGCGCCGAACCAGCAGACCAACACCAAGTTGGTCAGCGATGTCCTGAGCGACGCCCTGACCCGCGCCTTCAAGGACCCGACCATCGGCCAGCTGCTGGCCCAGTAAGGCGTCTCGGCATGAAGAAGCCCGGCCTCGCGCCGGGCTTTTTCGTTCCTGCGCGAGCGTATCCTTCTGCCAAGGGAGGACATTCGTGCAACGGCATTCGTCGGAACGACCGCCCGGTCAGGAGCCGTATTCGGTACACTCTGCGCCGTCGAACGAACCGCCCCGGACCAGGGCGGACAGATCCTTGTCTTGCAGGTTGAGTGCACGGCCGCACCGCCTGAAGCGGAGTTGAAGATGTCGCTGCAGGCGCTTTGGGCCATGTTTCTGGCCCACCCCGCACAGGTCGTGAATGGCCTGGCCCTGTTCTTTGCATGTGCCGGAGCCTGGGTGCTGCTGGCCACCCGGCTGCGTGAGCAGCGTTCCATTGCCCGTCTGGCCGCCGACAGCGAGCTGGAAGAGGTCGACGGCCCCTCGGTCCAGGATGAGTCGGCCCAGCGCCTGAACCGCTTCTTCTATGCCTTCGGTCATTTCAGCCTGGCGATAGCCCTCGGCGTGTCCTGGGCCAGTACCCAGCTCTGACGGCATCCGGCGAGAAAGAAAAACGGCGACCCCTGGGTCGCCGTTTTGCATTTCAGTGTCAGATCAAAGCGGCAGGCCGGCCTTGATCCTGTATTGATTGCGCACCGGAGTGGCGTACTGCTGGATCAGGTACGGGCGCTGTTCCGCCGGGCAGGCGTCGAGGCGCTTCTGCCACTGGGACTGGGCGCGGGCCAGTTCGTCGGCGCCAAACACCTCGGCCGCCGTCGGGACGGCCAGCTCGGGATCGCGCTCGCCCCACATGGCATAGGCCAGGTAGTGCACGGGAAACAGGCGATAGCCGCCGAGGATCTGCCTGTCGATCTCCTGGGCGAGTTGTTTGGCGTCTTCGCTGGCGCTGCCGATCTCGCTGCCGAAGGCGATGTGCACCCGGCCCTTGTAGCCGGTTATGCCCAGGGCGATGCTGGTGTCGTCCTCGCCCGGGGCCTTGGTGTAGCCGCCGGTGCTGGCGCGGATCTGCAGCTCGCGGGCCTTGGCCAGGTCGCAGGGGTCGTACTCGTAGCTGATGGATACCGGGATCAGGTGCAGATCGCGGATCACATCGGCGAAGGGTTCGTCCTTGCGGCTCATGTGGAACATCTTGAGGATCGCCGAATCGGTGCGGTCGTCACCGTCCTTGGCGCGGCCTTCGGCCTGGGCGATCCAGATCGACTGGCCGTCCACCCGGATCGAGTGGTTGATGTAGGCCGAGAGCAGCTGGAAGGCTGCCAGCTTCTCGCGGCGCCCGGCCAGGTTGCGGTGCACGATGAAGCTCTTGTTCAGGCGCATCAGATCGCTGACGAAGGGCTTCTGCAGCAGGTTGTCGCCAATGGCGATGCGTGGCGTCGGCAGGCCTGCGTGGTACACGGCGTAGTTGACGAAGGCCGGGTCCATCACGATGTCGCGGTGGTTGGCCAGGAACAGGTAAGCGGTGCCGGGCTTCAGTCGCTCCACGCCGGAGTAGGTCACGCCATCGGTGGCACGCCCGATCGTGTTGTCCACATAGGGCTCGATACGGTCCTGCAGCTTGGCCACCGAGTCGATGCTGGCGAACTCCCGGCGCAGCCGATGAGCTATAACAGGCTTGAGGAGCCAGCCCAGCGGGCCCGCCAGTTTCGGGAAACGGTAGCGGGTGAGGGTGCCGAGGAAGGCGTCGTCGGCGAACAGGCGCGCCAGCACCGTCGAGACCTCGGCATCGTCATAGGGTCGGATGGCTTCAAATTCGCCCATTGGTCACTCTTGTTCTGGAATCGGCTGGGTTAGGGGATGGAGGCCCCGTCATGCGAGGCGTCAAATAGACCGGCGATTATACAGGCAAGTCACACGGGAGGCGGGATGCTGGAAACAGAGGACTACCAATGCCCCTATTGCGGCGAGCCGGCCGAAGCCGTGCTCGACCTGTCCGGTGGCGACCAGCAATACATCGAGGACTGCCCGGTATGCTGCCGGCCCATCCTGTTCCTGCTCCGCACCGACGGGCAGGACTGGAGCCTGGAGGTTCGCCGGGAGGATGACTGATGCGGCGCATCTATGAACCGAGGGACCTGATCGAAGCCGAACTGCTGTTGGGCATGCTCGCCAGCGAGGGGGTGGAGGCGCACCTCGCCGGCGGCCACCTGCTGGGCGGTATCGGTGAGCTGCCGGTGTTCGGGCTGCTCGGCCTGCTGGTGGAGGATGAGGACGCCGAGCGCGCCAGCGGGCTGATCGCCGCGTACAATGCGGCCCAACCCATGCCGGGTGAAGAGCCTGACAGCTACCCTGGCACACTGCTCTGCTGATTCCCGACCCGAACTGGCCATCCCATGTCTGGACGTTTCGCCCTGTTTCGCTGGTCGCCCGCCATGGCGGCCCTTCCTGGTTTTCCCGCAGATCACCAGCCGCACTGGAACCTGGCCCCCGGGGGGCGGGTGTTGATGCTGCGGGAGCTGGACGGCCAGCGCCGCGCCGACATGGCCCGCTGGGGCCTGACGCCGGCCTGGCTCACCGACCTGTCGAAAACGCCCGCCCACGCCCGGGTCGAGACCCTGGCGGACCAGCCGATGTTCCGCGAGGCGTTCCGCTCACGGCGCTGCCTGATCCCGGCCAACGGCTTCTATGAATGGCGCGGTGTGCGCAAGCGGCCCTACTGGATCAGCGCCGAGGGCGGCACCCTGTACTTCGCCGCGTTGTGGGAGTCCTACCCCGCGGGCGACGTGGAGTACCTGAGCCTGGCCATGGTCACCCAGCCCGTCGCCGATCTGCGCCGCCCCCTGGTGCTGGACGAGGAGGGTCAGCGAATCTGGCTGTCGGCCGATTCGACACCGATGCAGCTGCTCGAACTCCTGGCCCGGCCCGGCCAGCAGCTGCGCGAACGCGCCCTGGCGAACCTGGTGAACGATCCGAAGCTGGATGGCCCGGAGTGCCTGACGCCGGCTTGAGTGCTGCTCGCTGCCTGTAGGGGCGAATTCATTCGCCAAGCAGGCCGAAGGTCTGCCCTATGAGGTTGAGAGGGGCAGCTGCGCTGCCCTTGGCGATTGAAATCGCCCCTACAAGAAGAAGCCCCTCGTGAGAGGGGCTACCGGTCTTACACCTTGAACTGATTGATCAGCCGCCGCTGCTGCTCGGCCAGCCTGGTCAGCTCGGCGCTGGCCTGGGAGGCTTCGTCGGCGCCTCCGGCGACCTCATTGGCCACCTGGCCGATGTTGATCACATTGCGGTTGATGTCCTCGGCCACCGCGCTCTGCTCCTCGGCGGCGCTGGCGATCTGGGTGTTCATGTCGTTGATCACCGACACCGCCTGGGTGATGGACTCCAGCGCATGTGCGGCCTCCTTGGCGTGCTGCACGCTGGCGTCGGTCTTGTCCTGGCTGTCCTGCATCACTTTCACCACTTCGCGGGTGCCGTGCTGCAGCTGCTGGATCATGGACTGGATTTCTTCGGTGGCCTGCTGGGTCTTCTGCGCCAGGTTGCGCACTTCATCGGCTACTACCGCAAAGCCGCGGCCCTGCTCGCCCGCGCGCGCCGCCTCGATGGCCGCGTTCAGCGCCAGCAGGTTGGTCTGCTCGGCGATGCCGCGGATGGCGACCAGGATGGCGTTGATGTTCTCGCTGTCCTTGGCCAGGGTCTGCACCACGGCCACGGCGCGACCGATCTCGGTGGCCAGGGCGGTGATGGCTTCGGCGGTGCCGTGGACGATGCGCTTGCCGTGGTTGGCCGCGTGGTCCGCGTGGCTGGCCGCTTCCGCCGCATGGGTGGCGTTGCGGGCCACGTCCTGGGCGGTGGCGGTCATCTCGTGGACCGCGGTGGCCACCAGTTCGATCTCCGCCAGCTGCTTCTGCACGCCCTGGTTGGTGCGAATGGCGATGTCGGCGGTGTGCTCGGAGGAATCGCTGACCTTCTGCACCGAGGTCACCACCTGGCTGATCATCGACTGCAGCTTGCCGAGGAAGGTGTTGAAGCCTCCGGCGATGGCGCCCATTTCGTCGGCGCGGCTGTTGCGCAGGCGCTGGGTCAGATCGCCGTCGCCCTTGGCGATGTCGTCGAGCATGCCGACCATCTGCCGCAGCGGGCGGGCGATGCCGTAGCCGACGAACCAGATCACCAGCAAGCCCAGGCCGGCGACCAGCAGGCCCACCAGGGTCATGCCGAAGATGTCGGCATCGCGCTGGGCATGCAGGTCGGCCTGCAGTTGCCCCAGTTCCTTCATCGCCGCCTCCACCGGCAGCTGGATCAGCAAGACCCAGCGTGCGTCGGTGTCGCCGATGCCGAAGGGCAGCATCAGCTCGATGCGCTGGCTGGCCTGGTCGATGCGATAGGCCGGCTGGTCGCCGGAAAGGCCGCGCAAGCTGTCCAGGGTGCTGGCGTCGAACACTTTGGCCGCTTCCTCGCCCAGTTTGGAGCTGTCCCTGGAGTAGGCCACCAGGCGGTGGTTGCTGGCGATCAGGGCCAGGTCGCCGGCGCCCTGGTAGAGCTGCTGGTCGGCTTTGCCGAGCAGGTCCTGGATGAAGTTCAGGGAAAAGTCGGCGCCGCTGATGCCGCGGAACTCGCCATTGACCAGGATGGGGGCGGTGAAGGAAGAAAGGATCAGGACCTTGCCGCCGACGTCATAGGGGGCGGGGTCGATGGCGCAAGGCTTCTTGCGCTCCTTCGGACAGAGGTAGTACTCGCCCTCGCGCACGCCGGTGTCGAGCAGCTTCTCGCTTGCCATGAAGCCGATGGCGTCCTGGCCAAGGCTGCCGTCCGCGTTGCGGAACCACCAGGGCAGGAAGCGCCCGCTGCCGTCGTGGCCGTTGCCCTTCTGACCGGCGTAACTGGCATCCATGCCGTCGATGGCGCCGGGTTCCCAGCCGATGTAGCTGCCGTTCAGCTTGGGGTTGCGTTCGGTGGTCTGGCGCACCAGGTTGTTCAACTGCTCGCGGCTGATGCTCAGCCTGGGCTGGCCGGCGTCGTCGGTTTCGCCCAGCAGGCTGTTGAGATTGGCCATGTTCTTGGCGATGCCCAGCGGCAGCTCCAGCTCGCGCTGGATCTGGCTGACCTGGGAACCGGCCAGGGCCACGAGGCGCTCCTTGATGACCTGTTCGAGCAATGCCTGGGTCCGCTGCTGCACCAGTTCCTGGCTGCGGGCACCGGAAAACAGTGCGTACAGCACCAGGGCCGCGACCACGGCCAGCACGCTGGCACCTGCCAAGGCGGCGATGGAGAATTGGATGGACCTGAACTTCATGGGGGCTCCGGATCGAGAGAATTGCACCTGTGCTTCCTGTATCGGCAGCGAGGTGAAATTTCCTGAGCCGGGCATGCAGTTAAACGCGCCGCCGGCTTGTCTACATGCGACGTGGTTGCCGGGGTTCCGGACCAACCGTAGCATTACCGACCTCGCAAGAATGGAGAGCCACCATGGCCAAGCTGTTTTACCTGTCCGGGCTGACCGCGGCCCTGCTCCTGGCAGGATGCCAGGCCGTCAACACCACCAGCGGCGGAGCAGTGGGCGTCGACCGCCAGCAGTACATGTTCAGCATGCTGTCGACCTCCGAGCTCAACCAGATGTATGCCCAGTCCTACCAGCAGACCCTGAGCGAGGCCTCCCAGAAGGGCGTGCTGGACAAGAGCAGCGCCAACGCGCGTCGGGTCGACGCCATCGCCAAGCGCCTGATCGCCCAGACCCCGGCGTTCCGTCCGGATGCCGCGCAGTGGGCCTGGGAAGCCAATGTGATCGACAGCGACGACCTCAACGCCAACTGCGGTCCGGGCGGCAAGATCATCGTCTTCAGCGGCCTGATCGAGAAACTCAAGCTCACCGATGACGAACTGGCGGCGGTGATGGGCCACGAAATCGCCCACGCCCTGCGCGAACACAGCCGCGAGGCCATGTCCAAGGCCTATGGGGTGCAGATGGCCAGCCAGATCGGCTCGGCGCTGGGCGTCGGCCAGTTGGGCCTGGGCGTGGCCAACACCGGCGTCGAATACCTGATGACCCTGCCCAACAGCCGTTCCAACGAAAACGAGGCGGACCTGATCGGCCTGGAGCTGGCGGCCCGCGCCGGCTACGACCCGAACGCCGCCATCACTCTCTGGCAGAAGATGGAACAGGCGGGTGGCGGCGCTCCGCCGGAGTTCATGAGCACCCACCCCTCGTCCGGTTCGCGCATGGCGTCGCTGAAGGCGGCCATCCCGAAAGTGATGCCGCTATACCAGCAGGCCAAGGGGCAACACTAGGCTCTGTACGAAAACTGGCTGCGCTCGCCCATGCGTCGTTAAAAATCGGTTCGGAATGCTCATTAACAGCACGTTAACTCCGCTTCCTCACCGATTTTTGCCTAGCCAGGCCATCGCTCGCCGACTTTTCGTACAGACCCATGGTCGCCAATCCTGGCATCCCGGCAACCCGCGTTCTAGACTGCTCGCCGCTACCCCGCCGTGTCGGGGTGGCGAATCTCCAGCGGATGAGGAGTCGCAGTGAAAATCGCCGTACTTGGAGCAACCGGCCTGCTCGGCCACCATGCGGCCCGCGCGGTGAAGGCCGCAGGGCACCAACTGGTGCTGATCCACCGGCCGTCGTCACGGATGGAACGGCTGGCTTACCTCGAAGCCGAGTGCCGGCCTGCGGAGCTGCTGGATCACGCGGGCCTCACCCGCGCCCTCGGTGGCCTGGATGGGGTGATCTTCTGTGCCGCGGGCTACCCGAAGCGCCCGCGCCGCTGGCAGGAGGAAGTCGCCAGCACCCTCGACCAGACCAACCATTTCTACGCTGCCTGCCTTGCCGCCCACATCCCGCGCATCCTCTACACCGGTGCCGCCATCGCCCTGCCGCAGCACCCCGAGGGCCTGCCTGGCCATGAGGGACTGTTCTACGAAGGGATGCCGCGCTGGAAGAACCCCTACCTGCTGAGCAAGTGGGCGCTGGACGAACAGGCCCGCGAACAGGCCCGCAGCGGCCTGCCGGTGATCATCGGGATTCCCGGCATGTGCCTGGGCGAGTTCGACTCGGTGCCCAGCACCGGCCGCCTGGTGATTGCCATGGCCGAGGGCTGGATGACCCACTACGTGCCTGGCCGGCGCAACCTGGTGGATGCCGCCGATGCCGGGCGCGGCCTGTTGCTGGCGCTGGAGAAGGGGCGGGTGGGCGAACGTTACCTGCTCACCGGGCAGAATATCGAGATGGCCGAGCTGACCGAACGCATCGCTGCGCTGCTCGGCGTACCGCCGCCGCAACCCATGCCCCTGGCGCTGGCCAGGGGCATGGCCGCCATCGGGCGCTTGCGCTACCGGCTCTCAGGCGAACCGCCGAAGCTGGATGACACCGCCATCGCGGTGATGGCCGGAGGGCAGTTCCTCGATGGCAGCAAGGCGCGCCACGAGCTGGGCTATGTCGCCGAGACGCCGCTGGAGGTCACGCTGGAACGCACCATCGGCTGGTTCAGGAGCAATGGCTACCTCTGATCAGGGCAGGGTTTTCTCGGCCAGGTGCCGGGTGGAAAGCCCCAGTTGGGCGCGGAAGCTTTCCATGTCGAACATGGTGCAGATTTCCTGCACCTCCCCCAGGCTGTTGATGGTCCAGAAAGCCATCGCCGAGATGCTGAGCACCTTGTCACTGGGCGGATAGCCCAGGGCCGGTTTCTGGATGCTGCCGATCAGGGTGCACCAGGTCACCACCTTGTCGCCTTCGGCGATGCATTCCTCCACCACCACCTCCAGGTCGGGCATGGCTTCGCGGATGTTCTGCACCATCCGGCAATAGGCGGCGCTGTTGAAGGGACTGCTGATGAAGGAACTCTTGTAGAGGAAGTCCTTGCTCTGCAGCTGCTCGGCCAGGGCCAGGCGGCCCTTGTTCCACGACAGTTCGATGTGCTGGCGAACCAGCCGTTTCATATCGTCCAGTGACACGATGCGCTCCCTTGCGCCTGGGATCAGTGCGTCACTTTACCAGTACGATCGTCCCAGCCATTGGCCGAAATGCCGCCGGTGGCGGCAATTTCGTTGCCTGCAGGATGGGGCGGGTGGCGTTCCGCGATACCCATCGGTCGTGCGCAATGATGGGTATCGCTTCGCTCAACCGCATCCGACAGCTCAGAGCACCCCGCCGAGATTCAGGGCTTCGTATACCGCATAGGTCGCCAGGGCGGCGAAGGCGGCTGCGGCCAGGCGGCGGATCAGCGCCAGTGGCAGGCGGTCGGCGGCGAAGTTGCCGGCCAGCACCACGGGCACGTTGGCGATCAGCATGCCGAGGGTGGTGCCCATCACCACCATCACGAAATGCGGGTACTGGGCGGCCAGCATGACGGTGGCGACCTGGGTCTTGTCGCCCATCTCGGCGAGGAAGAAAGCGATCAGGGTGGTGACGAAGGGGCCATATTTCTTCAGTCCGGACTCTTCGTCGTCGTCCAGCTTGTCCGGCACCAGGGTCCAGGCGGCCACGGCGGCGAAGGAGGCGGCGAGGACCCAGCTCAGGCTGGCGGCGGAGAAGAAGCTGGCGACCCAGGCGCCGACGGCGCCGGCGGCGAAGTGGTTGGCCAGGGTGGCGGCGACTATGCCCCAGATGATCGGCCAGGGCTTGCGGAAGCGGGCGGCGAGGAGCAGCGCGAGCAGCTGCGTCTTGTCGCCGATTTCGGCGAGGGCGACGATCAGTGTCGGGACGAAGAGGGATTCCAGCATCGGGGTTCCTACGGGGGCGGGTCGACTGATCACCATGACACGTACAGCCTGCCCGCCCCGGGTCAGGATGTTCGTGTCATAGGTCTTGTCAAACCGCTGGCCTGTCCATGCAGGCTCTGGGTCGCATGCGCCATGGTCTGCGGACCAAGTGTGTTGACGCACGCCGGGCGAGCTGGGCGCTCGCGGGAGACTACTCCCCTAGGACGGGGCGCATTGTGCACAAGCCGGGTGGCCCCGGCAAGCGCGACTTGTCGTGCGGTCAGCTGTCGCCGCCGTGCACGTCCATCTCCTTGTAGCTCACCAGGCGGCTGCCCTTCTTCATCCGATAGCCCAGCCAGATGGCGAGGAACAGCGGCAGGCTGATGTAGCTGGCGGCCAGGCCCGCCCAGTCGATGCGCTCGCCGACGAAGGCCTGGTAGTTCTGCCCGAGGGTGATCGCCAGGCACAGGCTGAAGGCGAACAGCGGGCCGAAGGGGAACAGCTTGGCACGGTAGGGCAGGTCCTCCAGGCGGCCGCCCTGGGCCAGGTAGCCCTTGCGGAAACGGTAGTGGGAGATGGCGATGCCCAGCCAGGCGATGAAGCCGCACATGCCCGAGGTGTTCAACAGCCAGGTGTAGAGGGTGCTGTCGCCGACGATGGAGGTGAAGAAGCACAGCGCGCCCACCAGGGTGGTGGCGTAGAGCGCATTGCGCGGCACCCCGCTGGCGGACAGGCGGGAGAACAGCTTCGGTGCCTTGCCGGCCAGCGCCAGGTTGTAAAGCATGCGGGTGGAGGCGTACATGCCCGAATTGCCAGCGGAGAGGATGGCGGTGAGGATCACCGCGTTCATCACGCTGGCTGCGGCGGCGAAGCCGGCACGCTCGAAGAGCAGGGTGAAGGGTGAAACACTGATGTCGCTGGCATCGTTCTTCAGCAGGTTCGGCTCGGTGTAGGGAATCAGCATGCCGATCACGAAGATGGCCAGGATGTAGAACATCAGGATGCGCCAGAACACCTGGCGGATGGCGATGGGGATGTTCTTCCTGGGGTTTTCCGACTCGCCGGCGGTGATGCCGATCAACTCGGTGCCCTGGAAGGAGAAGCCGGCGATCATCGCCACCCCGACCATGGCCTGCAGGCCGCCGACGAAGGGGGCGTCGCCCAGGGTGAAGTTGCGCAAGCCGGGGGACTCGATGCCACCCATGATGCCGAAGATGGTGGCCAGCCCGATGCCGATGAACACCACCACCGCGACCACCTTGATCAGGGCGAACCAGAATTCGCTTTCGCCGAAGCCCTTCACCGAAATGACGTTGAGCAGGAACATCAGCCCGAGGAACAGGGCGCTCCAGTAGATGCCGGGTACGTCCGGCAACCAGAAACTCATGATCAGCTGCGCCGCCACCAGTTCGGCGGCGATGGTCACCGCCCAGTTGTACCAGTAGTTCCAGCCCAGGGCGAAACCGAAGCCGTCGTCGACGAAGCGGCTGCCATAGGTGCTGAACGAGCCGGAAACCGGAATGTGCGCGGCCATTTCGCCGAGGCTGGTCATGAGGAAGTAGACCATCAGTCCGATCAGTGCATAGGCGAGCAGGGCACCGCCGGGGCCGGCACTGGCGACGGTGGCCCCGGAGGCGACGAAGAGGCCGGTACCGATGGAGCCGCCAATGGCGATCATGTTCAGGTGGCGGGGTTTCAGCGAGCGGTGCAGGCCCTCTTGTGGAGGTGCGGCGCTGGCAATGTTCAGATCGGTCACGAAAAAACTCCAGGTATGCCCGTCGGCGACGGGCATGGATGGTTCAGCTTGGATGGGGCGATGGCGCGCGCCGGGTCAGCCCCGGCGCGCGCTGTAGATGCGGAAGCCGTCGCCTTCGGCGAGGGTGCGACAGGGGCCCAGGTGGCGTTCGATCAGCGGTGGGTACTTGAGGAAGCTGTTGGCCACCAGGCGCAGCTCGCCACCGGGCACCAGGTGCTGGCGCGCCTCGCGCAGCAGGTCCTCGCTGGCCTGGTAGTCGGTGTGCACGCCCTGGTGGAAGGGCGGGTTGCTGACGATGGCCGCCAAGTCCCCGGGGGCGCCGTGGATGCCGTCGGCGGCAATCACTTCGCCCTCCAGGCCGTTGGCGGCCAGGGTCAGGCGGCTGCTGGCGACGGCGAAGGCGTCCACGTCCAGGAGCGTCAGGCGGCTCTGTGGATAACGCCGCTTGAGCACCGCGCCTAGTACCCCGGCGCCACAGCCGAAGTCCAGCAGGTGGCCGCCGGGCAGGCCGTCCAGCTGCTGCAGGAGCAGCGCGCTGCCGCGGTCCAGGCGGCCATGGCTGAAGACGCCGGGCAGGCTGACCACCTCCAGCGGGCCGTCGGCCAGGTCCAGGCGGTAGCGCTGGGCCAGGCTTTCCAGGTCGGGCGTGGCGGGGGCCTGATCGATGCTCACCTGCCACAGCTGGCAGTGCCGCGCGCTGTCCAGCTTGCGTGGCTTGCCGAGCACGGCCAGTTGCTTGGCGGCCCGCTCGATGCCGCCGCGCTTCTCGCCCACCAGGAACAGCTCGCCACCCGGCAGCCGGGCGGCCAGGGCGGCCAGCAGGTAGTCGGTCAGCTCGCGGGACTTGGGCAGGAAGAGAACGGCTACGGCGAAGCTGGCCTCCGGCGGCGTCGTGCCGAAATGGCTGCGCCCGGCGAAGCGGCTCTCGAGGGCCGCGTGCTCACCGGCGTGCCAACTCCAGCCGCTGGCCTGGGGCAGGGTGCCGAGCAGGTCATCGGCTGGCAGTCCGGCCAGCAGCACCGGGCATTGGAACAGGTCGGGCTGTCGAAGCAGGACTTCGCTGCGTGGGTCCATCTGAAGAAGATCCTGATAAAAGCAGCGAATTTTATCAGGATCTTGTATGAACTAGCTGACAACTCTGACAGGCGATGCCTTCAACCAAGCGCGGCCATTCTCTGCGAGCTGCAGGACGATGCGTTGCCGCGCCTCTCGGCTGCCCCAGGCACTGTGCGGGGTGACGATCAGGCGCGGGATATCGGCGGCCAGCAGCGGATTGCCATTCCGTGGCGGTTCCTGGGTCAGCACATCGGTGGCGGCGCCCCCCAGGTGGCCGCTGCGCAGGGCGTCGGCCAGGGCCTGTTCGTTCACCAGGCCGCCGCGGGCGGTGTTCACCAGCAGGGCGCCGGGTTTCATCAGCGCCAGTTCGGCGGCGCCGATCATGTCGCGGGTCTCTTCGTTGAGCGGGCAGTGCAGGGTCAGGGCGTCCACCTGGGGCAGCAGTTCCCGCAGCGGCAGGCGATCGGCGCGGGGTGGGCGGCCCGGCAGCTGACCGAGCAGCACGCGCATGCCGAAGGCTTCGGCCAGGCGCGCCACGGCGCTGCCCAGCTCGCCATGGCCCAGCAGGCCGAGGGTCTTGCCTTCCAGTTCGAAGATGGGGAAGTCCAGCAGGCAGAACTGGCTGGCCTGCTGCCAGCGGCCGGCCCGCACGGCGGCATGGTAGTCCGGCAGGCTGGTGGCCAGGGCGAGCAGCAGCATCAGGGTGTGCTGCGCCACCGAAGGCGTGCCGTAGGCCTGGCAGTTGCATACGGTGATGCCATGGGCGCGGGCCGCCTCCAGGTCGATGTTGTTGGTACCGGTGGCGGCGACCAGGATCAGTTTGAGCCCGGGGTTGGCGGCGATGGCGTCGTCGTCGATACGCACCTTGTTGCTGATGGCCACCTGGGCACCACGCAGGCGCTCGGCGACCTGTTCGGGGGCGGTATGCGGATGCAGCTGCAGCTCGCCAAAGGCCTGCCGTAGCGGGGTCAGGTCGAGGTCGCCGAGATCGAGGGAGTCGTGGTCGAGGAAGACGGCGCGGCTGCTGTTCATGCGGGGCTGTACCTTTTGCGAGTCCGGTGGAAGGCGTAAGGTTGCCAGCCTACCAGAGCAAATCGACCCGATCGGAGGTTACATGTACTGGACGGAATTCCTCACCGTCGCCCTGATCCACCTGCTGGCCGTGGCCAGCCCGGGCCCGGACTTCGCCATAGTGGTGCGCGAGAGCGTGGCCCACGGGCGTCGCGCCGGTACCTGGACAGCGCTGGGCGTGGGCACGGGCATCTTCGTGCATGTGGCCTATTCGCTGCTGGGCATCGGCCTGATCGTGTCCCAGTCGATCATGCTGTTCAACGCGCTGAAATGGGCGGCGGCGGCCTACCTGCTGTACATCGGCATCAAGGCCCTGCGTGCCAGGCCGGCCGACCCGGTAGCCGCCGAAGCGGCCCTCATGGCCGGCGAGCGTAGCCCGCGCGGGGCCTTCGTCACCGGCTTCGTCACCAATGGCCTGAACCCCAAGGCGACCCTGTTCTTCCTCTCCCTGTTCACCGTGGTGATCAATCCGCATACGCCGCTGGCGGTGCAGGCCGGCTATGGCCTCTACCTGGCCTGCGCCACCGCCGCCTGGTTCAGCCTGGTGGCCCTGCTGTTCAGCCAGCGCCGGGTGCGCGCCGGCTTCGCTCGCCTGGGACACTGGTTCGACCGGCTGATGGGCGCGGTGCTGGTGGGGCTGGGGATCAAGTTGGCCTTTACCGAGCTCAGGTAGCTGGCCCTTCCCACAGTTATTGCTTCTCCAGTTCGTAGGGTGGAAATCGCTTTTCATTTCCACCATTTGGCGCCTGGGCGTGCCGCGAATGGTGGACCGGTAGAGCGTGGTCCACCCTACGTAACTGGCGAGGCCTGACGAGGCGGCTTGTGTAGGGTGGAAATCGCTTTTCATTGCCACCATTTGGCGCCTGGGCGTGCCGCGCATGGTGGACCGATGAAGCGTGGTTCACCCTACGTAACTGGCGAGGCCTGACGAGGCGGCTTGTGTAGGGTGGAAATCGCTTTTCATTTCCACCATTTGGCGCCTGGGCGTGCCGCGAACGGTGGACCG